>CAZDTG010000123.1:0-13248 GCA_964508005.1 uncultured Steroidobacteraceae bacterium
TCGGTCCAGTCCATCATCGGGGCGACGCTGATTTTTCTGTGTAATTCCAAATAGTTACCCACACTTCTCGCAGTAACATCTCAGCGCACTTCTGCGACATTTCTGTGAATTTATCAAATCGCACGCCTCCGGACAGGCCGGATGCGGATGGTCCGCGGGGGTACAACGGCCGCTGGACAAATAACCTAATCCACATTAGCCTAATTTCGATTAGGCTATTTGGGACACCCAATTGTTCATAGGGCGCCGGAACGAGTTGACCCTTCTGCGCGAAGAGCTTGCTTCGCCGCGCCCATCGCTCGCCGTCGTCTACGGGCGTCGCCGTGTCGGGAAATCCACGTTGATCCGGGAAGCCATCAAGGATGGGGCACACGTATTCTATCAAGCCACTCGGGTCACCTCCTCTTTGAATCTCGAGGCGTTCAGGGTCGAGATTGCTCGCGCTCTGGGAACCGACGAACTCCTCAACGGCATTGCCGACTGGCTGGCAGTGCTGCACTACCTGGCGCGCGCCGCCGAGCGCCATACAAGCCTGGTCGTCGTGTTGGATGAGTTCCCATATTTGGCCGACGCTGATCCTGCCCTGCCCTCCATCATTCAGAAGTTCTGGGATTCTGGAGCGGCTCGAACGGGAAATCTGAAACTCCTGCTCTGCGGCTCGATGATTTCTCACATGGAGGAACTGCTCGCCGAGCGCAATCCGCTTTACGGGCGCAAGACCCTGGCGCTGGACCTGACCCCCCTGTCGTTTCGCGAGGCGTCGCAATTCGTCCCCCGCTATACGGCTGAGGATAAGTTGGTGACCTCCAGCGTGCTCGGTGGAATACCGTTCTATCTGCAGCTCCTGGATCGTGGAGCAACGCTCCAGGCCAACATCATCCGACTGCTGCTGACACAGACAGGCAGCCTGGTCGATGAGCCGGTGGTGCTCCTGCAGTCCGAGCTGCGGGAAGTTTCCCGGTACGCAAGTGTCCTGGCCGCCATTGCCGACGGATGTACCAAGCATGGAGATATCATCGGCAGAGTCAGGGAGATCAGCGACTCCAGGGCGCTGGGCCCATACCTGGAGAAGCTGGAGCGCATGCGGTTGATCCGCATCGTCAAGTCGATGGACGCCAGCCCGAAGGAGCGCGACCGCCGCTACTTCATTGCCGACCCGTTGATCGCGTTCTGGTACCGTTTCGTGCAGCCGAACCTTTCCAGTGTCGCCCAAAGTTTCGGCGCCGAGGTTTGGCGGCATCAGATCGCGCCCAACCTCGACGAATTCATGGGTGGGGCATTCGAGGAAATCTGTCGCGAGCACGCCCGGCGATTCTCTCAGGAATACTTCTCCGCGCCAGCGCAAGAGATCGGTCGGATATGGCAAGCCGATTACGACATCGATATCGCCGGCAAACTGCTGGACGGATCGATGCTCTACGGTGAGTGCAAGTGGTGGAGAGATCTCGTTGGCGAAAATATCCTCGACGAGCTCATCGAGCGCGCATCCCGGACTGACTACGGTCGCGACAATCACAAGCGACAATTTGTTGTGTATGCCCGCACCGGATTCACGACGGCGCTACAGAGGCGCGCAGCAACTCAACCGGGAATCGCCCTGCATACACCTCAAACAATGCTGCGGGCCCCGGGAACGCGGACACGTTCGCCGAAACGTCCGGCACGCTCACACCGTTGATGCATGTGTGACGGCCTGAAGCTGGTCTTGCGGTCCCGCACTCTGGCGGGGTGATTTTCAGAACGCTCGTCAGATGTTAGTTGCGTTCGCGCGGCGTGCCGGCCGGCAATCGAGCCGGCTTGAAATGTCAGCTCCACCAAATCGAGATTGATCGAGTTTCCTGCTACGCGTGGCGCTTGGTCCGAGCGAACCTCCGGCGGCGACTGAGCCGCTCCAGCTGCTGGAAGTGCGTGCCGCGCCAGTAAATGCGTCCGCAGCCCGGGCAGTACGTGAATCGACGAAACCGTCGAAAAACCCGCGGTGGCACGCATCCCTCAACGTCGGCGCGCGCCGTTGGTTTGATCACGGCGTTGCAGCTCATGCAGCGCGTGAACGGCCGCAATTCCTTCTCCAGGGCGAACGCGTGAACGACCTCCTCGACCTGCAGCTCCGGGTCCGTCGATCGCAGTCGGTATCCGCGTGTGACTGCCTTGTGCTTGAGCAGCCCGAGGTCGCGCGTCAGAAGGATACGTCCACCTGACCCCGATCAAATGCGTGGGCCCGCTCAGCCTGCCCGATCAAGTAAGGCGAAACCTGAGTCTGCGCGTACCGATCCGGGGTAACAGCCCCGCGGCTGATCTCGAGATCCCGATTTGGGCGTCGATATCGTTGCCATAAGAGACTTCGACCTTCTCGCTCCGTAGCGCCGAGCACGCCGCCGCCAAGAGGCGTTCCCGCGCTACCCCGCTCGTCTTATCGAATGTCAGCAGCCGGCCGTCGGGCATGACCCTGGAGTCATGGCGCATAAGCTTTAGGACGCGCTCGTCGAGGTTTCTAGGGAGGCCGCATGGAATCAACGTGACGGGCCGCCGTGCTGGAGCTTGCGGACGGCACGCGCGAGAGGCACCGCGAGGATGATGAGTTCGTCCTTTACCGTAATCGGTGCCGGAGCTCGATCAACGGGCTCCTGCACTCGACGCTTGTGGTCGCCCCGATCCGGGAACACACCGCAGAGGTGACAAGGCATTTTTCGATCACCTATAGGCCGTTGATCAGGTGCAGGTTGCCAGAGGACCACAGGAACCAGCACAGACAGCCAGCGAGCCCGTGAGGTGGGCCTCGGCCCCGGCTGCGAGGCGGCCGCCGCCTCGTGACGAACATGCAGCCACTCGATCTTGCGCTGGCGGCGCAATGCATCGGTCAGCCCGTTCAGGCTATAGCCGACGATGCCGTAAATCCGCGTGACGCCGGCGGCTTCAAGGGTTTCGGCTCGCGTACAGGCGCTGCTGACCTGCTTACGCGAAACTTTTGATCCGGGAAAAGAACATGATCGCTGATACCTGCGAGGTCTCTGGGATGTAACGTGGTCAGTTCACATTTGAAGTTGCGCACAGCTACGACATCCTTGCTGTGGACGCCTCCGCCTTCGTCTCGGGGCGCAACTGATGCACCGGCGGCCAGACCATCATCTCGAAGAGGCACTCGTTGCAGCTATCGCTCTGTCCCCGCCGCGCTCAATCCATTCATCCGCGCCACAAGTACGCGCAAGTCAGTGCCCCGCGTTACGCGATCAGCTTTTCCTGATCGTGATCTCGACCCTGCGGTTTCGTTGGCGGCCCTTAGGGTCGTCGGATCCATCCGGCTTGGTATTCGGCGCGATGGGGTTTGTCGCGCCGTAGCCTTTGGTCGCAAAATTCACGTCATTCAGTCCTTCGTTGGCGACGAACCAGTTGCGCACCGCCTCGGCCCGCCGGTCAGAAAGCTGCTGATTATAAGAGTCCGATCCCTTGGCGTCCGTATAGCCGTCGATGCGCACCGTCGAGGCCTTCGCGTTCGACCGAATTATCGATGCGGCCTGATGAAGCGTGTCGCGTGCGGACGGCCGCAACGTAGATTTGTCGAAATCGAACAACACATCCGCAGCGAGATCGATATGAATCTCGGTCTTGGTCTCCTTGACCTCGAGATCCTTGGCCTTGACCTCGATGTCCCGCGCCTGGCCGCCTATATCCTGCACGACAAATACCAATTCTTTCACCGGAAACGAGAGTTCGAGTTGCTTGCCACTGAGCGCCGCGGTCCCCTGTTCGCCATAGGTTGCGGACCCGGCGGTGAGTGCCGCGCCGGTCATTAGCGCCACCGCAAAGAATAGGTGTCTGATTCTTCCCCCTCGGCCTACTGGGAGAGAGGCACATCGTCCATGGGCAGAAAATGAGGAACCACGATGCCGAGTTTCTTTACGTTGTCTGGAGGAGCAGGAAACTTCGCCCACACATTCAGTCTCGATTTCGCACTGATGGGCTGCAAGTCATGACTGCAAAGGCATTGGTGGTCGCTGTCCCGCACCACCTCGTATTTCTTCTTGCCAGCAAGATCGACGAGGAAGACACCATCCGCGTTTCGGCGGCCCAACCCAGAGCCATCAATTTTTTGAGGGTCATAGGACGAGTCGGAATTGTTGATCAGTACGAACTGCAACATCACCGCGTCGCCCAATCGCTTCAGCTTCGTTACTTGCAATTCGACGCCAGGAGTTTCACTGTCGGCGGTCGCGATCGGTGCCGGCGCGGCGCCAGGTGCCGGTGCCGTCTGCGCGGCCGCCCCGGCAGACACCGCGATGCTCAGGACAAACATGACAACAGAAACAGTGCGATGATGTCCCATGGCGTGCTCCCCCCTGCAGATGAATCCATTATCCGGCGCGCCGCAATCCGGTCCCGGCCCGGATTGCAGTTGGTGCATCACAATACCCCTCAATTGAAGAGTTGTGTACTCGTTGGCTCGAGAACGGTCACACCACAATGCGGCCTCGGAATCAGCGACTCGCCTGACTCCGCGGCAATTTCAACCAGTGCGGGCTCCGGACCGTAGGGTCAGGCGCGGAAGCGTGCTGCACTGCGCCAGACAGAGCGTGCGTTTCCTGCGAATAAAGCACATGCAACATCGATCCGATGAGGGCGCCAAGCTTCGGGTGCAGGATGACACGATCCCGCATTATCCTGGGGTCGCGAACCGCTCGCCGCGGTAGCTCAGTTCGCGCTCGCGCAAAGTACACCATTCACGGGCGGCGACGGCGCCGATCGCGTCGTCATTCAGTCGCAAAGCCCGTATCACATCATCGTTCAGCACTCGGATACCGCCGGACGCAATGGTGCCCATGGCAAGCTCGTCGTGGCCGGGTACGCCGAGCTTACGAACGGGAAACACGTCGAGAGGCGCCGCCAGTGTCTCGGCTACCTCGTAGGCTACGGGCACGCCTCCGCGCGGCAACGCGAGCACCAGCAGGTCAGGCTCACCTGCATACTTGACGAGTTTCGCGGCGAGCCGTTGGCCCGCGTCGCGCCGGTCGTCCATCTTCGGGTAGTGGCATCGCTCTCGACTTTCCCCTCTTGCGCCTTGGGTCGGTTCCACATGATCGCCTACGCACCCTCCGCAGGCCCCATCCGCAGTGTCAGCGATGCACTTCTCATCGCGCCCGTGCGCTTGCGCCGGCGGCAAGGTCACCTCGACCGCAGTAAACGCTTCGGGGATCGTGTACGGGTCGCCTGCGCACTCAGGGACGCCATTCACGGGGCAGCAAGTGCGATTCCTAGCTCTTTCGGTCCGCGCAAGAATGGTTTTCCGCGCTGGCGCCACGGGAACATTGCCGCATGTTCTGGCGCAGATAGACGTCGAAATGCGATCGAGAGCCACGACTGCGGAGCAATGGCCGCGTCGGCACTCCGCGCAGGAGTCACACCTGTGAATTCCTGACCCAGCGCGCAAATATTGCCGGGCAACGCCCATGTTACACTTGACAAGAATCCTCCGAGACTCGCTCCTTATGCATTCCAACGGCCGCATCAATTGATTCCGCGAAGGTCGACCGTCACAACCCCTCGATCGCACCAATGTTTACGTGGGTCAACGAGGCCGTTTGTGTTGAAATTACAGCGAAGGCGTAAACTATTGCAACGCTGTAGGCAGCGAGCATTAAACACATCAGCACGTCATCCATCGTAGACACTCTTGTATGACAACAGACATTTAACGTAATCTCCGCGAAGTGAACCACTACCCCGGGGTCAATTTTGCATGCCGATCGCTGGGTAACCTTGGAAGCCGGTTGACACTCCACGAGGGCGCGAAGAGATCGGGTCCCTCGCCTGCAGCGAGGCTGCAGATAAGAGCTGCGCTAACCCTACCCCTGCGCGTTTGATGAAGTTCAAAGAGGATCGCCTGATACGGGGTTGGAACTCTACACGATCCTGACTCACGGCTGACACACAGCTTCCTCACTTACGCAGCGCTGCCGGCGCATTCGCGGCAGCAATGCAGAAGCATGCATGTCACAGGATTTCGCCGTCATTACACCAGACGGCGCACAGGTTTCATCCGTAACGCAGGTTTTGACCTGACACTGAAACTTCTTCGCAATGAGAGCTCCCGCTTTCTCCCCTGCGCTGTTGGACTGGCACCAAGGCCGGGGTTGCGCCATGGTCAAGTAGTGCTTGAGTTTTACCTGGAGAGCAGCACCCCTGCCCCGTGCTTGAGCCGCGACTCGAGGGCGCTGCTCAGTGGTTTGGGGTCACGCACCCCTACCGGAAAGACACGGTACAGCTATTGTTGACAGGCCTCGCATGGAACTGCGGCCACATGTGATCTTGCCCGGCTCGAAGCTGCTGGATCGTCAGTTCGGCGGGAACTCCCTCCGAGGCAGCGGATCGGAACTAATCATTGCACCGACTTTCCGGTCTAAGCTGTGCTGAACAGGTTCCATGACGGGGTGTTGTCCATGGGCTGGGCTTCCCGGCTCCACTCGGTTGCCATCACTATGAGTATCGCTGCGTCGTTCTTCGTGCCTGGCGCGCGCGCAACTGCCCAAGAAGTCGGTCGGGACGACTCCGATTTCCAGATACGGGTGCGTGCGATTTACCTCAACCCAAACCGTCCGGTCACCCTCGTCAACAATCTCGCCGGGAACTTCTATCCGGAGCTCTCCGGCGAATGGTTTCTACGGCCAGGCTGGTCGACAGAGCTCGCGATTGCCTTGCCGACGGACTTCCACCTGTCGGACGGCCCGACAATCCGTATGATGCCCAACACCTGGACGGTCAAATACGAAATCCCTGCCGCGCAGCCAGCCGTTCATCCGTATGTCGGGTTTGGTCTAAACTACTCGAGACTGTCGTTGAATACACATGATCCGCTCGATCACGACTCGATCGACAGCTCCAGTATCGGCTGGGTAGCCCAGGCCGGTGCCGACGCGCGAGTAGCACAGCGCTGGTTCGTCAACCTGGATCTGCGCTACCTCGGGGACCTCGAGCCCCGTTCTCTCCAAGGTCCGAGTCATGAGTACCTGGGGACCAAATACAAGATCGACCCGTTTCTGCTCGGCGTGGGCGTGAGCTATCTCTTCTAGCCGCCGGCGGGCGACCCGCCCTTACATGTCATCTCACGCTCCTGCAATTGGCGCCACATGATCTTGCCGGAGCCTGACTTGGATAGTGCATCCACGAGTTCGACGACCTACGACGCAGGCTCCTGGCGATTCCGCCGCGCATCCAGGACGATCTTGTGGAATTGTGCCCAACTCGGAGCCTCCGCCGTGTGGGCTGATCTCCACGCCGACGCGAAGCGACACAGATCCTGCACCTCGACCTGCCGCACGCGCAGCAGTGGTGCGATGGCGCTCAGGGGATCGGCAGGCGGCTGCTGCTCATTGATCCGATCGGCAAATGAATTGCGCTCGGCGGCCATGCTCTCCTCCGCACTGGTGCGTAACCTGTTCCCACCCGCATGGCGGGGCCTCATGCGGAGATTCTCATGCACATGCACGACTGGAACAACTATCGCAATCAACTTGTCGCGGCCGCGACCGGCTTCGGCAAGCTCAGTCCCGACACCGTCAGGGGCTATGGCATCTTGGGCGGAGCAGGCGAGAAAACCGGACATCTCGACGCCAAGACCCGGGAATTGATGGCGCTCGCTGTAGCCGTAAGCTTGCGGTGTGACGGCTGTATCGCGGTCCACACCGCTGCCGCGCGCAAGCATGGGGCGGGCAAGGAGGAAATTGCCGAAGCCCTGGGCGTGGCGATCTCCATCAACGCCGGAGCCGCACTCGTGTATTCGATGCGCACGCTCGATGCTTTTGACGCCACCAGCGAGGATCAGGCGACCGCCTGAGCACATTCATGCACAACCAGATCCGGAAGTTCCTCCAACTGCTCGCGCGCTCCGACCGATTCGGGGCACATCTGATGCGCATTGCCATCGCGATCGTTTTCCTATGGATCGGCGCGCTCAAGTTTGCTCCCTATGAGGCCGATAGCATCACGCCTTTTGTCGCCAACGGTCCGCTCATGTCCTTCTTCTACGAGAAGCCTGATGAGTACAAGGCGCACCTTACGCGCGAAGGCGAACTGAAACCGGCCGAGAGAGCCTGGCAGACGGCGAACAACACCTACGGCTTCTCCCGCGGCCTTGGCACGTTCGAGATCATCATCGGCCTGCTCACTCTGGCCGGCTTGGTCTCGCGACGCGTTGGCTTCGTAGGCGCGGTGCTCTCTTTCCTTACGCCATTTGTAACGCTGTCTTTCCTGTTCACCACGCCTGAGGCTTGGGTTGCGGCGCTAGGTGACGCCCAGCACGGATTTCCGTACCTGTCGGGTGCAACAAGGCGCTCCGCAAACCAGGCTATTCCGGCGACGTCATGACGGGTCACTGGCTTCGCGCTCCTGGCGGTTGGCGACTATTGCCCCGCGTACCACACCGCGTTGTCGAAGTCCTCCCACCAGCCGCCACGGCCCTTGCCGATCGCATCGAGTCGATCGACGACCTCGATGCGATCGACATACTTCGCGTTCTTGTACCCGATCTGCAGCTCCACGCGCAGTCGCAACGGCGCTCCGTGACCTATCGGCAGCGGCTTACCGTTCATGCCGTAAGCCAGAATCGTCTGCGGATGAAGCGCGTCGAACAAATCCAGGCTCTCGTAATAGTAGTTGCCGTCGATATTGATCTTGTCGAGGCAATGAAACACGACATAGCGCGCATCCGGCCTCAGCCCTGTCAGCGCGAGCACGCGCGCCAGCGGAACTCCTGTCCACTGTCCGATCGCGCTCCAGCCTTCATCACAGTTGTGCATCGTGATCTGCGTGCGGGAGGGCAGCGCCTTGAGCTGTGCGAGTGTCAGCGCGATCGGCCGGTTCACCAAACCATGGACTTTCAGTTTCCAGTCGCGAAATTCGCTGTCGACGAGTCTCTTGTAATCGTCCCCCGGCGGCATCGATGTGCCGTTTATCGGAAACGTCGCGGAAAGCTGCGACAACGAGAACTCCCGGACCAGCGGGCGATTGGCCAGCAGCAGCCTCTGGGCGCGCAGGGTCAACCCGTCCGACACGAGCAGGAGTTGCTTGAACGGAGTTTTGTCGTCCAGCCGACTACAGCCCGCCAATACCGTTCCGGTAGCCGCGAGCCCAGTGAGCATCACACGCCGGGATATCAAATCCGTCACAGCGTCTTCTCCCGCTCGACGACAAACCGCCCGGTGATCATCGATCGCGTCATGTTGAAGAATCCCGCCACGAATACCTGGAAGACATGCACGAGAACGAAGGCCAGGAGCAGCATAGCGGCAACGAAGTGTACGGACCGGGCCGACTGATGCCCCCCGAAAAGCGTGGCCAGGTGGGGGAATGCCGCCGTCACCGTGTTCGACATCGACAAGCCGCTCAGGATCATGGCCGGAATCAGAACGAAGATGACGACGAGATAGCTGACCTTCTGCAGGAAGTTATAGTGACGCGACGACTCCCCGCGCGCCCGTCTGAAGCGCGCGTGCTGCCACAATTCGTTCAGGATATTGCGTGGCTTCATATCGCCGCGCGTCGGCAGCAGCACTTGATTCAGTCGACCGCTTGCCAGCAGATACACACCGTACAGGGGCAAACTGAGCGCGAGAAACCACGCAAACGCAAAGTGCCAGCCGCGTGTTGCGCCGAACTGCCAGTCCTCAGGCGCCGCGGCGACGAGCAGGTACTTTCCACCGAAACCATCGTCGATGACGCTTCCCAGGACGCCGGTGGTGTTCCAGCGCCGGCCGCCGATCTGCAGTTGGGTTTCCGGCACGGTGCCGTCGAGGTGGGTCCCCGAGAGCGACAGGAACGCACCCTCCCCTTCCTGTCCAACCTCACCCCAGTACAGATGCGGGTGAATATCGAAGATCAGCAGCCCGGTCATTAACAGCACGACCACCGCCGCCGCATTGACCCAGTGCCAGATCCGCACCGGCAACGGGTGCCGATAGTCGACCTGCCGCGTGGCGACGTCTAGTGTTGTTTCCATAGGCGCAAAACCCCGTGCCGCATCGCCGCTGCCCGCTTGGAATGCTTGGGACTATAGGCGCAGTGCCCCAGCTTTCGCCAGAGTCTCACGGCCGCGGTTCCCAGCACGCCAAGCCCGAGCTCTGGCACCCACGAAGGCTCTCCTGGTTCCTCGCCGTAGGGTAGGTTCGGGTAGGGGTTCTTGTCATCGACCCCGAATCGCTGGGCCAGCTTCCAAGGCGGTCCTTTGGTTAGAGCGAGTCGTGTTCCGCTCTGTGTACCACACGCGCGGGACACGTCGAGCCCCTCGGCAGCATCGTCTTCGATAGCAATTGCGAGGGAATCCCGAAGCACGCCGTCGCCTTCCTGCGGCACCACCCGGCGGAATTTTTACCGCATCGCGATTCAGGAATCCCACTCTAGATTCCTGAGCCGGATTATGGTCCCGCTGACGACCGTGCCAGCGTCAGTCCGAATCCAGGTAACCTTGCTCCCATCCGGCGTGACCACGAAATTATAGTGAGAGTTGTCGGATTCGGCATGGGTCCCGGTGCAGTCGCTGTTCACAATGTACATGCCGGTCACCGTGACTGGCGTGTAGATCTTGCCGTCCACGCTTGCCGTGTACGTTGCATGCGTGCTTCCCTTGCCGTCGTAGGTGATCTCTCCAACGGCGGCAACGGGGCCGACCCCCACGACCGTACCCGTTCCAGCCACTACGTAGGTTCCGTGTAAGGTTGCGTTTCCCAGCGGGCACCGCGCCTCCCCCGCCTTAAGGGCCTGAGGCGCCAAAGCAGCAGTGAGCGCCACGACTGCAAGCAGGTTTCCGGTCAACAGCGATTTCACAGGGCCTGTCATGTTGAATCTCCTCTTTGAATTTTGACTTTCAGAGCCGGACGGATCGAAGGGCCGCGCCGTGGTGAGTGTGATCCACTCGTTCCAGTCTCATTGGTCGGGGATAGAGAGTCCTGCCAGCAGGCAAGCCGGGAAGTCCTGACTCCGGCCTGAATGATTGATGAGGATTGGCCGACGGATAGCTGACGCCCTTGTGGCGACGCCGCTCCCGGTCCAGCCGTCGAAACCAGATGGGTGAACGTGAGCGCCTGGCCGGAGTACTATAGCTGCTGCTCGCGTTGGACCTCGACGGGCACAATTGCCGGACGGATCAAGCACTTCTGGCGGGTCGCGGCCGATGAAGTCTCTCGACAACACGACACTCCGCATCGGTGCCTGGCGAGCAGACCCCTCGCTTGACGAGATTTCAAAAGACGGGAAGACCGTCAAGCTCGAGCCCCGGGCGATGCGGCTCCTTGTCTGCCTCGCCGGGCACGCTCCTCAGGTCGTCAGCGTCGACCAATTGCTGCAGGAGGCGTGGAAAGACGTCATTGTCACACCGGATTCGGTGTATCACGTCGTCGCCGCGTTGAGGCGGATGCTCGGTGACGACGGCAAGGAATGTTCTTACATCGCGACTGTCCCTCGACGCGGCTATCGGCTGGTGGCACCCGTCGCTCCCTGGGTCGATGCACCCGGACAGAATTCGACGGATCCGGCAATCGAAGCACCCACGGTGACCGACTCGGTGGCCCCAACCGTTTCTTCGTTTCGGCGTGCCCGCGTAGTGTTATCGAGCGTCGTCGCGCTCACGCTGGCCTATCTTGTCGCGGACGAGTTCCGGTTATCGCCACCCAGCACAGCAGAGCACCCGGTGCCCGCCGCTTCGACGAGCGTGCTCGATCAGTCAATAGCCGTCCTGCCATTTATCGACATGAGCGAGACGAGAGACCAGGAATACTTCGCCGACGGTATGGCCGAACAGATTCTTGATCTGCTGGCGACAATTCCTGCCCTCAAGGTGATCGGTCGCACCTCCTCATTTCAATTCAAAGGCAGGAACGAGGATCTGCGTGCGATAGGGGCCCACCTCGGCGTCGCCTACGTGCTCGAGGGGAGTGTGCGTAAATCCGGTAACCGCGTGAGGGTGACTGCCCAGCTCTTGGCTTCTCACGACGGCACTCACCGCTGGTCGGGAACATATGATCGAGACATGGGTGATGTACTCAAGATGCAAGAGGAAATTGCAGCCGGTCTGGTCCGGGCACTGCAAATCACGGTCGGTGCCGACGGCTTGCAAGCGCGCCATATCGCAGATCCGGACGCGTACAACCTGTTTCTGCGCGGCCGGTACGCTTTCAATCGCCTGGACAAGGAAGGATTCGACGCCGCCGCAGACTACTTTCAACAGGCACTCGACCGCGATCCAACGGCAGCGACGACGGCAGCGTGGCTGGCTAAGACGTATCAAGTGGAGGGAGAGTGGGAATACGCCGCACCCGTCGTCGCATTCGAACGTGCGCGTCGGGAGGCTGAATTGGCACTCCAACGGGACCCGACATTGGCGCTACCGCACCTGGTACTTGGGGCCATCCACTCGTCGTACGACCATGATTGGGCGGCCGGCGACAGGGAATTCCGGCAGGCACTCGCCTTGGCTCCCAATGACGCCGCCGCTACGTTCTACGCGGCTCGACTGGCGACGAATCTCGGTCGATGGGACGAAGCACTGACACAACTCAACGCCGCATTGGCACAAGACCCCCTGTCCGCCGCCTATTACCAGGTGCTTGACTGGATTCAAGCACGGCGGGGACACCTGCCCGAGGCGGAAGCAGCGGCGCGACGCGCACTCGAAATCAGCCCGACGTTTGACTCGGCGCACTTTTTCCTAGGTCTGGTTTTGATTGAGCGCGGTGAGCCCGAGGCCGCCGTGGCTGAGATGGAAAAAGAGACCCTGACGGGCGGCCAGCTTTCCGGCTTGGCAATGGCGTATTACGCGCTCGGCCGAAAGGCCGAATCCGATGCCGCTCTCGCCCGCATGATCAGCGAGCTAGGTAACAGCCGTGCGTTCCAGATTGCCGAGGCTTGCGCGTTTCGCGGCGACCGCGACCAGGCGTTCCAGTGGCTCGAACGCGCCTATGCCCAGAAGGAGTCTGACCTGCAGTACCTCAAGGTTGACGTGCCGCTGAAGAATGTGGAATCTGACCCGCGCTTTCAGGTCTTCCTGCGAAAGATGAATCTGCCCGAATAGCGCAACGAAGCTGTTGCGACATTCTGCGCGCGCCGCAAAGATGTGCACCGTCAAAGTCACTGCCGCGCCGGGGCGGCTCCGGGCAGATCTCTTCTACGCCCAAAGGACGATGAGAGCCGCCGCTCAAGACGGAGCTCTCCTTGTCCGCTCTCCGGCTTGCGCTGAGTGCACCCTCCTCCCCGCGACAATTCGCCACC
>CAZDTG010000124.1:0-13222 GCA_964508005.1 uncultured Steroidobacteraceae bacterium
GCCTCGCTGAAATCGAACTGCGCGCACAGAATCGCCATGGCCGCGGTGGCGAGCGCCACGACGACCGTGTCCTGCCAGACTGATCTTTGAGGTGACCGCACGAATCCTCACGCCGCGGCAGCACCCGGGCGCCGGGCCGAACGGGATTGTATTATGAATTCCGCAGCCGAATCTGCAGCTCGTGCAGGCGGTAGTCGATGATCAGCACGTCCACCGTTCCGAGCACATCCATGCCCAGAACGAGCGTCGGCTCGCGCAGCAGCTTCCAGCGATCGAAGATGTACATGTCGCCGTAGGTTATGTTGACGCCCTTCAACGTGATCGAACCGATGACGATGGGCGGCGCGCGCATCAGGTCGCCACGCGCCACCTCCAGCGTGACACCCTCGATCTCCTGTTTTCTCAGGTCTCGCAGGCCGCGCTGCGCGAGCACCTCGCGCAGCGCCGTGTTGCCGATGCTGACCTGCGCCCCGGTGTCGATGATGGCTTTCGCCCGGACATTCCCGACGCGCACGTCGAGAGCCAACAGACGGTCGCGCAGCTGGCGCAGCGGCAGTGTCGCGAAGCCCTTCCTGTCGAGGGCGCCGCGCGAGCGCGAGATCATCACCCGGTCACGGCCGAAGTCGATCAGAATCCGCTTGTCGGACAGCCCCTCGGTGCCGAGCACCCCCTGGGCGCCGCCGAACACATCCGCGACGATCGGCAGGACGGTCGAATCCATCGACAGCTCGCCCACCTCCATCCGCTCGACCGCAATCGAAGGCACGATCGCGGACCCGGTGACCCCGGTCACCCGCACGGTGGCGAATTCCGCGACGGGGATGCCGAGACTGTTGGCAACCTGCGCGACAATGGCCGAGTGCGTCGCGCCGGTGTCGAGCACGAGACGATACGGGCCGCGGCCGTTGATGAGCACGGGCGCCCAGATCCGCCCGATGCGATCCCGCAGGGTCGGCGCGGCGAAACGCGGCTCGGGCGCCTCGACGACGACCTCCGCAATGGGCGCCTCGGGGCTCGTGGCGGGCGGGATGGGCGGCGGACTGGCGCTCGGGGCCGGACTCATGCTCTGCAGCGAGCCGACGCTCGCCTGCGTCGCGCCTGGAGTCGCCGGGGGCGCAGCGGCCGCGACGGACCAGATCAACAGCGAAGCACTGACCACCAACCAGGCCAGTGCCAAAACCAGTCGCCGTGTTCGGCCGACCACGCTCTCCCCCTCGACTTCAGGACCAGCGGCCGCGGGCCGGCTGCTGCGTTCCTTCGTGCCCCTAAGTTACACCCATTGCGGCGCGGCGGGAGAGGCTATTTTCGGCGTGCGACTTATTCCGTGTTCCGCGGTCAGGCTGCAGCCCCTGCTCACGACTGCAACAGTACCGCCGCATCAGGGCTCCAGCTCACGTACACCTCATCGCTCCAGTCGATGGACCACTGCGACGTACGGCGCTCGTTTTGAGCAAATACCGTCACCACCTTTCCTGTGACGGTCCTGATCTGGTACGTGCAGCGGTTGCCCAGATAGCCGAGCTGATGCACCGTACCCCGCAGTTGATTGACACGGCCGGTCGTGACCGGCTGTTTGCTCAAGCGGATCTTCTCGGGCCGCAGCGCCACCCACACGCGCTGCCCCGGTGTGAAGCGTCCGACGTCGTCGACGAGCAGATCGCAACCGGTCTCGCGGCAGGTCACCGTTGTCAGCCCGGACTCGGAGGCCGCCACCGTGCCTTCGAAGAGGTTCGTCGTCCCCACAAAGTCGGCAACGAAGCGGCTTTGCGGAAATTCGTAGATCTCGGCGGGGGTGCCCACCTGCACCACTTTGCCTCGATCCATCACGGCGATGCGGGTGGCGAGCGCCATCGCCTCGTCCTGATCGTGGGTGACCACGATGAAGGTGATTCCAAGCTGATACTGCAGGTCCATGAGCTCGAACTGCGTCTTCTCGCGCAGCTTCTTGTCGAGCGCCGACAATGGCTCGTCCAAAAGCAGGACCTTGGGCCGGCGGATCAGGGCGCGGGCCAGCGCCACACGCTGCCGCTGGCCTCCGGAGAGTTGGTGCGGCTTGCGCTGCGCGAGCGGTCCGAGCTGCACCATCTCGAGGGCTTCCTGAATACGCCGCCGGCGGGTTGCGCTGTCCAGCGGCAGCCGCTTGATGCCGTAACCGACGTTGCGCTCCACCGTCATGTGCGGAAACAGCGCGTAGGACTGGAACATCATGTTCACGGGCCGCTCATGCGGCGGCACCGCGCTCATCTCCACTCCATCGATCGAGATCGTGCCGCTGCTCTGGCGCGCAAAGCCGGCCAGCATGCGCAACAGCGTGGTCTTCCCACAACCCGAAGCCCCGACCAGCGCGAACATCTCGCCCTTGTAGATCCGCAGAGTGACGTCGTCGACCGCGGTGAAGCCGCCGTAGGCCTTGGTCACGCCGGCGATGACAATTTGCGGCTGGGCGCTCGGATCGAGCCAGGGACGATCGGCAACAGGCTTCAGCTGGGTGGCGATCATGGCTCGCGAGACTTCAGTAGTCGGCCGGGGGAGTGGCGCGACGGCGCTCGGGCGCGAAGAACGGGCGCCTCACAATGAGCGCCCGCGCCATGCGGCGCTCCCACAGGAGCTCCCGATTCAAATAGATTTCCGCCCAGATGGCGAGTCCGGGCCGGATATGCGGTGCGTCCAGCATGGCGAGTGCGATATTACGCTTCGTCGTAGGCGACCAGGTGGCCGAGGTGACACTGCCGACCGGGCGCTTCCCGGCGCGATCGGCATACAGCAGGGCGTTATGGGCCGGCTTGTTGCCTTCGATATCGAGGCCGACCAGCAAGCGGCGCGGGCCGCGGCGCGACTCCTCGAGCAGCGCCCTGCGGCCGGTGAAATGGCCCTTCCTGAAATCGACGAGCCATCCCAACCCGAGCTCCAGCGGCGAGCGCTCCGTGCCCACGCGCAGAGTGTGCTCCGCCGATATGAAATCGGCGTTGGGCAAAAGGAATCCCGCTTCGATCCGGGCAATGTTCAACGCGCGCGAGCCGATGGGACGGATGGACCGTGTTCTCCCCTCGGCCATCAAGCCGTCCCAGATCCGCTCCGCATCGACGGGACGCATCCATAACTCGTAGCCCAGATCACCGGTAAAGCCGGTGCGGGAAACCATCAGGGACGCGTCGAGCGATCCTGGCGGCGTGAAGTGCGCCAGCTCGAACGGCTTCAAACGCTCGATGCCGGCAAGCCCAAAGGACTTCAGCAGCGCGCAGGAAGTGGGGCCCTGCACGGACAGCGCCGCGATGTCCTCGGTCACTTCCCGGATCTCCACGTCGAAGCCCAGGGCCGAGTCGAGCAGCCAATCGAGCTGTCGCTCGCCGGTGCAGAGGCGGTACTCCGTCTCGCTCAGGCAGAATACCGTGCCGTCGTCGATGAGATGGCCGCTGTCGTTGCACCACAGGCAGTAGGCAACTCTGCCGGCTTTGAGTCCGGCGAGGTCGCGCGTCATCAGGCGGTTCAGATACCCCCTCGCCCCCGGTCCGGCGATCCGGTACTTCACCATCGGTGTGAGGTCGTACACCGAGGTTGCATTGCGGATCGCGAAATACTCCTGCTCAACTGTGGTGAAGACATCGACCGTCGTATAGCCCGCCCAGGGGATGAAGCTGTCAACCTGACTCAGCGCGCGCGCACGATCGTGAAACGGCGTCTTCAACAGCGGTTGGCGATAGTGCGGCTCGCTTTCGGTCAGCATCGGGCCTCTCTTACGCGAGCGTGGCCCGCTCAGCGTCGGTCCGGGGCGTTGCCTTGCGGCCGCGCCCGTGCGACGCACGCGTCGCCGCTTCGTTCAAGACCTGCCGCGCGGCGTTACGACCCGCTACGCCCATGACACCCCCTCCAGGATGAGCACCCGCGCCGCACAGAAACAGCCCCGGCAACGGCGTCCGATACTGGGCGGCGCCCGGGACCGGCCGGACCATCAGGAACTGGTCCAGGGCCAGCTCCGCGTGGTGCCAATGTCCCCCCGTGATGCGAAACTCGCGCTCGATGTCCGCCGGAGTCAACAGCTCCGCCGCCCTGACCGACGCCCGCAAGCCGGGCGCATGATGCTCGAGCGTGTCGATGAGCAGACTCGTGAGACGCTGCCGCTCCGTCTGCCAACCTCCGGTTGCGAGCTCATGAGGCACGTATTGCACGACCGCCGACAGGACATGCCTCCCCGGCGGCGCCAGAGCCGGGTCGACCACACTGGGAAGTGTGATCTCCAGAACAGGCGCGGCCGAGAACTCGCCGTACTTGGCATGGTTGAACGCCCGCTCGACATGCTCCAATGACGGTGCGAGCAGCAGCCTGCCGCGCAACGCCGCCTCACCCAGACCGGTAAACGCCGGCAATCGATCCAGCGCCAGATGGAGCTTCGCGGCCAGCCCCCGCGTGCGCAAATGCACGATGCGGCGCACGAACCCCGTATCCAGGTACTCGGGACCCAGCAGCCGCAAAAAGGTCGTCTTGGGATCGGCGTTGGAGACCACGCACCTGGCCGACAACGACTCTCCGGACTCCAGCACCACGCCTGCGGCGCGATCCTCGCGTACCAGAATCCGCTGGACGGGCGCTCCCGTTCGAATCACCACCCCAGCATCTACAGCGGCTGTCGCCAACGCGTCCGACAGCGCGCCCAAACCGCCTGCGGGCAGCGCGAGCGAGCCGCCAGCGGCCCCGGAGGCCGCCATGCGATACAGCAGCGTGAATACCGAGCCCGGTGAGCGCGGCCCAGAGTTCGACCCCAGCACCGCATCGAATGCGAGCGCGCCCTTCAGCAGCGGCGTCTCGAAATGCTCATCCAACAGATCCTGTACGCACATGCCGCCGATTCGCAGCAGCTCTCTCATGTCCCGGCGTCCGAGACTCCGCAACCCCAGGCCCAGCCGCAGCAGTGCGAGTCTGTCCTGCCAGGCATCGGTACCCAGACGCGGCGGCACCATTTCCAACACCGGCTGCAAGGCCGCACCAAGCCGCCGCAGGAGTGCAACGTAGCGCGGATATGCAACCGCATCGGACGACGAGTGCGCATCCAAAGCCACGGGATTCGCCGGATCCAGGGGCAAAGGCGCGCCGTCGCCCGCAAGCGCGGTCGTGGGCATGCGGTCCGCGGCGAGCTGCAGCCCATGCGTGCCGAGCCGCAACTCCCGCACCAGCGACTGCGGCATGAGATGCAGCAGGTGGGCGCACGCGGAAACCTGAAAGCCCGGCGAAAACTCGCGCGTGACGGCGGCGCCGCCCACCCGATCCGCCGCTTCCAACACCAGCACCGAGCGGCCGCCGCGGGCCAGATAGGTCGCGCACACGAGCCCATTGTGACCGCCGCCGATGACGACGCAGTCGTACTTGCCGCGCCCTGCCTCGACAGCGGCGCTCATTGGGTCTTGCGCAGATCGCGAAGAATGGCCGCCGCCGCATTCGCGCCGGGAGCGCCCATGACACCGCCGCCGGGATGCGTGCTCGAGCCGCACATGTACATACCCCGCACCGGAGCGCGGTACTGCGCGTAACCCGGGATCGGGCGGTTGAACAGCAGCTGGTCGAAAGTCAGCTCGCCCTGAAAGATGTTGCCTTCCGTGAGCCCCACCTCGTTCTCCAGGTCCCAGGGAGTGCGGATTTCCGCGTGCAGGATGAGGTCCTTGAAATTCGGGCTGTGCGCGGCGATGGTGTCGATGACGGTGTTGCCGAAGGCCTGCCGCCGGCCTGCATCCCACTCGCCCTCCGCCAGCCGATAAGGGCAGTACTGCACGAACACCGACATGTAGTGTTTGCCGGCGGGCGCCATCGTCGGATCGATCTGCGTGGGAATCAGCATGTCGATGTAGGGCGCGCGGGACCAGCGGCCCTCTTTCCAGTCATCATAGGCGCGCTCCATCATCTCGATGGTGTCGGTCACGTGCATATCGCCGCGCGTGCTGGGCGACCCCTGCGGGACCGCGGGGAAGCGCGGCAGGCCATCCAGGGCGATGTTGAGCTTCCCCGATGAGCCGCGGATCTTGAAATTGCGCACCTGCCGGATGAACTCGGGGGGCAGGTCTTTCGCATCCATGGTCTCGAGGAACGTCCGGCGCACATCGAGGTTGGAGACCACCACGGGCGCATGAACCTCCTCCCCGTCATGCAACACCACACCGCTCGTCCGGCCGTTGCGCACGAGAATCCGCTCGACGGGCGCGCCGCTGCGGATCGTACCGCCGCTCGCCTCCAGCGACGCGGCAAGCGCCTTCGTGATTGCGCCCATGCCGCCACGGGCGAAGCCCCAGGCACCTGCCGCACCGTCGATGTTGCCCATGTAGTGATGAAGCAGGACGTAGGCGCTGCCGGGAGAGCGCGGACCGAGTGCCGTACCGATGATGGAGCTGCCCGCGAGATGCGCCTTCACGATGTCGCTCTCAAAATACTCGTCCAGAAAATCGGCGCAGCTCATAGTCCAGAAGCGCAGCGTGTCGTACATCCGCTGCTCGCCGAGGCGCTGGAAGTGCTTCCCGAGATAGAGAAGCTCCATGAGGTCACGCGGCTTGAACGAGGTGGGATCGGGCGGCTCACGCAGCAGCAGCGGCTTTATGAACCGACACTGCCGCAGCATGTCGCGCAGGTAGCGCTCGTAAGCTTCGGAATCCCGCTTCGAGTGACGCGCGATCTCACGTCGCAGCGCGTCATGATTGTCATACAGCGCAAGGTGCCCGCCATTGCGCATCAGGGTGCAGCCGCCTTCGTAGGGAATGACCTGCAGGCCGAAGCGCGGCAGCTCCAGCCCGCGGATGATCTCCGTGCGCAACAGGCTGCACACGTACGAGCAGTTGGAATAGGTGAAGCCCTCGTAGAGCTCGCGGCTCACCGCGGCGCCGCCGATATAGGCATTGCGCTCGAGGACCAGCACATCGAGCCCGGCGCGGGCCATATAACACGCGGCCACGAGCCCGTTGTGACCGGCGCCCACGACGATCGCATCATGGCGCCTGCCGTTGCCTGATCCCATGCCGGTGCCTCGGTTGTGCGGGGAGCCTGTCAGGCAGGTTCCTCAGCCCGGCATCTTACGCGTGGTCTGCACGTTGCGCAGTGTGGTGTCGATCGCCACTTCGAAGGCGGCCAGCGTGTCCTGCAGGCACGAGTCATCGTGTGCCGCCGACACGAACCAGGGCTCGCGCGAATCGGGCTCGCACAGGATGCGCTCGTCGTGCAATATCCTGGCCGCGGCGTCATAGAAGGTGTAATCGCTGCTCTTCCAATCGCGATAGGTCCGGGGCGGGTCGTGAGCGAAGTACAGGCCGCTCATGGAGGGGTGGCCGACGAAGCTGTGGGCGATGCCGCGCGCCTTCAGGATCGTGCCCATGCCGTTGCGCAGGCGGGTGCCGTATTGCGCGATGCGCTCGAGGGCGTCCGTCTCATCGAGTATCTCGAGAGTCTTGTCCGCCGCCGCGAGCGAGACCGGATGCGCGGTGTAGGTGCCGCCATGCGCAACGCCGCGGCCGATCTTGCGCATGATCTCCTCACGGCCCGCCAGAACGGAAATGGGATAACCGTTGGCAACAGCCTTCGCGAAGGTGCACAGATCGGCGCGGACGCCGTACAGCTCCTGCACCCCGCCGCGCGCGACCCGGAATCCGGTCTTCACCTCATCGATGACCATCACCACGCCGTACTTGTCGCACAGGGCGCGGGCGGCCCGCAGATACGCCGGATCGGCGGCAATCCCCAGGCAATTGCCCATGATGGGCTCGATCAACAGGCAGGCGATGGATCCCGCATGCCGCCGCAACACCTCCTCGAGCTGGGTCGCATCGTTCGCCTGCACGAAGTGCGCGAAGTTGCGGGTGCTGAGCGGCACCCCTTCGCTGTAGGGATAGATTTCCGGCTCCCCAACCTGCTGCCATTTATCCATGGGCGTGTACCACATCGCCGCATCGAACAGGCCATGATAGCTCCCCTCGAGAATGACGTAGTCGTCCTTCCCGGTATACGCGCGCGCCAGGCGCAGCGCCGCCATGACAGCCTCCGTGCCCGAGTTGGAGAAGCGCACGAGCTCGGCCGCGGGCACCATCTTCGCGATACGCTCGGCAACCTTGAGTTCGAGCTCCGTCGATAACGCAAACACGCCACCGACCTTCATGCCCTCGCGGGCGGCTTCATCCACCCGCGGGTCCGCGTAGCCGAGAATGGCGGGGCCATAGCCCATGCGGTAGTCGACGTAGATGTTCCCGTCGAGATCGGTCACACGCGCCCCACGGCCCTCCTTCACATACACGGTGCGGCCTTCTCCCCAGAAGCGGAAGTTGGAAGCGACACCCAGCGGCAGGCGCGTGAGCGCGCGCCGGAAATGGGCCTGGTTTCGGGTCATGGTTCGGGGCATGGCCGCGCTCTCGCTGCAGGGAGGTCGTCAGGCTGACGGTAGCACCGCTCGCGCGCGCCGTCTATATGCTCATATAAATTTCTTTGGTATACTTGAATGGTTGTATAAATCGAGCCCACGCCCGCGGAGACGCCAGATGAATTCCATCAGTCGCGAATGGGTCGAGCCGACCCCGTTGCCCCTGCCGCGCGCTCTGCCGGGCTGGACCTACAGCCACCCCGAGATGGCCCGCCTGGAGTACGAGCGGATCCTCAAGCCGAGCTGGCAGCTCGTTTGCCACGTCAATTCCATTCCGAATCCCGGCGATTACGTGACCCTGGAACTGGGCTCCGACAGCGTCGTGGCGGTGCGCACCTCGCAGGGCACCATCCGCGCGTTTCACAACGTTTGCCGGCATCGCGGCTCCCGCATCCTGGACGGGGCCGGCAACTGCCCCGGGGCGATCACGTGCCCCTATCACGGCTGGTCCTATCGGCTCTCCGGAGAGCTCATCGGCGTACCGGTGCGCGAGAGCTTTCCCGGCCTCGAGCGCGCGCAGCTCGCCCTGAAGCCCGTCAACTCGCAGGTGACGTTTGGGTTCGTCTTCGTGTGTCTCGCCGGTACGCCGCCGCCCCTGCAACACACCTGGGACGCCTGCGCCGAGGAGCTCGCTCCGCACCGTTTCGAGGACATGGTCCCACTGCGGCCGATCTACACCGAGCATTGGGATTGCGATTGGAAGATCGCAATGGACAACTATCTCGAGTCCTATCACGTGCCCGTCGGGCACCCGGGCCTGTTCCGGATCACCACTCCGGACTACGAAGACCAGCTCGCTCTGCCGGCCGGCGTCGGCCGCGGCATAGCCTGGCTGCGCGAGCGGCTCTCGCCGCGCTGGAGCGAGCGCCTGTATCAACAGCTCGTCGGCAAGGTGAGCGGGGATCTCCCCGAAGCGCATCGCCGCCGCTGGAGCTTCTATAGCATGCTGCCGAACCTCGGGATCGATGTTTTCCCCGACCAGATGGATTTCTTCCAGGTGTTGCCGCGAGGTCCCGGCAAGTGCGTCATCCGCAGCGGAACGTTCGGGATGCCGGACGAGCGGCGTGAGATGCGGATCGTTCGCTATCTGTGCGCGCGCATCAACAGAGAGGTGCAGCGGGAGGACGAGTTCCTATGCCGCCGCGTGCAACAAGGGCTCGCATCGGGCAGCTACGAGCCGGGCCCCCTGTCGCGACTCGAAAACTGGATGCTGGAGTTTCACGACCTGTTGCGTGAGAAGATCCCGGAAGCCCGCCACGCGAGCGCCCCTGCGGCCTTCAGGTAGGCCGTGCTTCGGCGCCCGAGACGCCTCGCCTTCTCGGAGACTCACACAGGCTTCTGCCCGTCCAGGTGAGGCAACAGGGCGGCGATCGAGCCTCTGAACTGCGCGAGCGCGGCATTCACCGGCCCGCTCCCGCCGAGCTCGTCTCCCATTGCGGCGAGCCCGATTTGTGTCGACTCCGCGAGCTCGATCTGCTGCGCGACCCAGGTATCGAGGAGTCGGCGCGCGTCCGCGCCCCTTTTGGCTCCGTGAGCGCGGCGCTTGCGGCCCTCCGCTGGCGAGCCGTAATCCAACCGCTGCAAACGACTGCGGCCCGACGCCGTCGGCAACACCCTGAGAATGGCCGCGCCCTCGTGCCAGATGTCAATCAACTGGTTCGGCGCGAGGAACCGCCCGCGGGCGGGCGCGCCTTCCAGCCACTGCTCGACGAGCAGCTTCCAATCGGCCGCGACGTCGAGCTCCTCCAGGCCCAGCGGAGCCAGCGTGGCGAACGCATCCCAACCGGTCAACGCCGGGCCGCCCTCGCGCGCGGCACCGGCGGCGCGCACGAGAATCAAGCCGCTCTTCTGCTTGATCTCGAGCGGTGTCAGATCTCCGTCCGTCCCGCCGGCGAGCAGCTTGCCGTCGAGACCGTATTTGAGGCCGTGTGGCGCGCAGGGAATCGTGCCGGAGAAGTGCCCCGCGCGCGAGCTGACGAGGGCATGTGGACGTCGCCGGCACGCGTTACGGAACGCACGCAGCACCCCTTTCCCGTCGCGGACAATGAGCGCCCGGTCGCTCGCGAGATCGCCTGTCAGGAAATCCCCTGCGCCGGGCACCTCCGCCTCGTGCCCCATCACCTGCCATGCCGGGCGAAAAAGACGCTCCCGCTCGGCGGTGAGCAGGATTGCGTCGGAGTAAGCCGAACGAGGCAAGTGCCGCGGCAAATCTGTTTTGACACCCACGTGGGAGCCGGCTACCCCGCTCACACGCGCGCCCGCACCAACACCGGCTTCAGCCGTGGCTCCCCCGCCGCTCGCGTCAGCCGTCATTTCGGCCAAGGAGCGGGAGCTTGCCGCCCCAAACTGCCGCGGAAACACCGAGCGCAAAAAAGCCATGCACTGCGCCCGCGCGGCCTCCCGATCGATATCCGCCTCGCTCTGGAAGGCAATGCCCTGCCACAACACCTCGAGCGCCCCAATGAGCCCGAGCGCGATGCCCTCCGTGTCGAGATGAGTCTCGCCCGTCATGGCGACGACGCGTCCCACGAGATCGCGCACCAAGGCCGCGAACTCCTCGTCCTTGCGCCCGCAGATGTCGTAGTACTCCTGCCGCGAGCTGGCTTCGCCCCAGAACGAGTACCACACCGAGACCTTCCGGGGGCTCGCGATGTCGGGATCGAGGTACAGGGTCACGAGGCGCTCGAGCGCTGCGACCGGAGTGTCCTTCAGCTGCGCCACCGGAACCAGCACGCGCTCTTCGAACTCCGCGGCGAGATACGCCAGCGAGGCGACCAGCATCGCGTCCTTCGAGTCGAAGTAGAACCTCACGATGCCGGGCGACAGGTCCGCGAGCGCAACGACCTTCTCCACCGTGGTCCGCGAAGGGCCGTGGATGTGCAGCGCGGAGATGCAGGCGTCGATCAGTCTCTGCCTTTGCCGGATCCGGGATGCCCGCTCCGGTGTTGTCGACGTCACGATCGGCTTACTGTTCAATCCGGGGGCCTCGATGCGGCGAAAGCGGTACACGCGGCCGAGTTTATCGCGCACAATAGCCCGAAGGCACCCTTCAAGCGTGACCCATGAAACCGAGGCTTTCGGGCCGCTGGCTCATCATCCTCCCGCCGCTGTTGTTCCTGCTGGTGTTCTTCCTGGTCCCGTTCGCATTCGCGCTCAAGATCAGTTTCGCCGAGGTCGCCGCCCGCGTACCCCCCTTCACCGACATCCTGTCGCGATCGCCCGGGCACGGACTGCAGCTCGCCCTGAGCACGGCGAACTACCGGTACCTGTTCACCGACGAGGTGTACGGCTATGCCTATCTCTACTCCCTGCGCACCGCCTTCTTCTCGACCCTGATCTGCCTGGCGCTGGGGTATCCGATGGCTTACGCCATCGCGCGCGCCTCGAAGGCGACGCAGAACATCCTGCTCCTCATCATCATTCTGCCGTTCTGGACTTCTTTCCTGCTGCGTGTGTACGCCCTCGAAGGCATCATCCGCGACAACGGCTTGCTCAACACCGTGCTGCTGCATCTTGGGCTCATACATCAGCCGCTGCGGATCATGCGTACGAGCCTGGCCGTGTACCTCGGCATCATCTATTCGTATCTGCCCTTCATGGTGCTGCCGCTCTTCGCGACGCTGGAAAAGCTCGACCGGACGCTGCTCGAGGCGGCGGCGGATCTGGGCAGCCCACCCTGGCGGGTATTCGTCGACGTGACGCTGCCTCTGTCGCTGCCGGGCGTGATCGCCGGCTCGATGCTGGTGTTCATTCCGGCGGTGGGGGAATTCGTCATCCCCTCGCTGCTCGGCGGCCCGGACAACCTGATGATCGGGCGCGTGCTCTGGGATGAATTCTTCGGCAACCACGACTGGCCGGTGGCCTCGGCCGTGGCGATCGCCTTCCTGGTGCTGCTGGCGGGCCCGATCGCCCTCTACCAGCACTACAACGTGAAGCAGGCCGAGAGCTAGCCATGGAGAGGCGCTACTCACCCCTGTTGCTCACGATTCTGTGCTGCGGAATCGCCATCCTCTACATTCCGATCGTGACGTTGATCGCCTACTCCTTCAACGCCTCGCCCCTCGTGAACGTGTGGGGTGGATTTTCCACCACGTGGTACACGGCGCTGATCCACAACCGGCAACTGCTTCAAGCGGCGCTGCTGTCGCTGGAGGTGGCTGTCACCGCCTCCACGCTCGCCGTGGTGCTCGGCACGCTGGCCGCGATTGCGCTCGTGCGCTTCGCCAGATTTCCCGGACGCCTGCTGCTGACAGGCATGGTGAACGCGCCTCTGGTGATGCCGGAGATCATCACCGGGATCACGCAGCTGCTGCTGTTCGTCTCGATGTTACAGATGTTTGCCTGGCCGCACCGCGGGTTCACCACCATTGTGATATCGCACGTCGCCTTCTGCACGGCCTATGCGACTATCACGGTGCAATCGCGTCTGCAAAGCGCCGATCGCTCGTTGGAAGAAGCGGCGATGGATCTCGGCTCCGGCCCCGCGCGCGCGTTCATCGAGATCACACTGCCGATCATCGCGCCGGCGTTGCTGTCGAGCTGGCTGTTGAGCTTCACGCTGTCGCTGGACGACCTCGTCATTTCGAGCTTCGTCTCCGGGCCGGGGGCGAGCACCCTGCCCATGGTCATTTACTCGAAGGTGAAGCTGGGGGTGAGCCCGGATATCAACGCGCTGGCCAGCCTCATCATCTGCGGTGTTGGGGTGTGTATCGTGGGCGCGGGGTATCTGATGCGCAGAGCGGAGAGGCAGAAGGAGTTGGAGGCGGGTACCGGACATTGACTTGTTGACTTGTTGTGATGCGCAGTCAATGTCCCGCAACAAGTCAACAAGTCAATGTCCGG
>CAZDTG010000125.1:0-13179 GCA_964508005.1 uncultured Steroidobacteraceae bacterium
GATCGAGACCGCGGCTGACAGCGGTCGCCGTCAGACCGTGTAAGCGTCGCCACCTGCGGTAAGTGAGCCCAATTCGCGGAAGCATATAAGTATCGCGCGACCGAGGCTACATTCGGCGAAGCGATGGAACGATTGGGATCCGTCAAAGACTTTCGTGGAGGACCTGACCAGCGTCTCGACGGTCTCTTCCAGCGAATCGAGCGTGACCATGCTCACCGCGGTGACGTCGACAGGAAAGTGACGACGCAAGTACTAATTCCCAGCTGGGTCCTCTAGAGTACCTGCCGGGATAGCGTCATGGCCATCCTGGCCACTCACACCGGGACGTTGTGGACCGACGCTGATCACGTGGCGCGGGAAACGCTGTTCTTCATGATCGGCGCCGTGCAAACCAGGACCAACTTACTGCTGGCGGCTGAAACGACCTGTTCAACTGGTTTGCCGCCCATCCCGAGGACCGCGCGCTGAGAACGGATCACGCCGAGCGGATCCTGATCACCGCCGAGTGCATCGGAGACGGCCGCTGACGGCTCGCTACGCGAACGAACGCGTCGTGTTCGGCCAGTCGATCGGCCAGAACCAGGGGATCGAGTTTCCGCATTGCCCGGGCGCACGTGCAGGTGGAAGCGGCAGACCTCATACGCTGGAAGGCGGGCCGCTTTTCGGGGTCCGGTCTGCATGAGCTACTACAAAGCGCAGGTGTCTCCCGGTAGGAAGCCGGAAGCGGGCCGACCCCCCTGTCCAGAATTCTGGACAGGGGGTATCACGGGACGTCCTTCCTCGACTGCGAACCGGTAGGGGCTCGAGACTCCTGATTGCCCGGTGATCCGCACGCACCTACACTCCGAGCAACAGAAGGAGCTTCGAGGAGAAATCGAGATGAACGTTTGGTTTGATCGCAGGACGAGTCTGCGAAACGGCATTGCTGCAGTAATGACGCTGGTGATGCTGGGCGCGTGCGGTGGCTCTCCGGGCGCGGGCTCGACAACGGCAACGGGTCACGATTCAAAGGCGTATGAGTCGCTCAATGTCTCGATCGTGTTGCACACGATTTCCTTTGCGGCCCTCTACGTCGCCCAGGCCGAGGGCTACTTCGCGGATGAGAAGCTCTCAGTGAACGTCTCGATTGACCCGACGTTTCTGACATCGGTGGTTGCCGGTCAGACGGACGTCGCGATCACGTCGCCGTTGTCAGGGATACTGGCCTCGATCAAGGGGGAGCAGGTAGAGAACGTCTTTGCCTGGCAGTACGACGCATACGCTGCGCTGATCAGCAGCGCGAAGTACACCAGTGTGGCTCAACTGCAGTCCCTGAGCTCCTGTCGGATGGGTTCCCTGGCGCCTGGCAGCCAGGTCTACGCATATGCTGTCCGGTTCAAGCAGGTGCTTGGCCTCAAGTGCGATATCATCGTGGCGTCTTCGTATGCGCTGTTGGCGGCGGGGTTGAAGGCGGGTTCCTATGATGTCGCCGCGATGTCCGGATTTGTCGCCGCGCAGACCCTCAGCGGTGGCGGCGTGAACATCCTTATCGATCCGCTGCAAAGCGACTTTGTGAAGAAGTACGCGTTGCCAACGTCCCTGACTGCCGATGTGATCGGCCTGCCCGCGCACCTAAAGACCAAGTCAGTGGCGGTGACCCGTTTCCTTCGAGCCATCATCCGAGCCGAGAAGGATCTGACCTCCAAGTCACAAGAGCAGATCGCCGCCATCTTGCAGAAGCAGCAACCGGAGACGTTTGGCTCTCTGACTGTCGACAACATCAAGCTTCAGATGAAGTACTCGTTGCCATCCATCACCAAGCCGGGATACATCGCGCCCTCCCTCTGGGCCAGCTGCTTGAAGAGCTACGAAATGTGGCAGGCGCAGGGATTCTCGTCGTCCGATCCTGCGGCCGCCTACGCGAAATCCGTCGATATGAGCTACTACAACAGCGCAGGGGGTGCGCAGTAGTGTGCCGAGCGTACCGACTGGACTCACCGGAGGGTGAATGAAGGCAGTGGCAAAGCCGCCGCGGCTCGTGGGCGACTTGCCGGTCCCACGACCGTTGGTATACGTGAGAGACGTGAGCTACGTGTTCAAGAACGGCACGCATGCACTGCGTGACCTGTCGCTTCAGATCGAAGGTGAAGGTGCAATAACGGCGATCGTCGGGCCGAGCGGCTGTGGGAAATCCACGTTGCTGCGTCTGATCGCCGGCCTGTTGAAACCTACCAGCGGGGACATTGTCGGCGACTTCGACACGCGACCTCAACGACACCCCATCGGGATGGTCTTTCAGCAAGACACCCTGTTGCCGTGGCTGCGCGTCAAGGACAACGTAGCGCTCTTCTACAGACTGCGGCCCGGCAGGATGACGCGCGCCCAGGTGCGCAGTTGGGTCGAAGAGCTGCTGGCCATGGTCGGGTTGGAGCAGTTCGCTGACGCCTACCCGTACCAGCTGTCAGGCGGGATGCGGCGTCGAGTGGCCTTTCTTGCGGGAGTGGCCTCGCAACCGCAGTTGCTGCTGTTGGATGAGCCGTTCTCTTCCGTCGACGAGCCGACCCGCATCCAGATCCATCAGCAGGTTCACGGCGTGGTCCGCCGGCTCCGGATGAGCACCGTCGTGGTGACGCACGACCTGGCTGAGGCGATTTCGCTTGCCGACACGGTGGCAATCCTTTCGGCTCGTCCCGGGCACGTCGCTCAGCTCAGCGATGTACCGCTGGGCGAGACTCGCAACATGTTGGAGTTGCGTGACACGCGGGAGTTTCTCAACCTCTACGGCAAGCTCTGGCACGATCTGAGCCAGCAGATAGGCGCTCCTACTCCGCAGATCGGCCTACGGGCTGAGCGGGAGGCGTCCAGCACGTGACACGCCGCATCGCAATATGGGTCCTGCGCACGGCCGTCGTCGCCGCTCTGCTGCTGGCCTGGCAGTTTCTGCCCTCGCTTGACTGGCTTAGCGGCCGGTTTCGGTTCTTCGACCGATTCTTCATAAGCTCGCCCACAGCCGTGGTCACCCAGGTCGTCAACATGATGACCGGCGCCCACGCAACTCCGTTGATCTGGCCCTACCTGGGGGCGACCGTCGAGGCAACGCTGCTGGGCTCGGCGCTGGGCATTGCCTTGGGTATGCTCGCCGGCCTGATTACGAGCAGCAACGAGACCCTTGCCGACGTGCTTGGCTTCTTCATCGTCGCCGCCAATTCCGTCCCGCGGATCGCGCTCATCCCGATCGTCGTTCTGCTGGTCGGGATAGGCTTCGAGACGTCCGTCACCGCCACAGTCATGGTTGTTTTCTTCCTTGCGTACTTTAATGCCTTTGAAGGAGGCCGCCGCGTTCCGTCCGCTATCGTCGAGAACGCAACGGTCATGCTCGCCAGCAGAGCGAGAGTGACGTATCAGATCCGTCTCCCGTACGTCGTGCTCTGGACGTCGGCGGCCATCCCCAACGCCGTGTCATTTGGGCTGATCACAACTGTGACGACCGAACTGCTCTCCGGCGCCAAGGGGGTGGGCCAGCTGATGTTGGTCGCGACCGCCAACCTCGATGCGACCGGGACGTTTGCCGTAGTCGTCTTGCTGAGCGTTCTGGGTCTTGTCCTGCTGTCGGGCAGCGACTGGTTAAAGGGCAGGATCCTTCATTGGGCCGTGGACTAGTGAGCGCTGAGCCGACCGAGACCTCGTTGCCGCCGTCTCTCCAGGTCCTCCTGGACAAGGACGCAATTCGAGACGTCCTCATGCGCTACTACCGAGGCGCCGATCGTAACGACTGCGCTTTGATGGCTTCGGTCTTCCATCCCGATGCGGTGCTCGCCATCAATGGTGTCCAGCACAACGCGCAGGAGCTCGTGGCAAAACTGTGCGCCCAGCGTCGACGAGGTGGCCAGCACGTGGCCGGCAACGTGCTGATCGAGGTTGAGGGAGACATTGCCTACTCGGAGTGCTACTGGGTGTCGTTCGCCACTGAGGAGCGTGATGGCACCGACTACAGCCGGATCCGGGGCGCGCGTTCGATCGACCGTTTCGAGCGACGTGACGGGGAATGGCGCATCGCGGCGAGGAGAGTGGTGGACTCATGGAGCCGGCTCGACCGCGTTATCGAGACCGTTCCCGGAACAGGCGTGGTTACAGGCCGACCATTTCCTGACGACGAGGTCTATCGGCGGGACCGCTGAGCAGTGTTCGGGATCCGCAGCAAGAACTCTGTCTGTTTCCCGGGAAAGACGAGGACCCCGATGACGTCGCGGACCTGGAGCAACCCGGAAGCCAGCGCGCGCACCGTTGCCAAAATCCGCATGGCGAGACCGGGCGAGCCTGAGGACATCGCCAACGGGCTGCTGTTCCTGGCATCGTCCGCCGCGTCCTACATCACAGGGATCACCGTGACCGTGGATGGGGGCTGACGGCGGCGGCCGGCCAGCTCGCTTTCGAGGGTTAGCGGGCGGCCCGATCCAGCGCGTGTCCGCTCCTGTCCAGAATTTTGGACTGGCAGGGTGCGCCGTCCAACCCGGATTTGACTAGGAGGCGATTTCTGTGAGTGAGCTGGTGCTTTACGAGAAGCGCGACCGTGTGGCAATCGTCACGTACAACCGGCCGGAGGCGCTGAACGCCTACAACCTCGAGATGCTCCGCCAGCTCGAGAAGGTCTGGCTCGACATCCGCGCCGATCCCGACGTCTGGGTTGTGATTGTGACCGGCGCCGGGGACAAGGCCTTCTGCGCCGGTGCCGACGTGACCAGCCTGAGCGGCACCTACGTCAAGGGCGTCCAGCGCTTCGACCACGATCTCGACATCGGCAAGCCCACGATCGCCGCAGTCAACGGGTACGCGATCAGCGGTGGGTTCACGGCCGTGCTGTCCTGCGACCTGGCGATCGCCGCCCAGCACGCTCGCTTTGGCCTGAAGCAGGTCACGGTGGGGGTCATCCCGGACGCCGGCTCCGGACTTCTCCCTCGAGCGATACCGCGCAAGCTTGCGATGGAGCTGCTTCTGACGGCGCGGGTCCTTGACGCGGATGAGGCGCTCACCTTCGGTCTGGTTAACAAGGTGGTGCCGAAGGAGCAGCTGATGCCCGAGGCGCTGGCCATGGCAGCCGTCATCTGCGCGAACGGGCCCCTGGCCGTCCGCGCGACGAGAGATGTCGCGCGGCGGACGCTCGAGGTGCCGTTCTCCCAGTCCCAGGCCATCGGGTACGACCACCTGACCCGACTGCTGGACTCAGAGGACGCGCGCGAGGGCGCCGCCGCATTCAAGGAACGAAGGCGCCCGGAGTGGCAGGCGCGATAACCGCGCCTCGTCCGGTCCGCCCAAGCTTTCCCCGGCCGAACTCGTCCGAGGCGCACGCAGTTCGCTTGCATTCTCGATACCGCACGCTATTATGGATAGCGAATGCTGGGGTTAACGGATGGCGCAGCTCGGGCCCGGCTGAAGGAGCTCGATCAGTGCCTCGACGCGCTGGAGTCGGCCGCCGAGCGAGGCGAGACCCACGTTTCGAGCGCATTGGCAAGAAACGTGGCGACGGTCTGTGGCATCTCAGAGGGAACCGCTCTGCGTGACGCCCTTGACCTCGTTTTCCGAGCCCAGGCCCGCTGCCTCGGCCCGCAGAAGGCCCTCGGTGGACTGCGGGAAGGCTTCCGTGAGGGCGCCGCGTCCGCCGCTGGTGAAATCCAGGTCCTCAGCCGCGAAGAAGCGGCAGAGCTGACGCGCCGGATCAAGTCGAGCTTCCGTCAGCTCGGCGTCCTCCTGCTCGAGGCGCACGACAAACATGCCTGGAGCGCGCTTGGCTATCTTTCGTGGGAGCGCTACGTCCGCGCCGAATTCGGTTTGGGCCGGTCTCGTTCGTACCAGCTTCTGGACCAGGGGCGGGTGATTCGAGCCATCGGCGAGGCGGTCGCCAGCGATGAGCTGCCTCCCATCTCGCCCTACGCCGCATCCCAAATCAAGCCCGTGCTAGCAGAGGTCCTCAACGAGATTCGTGACCGGACTGCCGCCGCGCCGCGCGACTCGATTGCGAAGATCGTCGCGAACGTCGTCCAGGCGACTCGCAGCGCCGTCGCGTCGCGCCCCAGCTCGGCGCCGGCCAAGCTGGCGCTGGTCACAGCCGACGACGCTGTCGAGGACGGCCACGGCGCGACCTCGGTTAACTCGCGGCACTTCGTCGAGGTGATCGACTACCTCGCGACTCGGCCGCCGGCGTCTGTTTTCGTCGAAGGCCTTGTTGACGTTTATGTCGATCAGGCTCGCCTCCGCCGTGCCATCTCCTGGCTGACCACGGTTGCCGACACGCATGCCGCGAGCCAGCGGCCGGCCAGGGCCGGCACTGCCTGATTGAGGCTGGCTCTGAGCGTCGCCGTGGACTCCGCGCGCAGCGCGAGTGCACTGCCGGGCGCTGGGCTGAGCTGATGAAAGTCCCCATGGTCGAAGCCTTTCGCAAATGGGCCGACCAGCGGGCCACGTCCCCGGCGGTAACGGTCGAGGCGACGACCATCAGCTACGGGGACCTCGAGCGGCTGTCGAACCGGGTCGCCCGAACGTTTCAGGAGCTCGGCGTGGAGGAAGGCGACTTCGTCACCATCGCGCTGCCGAACTCCGTGGATTGGATGGTGGTGGCGCTCGCGACGCTGAAAGCGGGCGCGATCATCCAGCCGATCTCGCATCGGCTTCCGCTCGCCGAGCGCCAGGCGATCGTCAACCTCGCCAAGCCGGCGCTGATCGTCGGCGCGAACCCGGCTGACCATCCCGGCGTCCGGTGCATCACCGGTCTCGACCAGGTCGCGATCTCGGCTGACGACAGCGCCCCGCCCCTGAAGCTCAGTCCCGCGTGGAAAGCGCCCACCTCGGGCGGCAGCACGGGTCGTCCCAAGCTGATCGTGAGCGGGACGCCGGCCGTCCTCGACGACGAGGCGCCTCCCGATTGGCTGCTGCCGCGGCTGGGCACAGTCCTGGTGCCGGGGCCGCTCTACCACAGCTCTCCTCTCAACATGTCCGTGACCTCGATGTGGCACGGCAACCATGTGGTCCTCGAAACCCGCTTCGACGCCGCCACGACGGTCCGGCTCATCAACAGCTACAAGCCGGCATTCATCCTCCTGGTGCCGACGATGATGCACCGCATCCTTGCGCTGCCGCCGTCCCAACGGCAGGTCGACTGGACGCCAGTCAAGACGATCTTCCACATGGGATCGAAGTGCTCGAGCAGCCTGAAGCGGGAGTGGCTCGACTGGGCGGGCCCCGACAGGGTCTTCGAGCTCTACGGCGCGTCGGACGGCCCGGCACACACGATCATCAGCGGTCGCGAGTGGCTCGACCACGAAGGATCGGTCGGGCGCGCCGTGGTCGGTGAGATCCGGATCGGAGACGAAGAGGGAAGCGCGCTGCCCCACGGCGAGGTCGGCGAGATCTGGATGCGTGGGTCGCCAGGCGCCCCCCCCAAGTTCCGCTACATCGGGTCCGAAACGAGAGATAGGAATGGCTGGCTGACGATCGGGGACATGGGGTGGATGGACCGCGACGGTTACCTCTACATCTCCGACCGGCGAACCGACATGATCGTGTCCGGGGGCGCCAACGTGTATCCGGCCGAGGTCGAGGCGGCGCTCGAAAGCTATCCGGGCGTCACCACTGCGGTCGTGGTCGGCTTGCCGGACGCCGACCTCGGGCAGCGGGTGCATGCCATCGTGGAAGCCGCGGAGGGTGTTTCCGAAGACGAACTGCGCGAGCATATGAGCCGCCAACTGGTGCGCTACAAGGCTCCCCGAACGTACGAGTTCGTTGCCAATCCGCTGCGCGACGACTCCGGCAAGGTGCGCCGGTCCGAGCTTCTCGCCGCTAGGGTCGCACCGGGCCCTGTCCCGGTCGGCGACCTCCGAACCGTTTAATGAGGCAGCCCGCAGGGAGGATGTTCACCAGATGAAGGTTATGTCGTTCATCGTCGATGGTCGGGTGGGTATGCGTATGCCGGACACGATCGAGCATGCGGTAAAGGCGATCGAAGAAGGTGTAGACGTCGTCACCGGCCAGGGCAACGGCACCGACTCCGGACCCTTCTACGTCGGCAACGACGAGGTCATCCCGCCTGTGGCGGGGTCGTTCGGTCCGATGCTGCTGGCCGCGAAGAGAACAGGCACGCCCTTCATCTTCTCGATGGGCAGCGCCGGCGGCGCCGACGTCCACCTCGACCAATACCTCAAGGTCGTCGATCAGATCGCGCGCGAGGCCGGTGTGAAGCTTCGCATCGCCCGGATCTCCGGCGAGATCGACAAGGGATGGCTCAAGGGCAAGCTTCGGGCGGGCGCGCGGGCCAGAAGGTCGATTGACACGCCCCGGCTGCCCGAATACCTGACCGAGGAAATGGTAGATGCAGCCGTTCGGATCCAGTCGCAGATGGGTCCGGAGCCGATCATCCAGGCGCTTGAGGGAGGCGGGATCGACGGCGTCATCACAGGCCGAGCGCTGGATGTCGGCGTGCTCGGCGCCTACCCCATCTGGAAGGGGATTCCCAAAGAGGTGGCCTTTCACATGGGCAAGGTGATGGAGTGTGGCGGCCAGTGCGCCGATCCGCAGATTCCCTGGGAGGCGGTGATCTCGGACGTCGACAAGGACGGGTTCACTGTCCGAGTGGCGGATCCCGACTGGCGCTGTTCGGTGAAGTCGGTCAGCAGCCACGCGCTGTACGAACGTGAGAACCCTTTCGAGGAGCGAAATCCGGGCGGCGTCCTCGACGTGACCAACACCAAGTACGAGCAGGTCGATCGCGGGGTTCGTGTCACCGGCAGCGAATGGCACGACGTTCCCTACGCGATCAAGCTCGAAGGCGCGGAGATGATCGGGTACCAGTTCGCCTCGATGAACGGCATCCGCGACGCGGCGATGATCAAGCACCTGGACTCGATCCAAGACACGATCCGTAAGCAGGTCGCCGAGCTGGTCAGCGACCAGGAGTACAGCCTGGTCATGCACGTATACGGCCGCGATGCCGTGATGGGCGCAACCGAGCCCCTGCGGGACAAGGTCCAGCCGCACGAGGTCGGCCTCCTCGCTATTGCCACCGCCAAGGACCCGATGGTCGCCGAGCGGATCGCCAAGATCGTGCAGATCCGCCTCTTCGCCCAATCGTTCCCCGACCGGATGAACACCGCCGGCAACACGGCCATGCCGTTCCAGAAGCTGATCTTTCCGCTCGGCGAGGCCTACACCTTCAACATCTGGCATCTCCTGCCGCTCGACAATCCCTGTGAGCCGTTCAAGTGCAGCATCATCGAGCTGGGCTGAGTGCTGATACGAACAAGGAGTAAGCGATTCCAATGAAAACGCTATCGGAGCTCGCCAGCGTCTTCCGGAGCAAGAACGCTCAGCCGTTCTTGACTACGTTCGACATCCAGTTCCCCAATAAGGAGACCTACCAGAAGGTCAAGGCCTCGGAGGCGATCAACGAGTACGACATCGCGCAGGCGTACAAGATCCCTGAGGAGGCGGTCTACGGAATCTTCTGGATCGACGGGATCAACACGGTCAAGATCACCATCTACAAGTACATGAACGGGAAGTACCTTTCGATCGGCGATCCGGAGCTTTCCGACATGTTCGGAGCTCAGCAGCACGGCCCGCTGCTCAGCTTCCAAATCGAAGGTACCTAGATCTGGCGGCTACGCGAGGCCGATTTCAGGCAATACACGTCGCCGCTGCGATACGTACGTCGATCCGATCACGCTGTATACCTTCACGTCCGCTATTGAACCTGAGCAAGTTGAGCGTTGCGATCGCCCCGTTTGAGCACGAGCGCCCCGCTCCGACGCCGATACGTGGGTGGTTTGCCGATCCACCAATGGGACCGCGCGGCGAAGCTTCCAGAACGAAGGAACTCAGGAGCTCAGGAGTCTGTCGGTGCCGGCGACAAGTGTGGCCGTGCCGAGCAGATCGGCGAGGGCCTTCGTCTCCTCGCCGATCTTGTCGACCACCTCCGGCGGGTGCTGGCCTAGGAAGAGGACGGTCGTCAGCGCCATCGTCGGGTTGGATCGCGAGCCGGTTGCGAAGATGGGCGCGGACAGGGTCATCACGCCTGGCATATAGGTGCCGGAGTCGATCGCGTACCCTCTGACCCGAGCGTTATCGACCTGGGCCAGGTAGTCGGCGAAGCTGAGGGGCGCTGCCCAGCGCAGACGCGCGAAGCGCGCCTCGAGTTCGGCCTCGCTGAACGGAAGATGGGCGACCATCGCCCGACCGCCGGCGCCTATCAGGAGAGGTATCCGAGATCCGATCGGCATGTAGATCCGCATCAGCGCAGGACTCTCGGCCAGACCGACAAGTACGAGGTGCTCGTCGCTCGTGCGCTGCCAGATGCTGACCGTCACGTTGAAAGATTGGGCCAGGCGCTGCATTCGAGGTCGCGCGACGCCTAGCAGGCCGTCGCGCTCGAACACTCCGCGTGCCAGGTCGACGATTCCGAGGTCCAGGCGATACGTCTTGGCGACCTCGTCCATGGCGACCAGGTCGAAATGAACCAGCGTGCGCAGGATCTGGAAGCATGTACTGACGTTAATGCCAAGGGCGCGAGCGATCTGTGTGGCGCCCGCCGGCTCGTCCGCCGCAGCGAGGTAGGAAAGAACTCTCGCAGCGGCGGCGACTGCTCCGACCAGTTTGGTCTGGGCGCTGGGGGGCTGCGAAGCCTCGCCGCGCTCGACAGCCCTCTGCGCTGCACTCATCAGCTTCTTTCGAATGTTAGCGAAAGATCGGAGAGCGCGCCCCGGTCTCTGAAGTGAGAAATCGGTGGTCGCTGGGCGCCACAAGTTCGATTTAAGTCTATGACGACATCGCTGGCATTGAGATTCGCCATGGGCAACACCAGGAGGGAAGGAATGCCGGCAATACGGTCGGCGTCTCCGCCTTTCTCAGGGCTGAGGCGTCCGCCCCGTGGGCATCCGGTGTATCACTAGATTTACGCGAAAGCCGTTGAGTAACACCTGACGGATGCGATTCATTTGGACGCAGCGTTCTACGGCGGCCTCGCGCAGCTCACGGCAGCGGGGCGACCGCTGAATCGTTTGGACTACTTCGTGCCCACCAACCAAAGCAGGCATGCACCATCTGACGAGCTACCTGGCGCACGGAGTCTTCGACAAGTTTCCATCCCTCCGAATCGCGATGCTGGAGAGCGGCACCGTTCCGTCATCCGATATTCCATCCGCTCTATGCCGCGCGGAGGCGAATGAACTCCCCATCGCTATTCATGTGGGGAATACGTTCACTGAAGTCGGGCTCGAGATGACCCCGCTTCCGCGGTCCTCGGGCATGTTTTCGAATGCCGTCGTGCTCCGCGCGGGGCTCTCAGTCGCCGAGGGGGTCTTGACGGTCGAGCCCGCTGGTTACACGCTCGCATTCGACGCCGATGAGTTCCAGGCTCGACAGCCATTGGATGCCACTCGCGGATATATCGCGTCTCCAAGGTGCGGGGCGCGTTGAGGACAACAGCACGTGGGTTCAAAGTCAAGACCAATCCCTGGGCTCGGATCCCGGCACGGCCGACGCTTCGGAGTCCAGAATTTTGGACGGATTTTGTTGACATGGAAGCCGGGCGGCGAGCGATTGTCTCTGTGACTGACGGTTTCTCGCACTGGCCCGACGTGGACTTTGTTTCGTCGTGTGGGCGGCATACGGCTCACTCGCCGTTGCACATAGGACGGCTCGAATCCTGGTTCGGAGTGGACGATCGGAATGACCAAGCAACGCGTTGCCTCGATGGACAACATGCCTGCCGGCAGCCTTCTTAGGGTCGAGGTCGCGGGCACGCCAATCTGCCTGCCCGGCATTGACGAGCAGGTCTATGCGATCGCCGACGTGTGCTCGCACGAGGAAGCGTCGCTGAGCGAGGGCAACCTGGTTAGTCGATCCGCAGCGGCGGAGATCCACCTTCAAGGACCGCCGGCTGCCGGGCGCATCACTGTGCCCGCAGGGGCACTACCTGGAATGACTGAGGAGCCGCTTCTATGATCGCAAGCGTGTCCGGACGACTCGCTGACTGGACGGTGCTGCCGCGACCGCTGTTCACCGAGGAGCACGAGCTCTTTCGGGAGGCGGTGCGCGCCTTTGTGGAGCGGGAGATCGTGACGTTCCACATGGAGTGGGAAGAAGCGGGAGTCGTGCCGCGTGAGCTCTGGTCGAAGGCTGGGCGGGCGGGCCTGCTCTGCTGTGAGGTCCCGACCGAGTATGGTGGCCCTGGCGGGACTTTTCTCGACAGCGTAATCGTGATGGAGGAGCTCGCGCGTGTCGGCGCGAGCGGGCCCGCGTTTCATCTCCACTCCGACATCGTCGCCGCCTACCTGCTGCAGTTCGGCACCGCGGAGCAGAAGCAGACCTGGCTGCCGCGAATGGTCGACGGCAGCGCGATCGGCGCCATCGCTATGAGCGAGCCCGGGGTCGGCAGCGACCTCCAAAACATCCAGACCATGGCCGAGCGCTCCGACGGCGAATATGTGCTGACCGGGCAGAAAACGTTCATCTCGAACGGGCAGTTGGCCGACATCATCATCGTCGCCGCCCAGATCGAGCGCGGTGCCGCCGCCAAGGGGATCGGCCTGTTCCTGGTCGAGGGCGATCGGGCCGGCTTCGCCCGCGGGCGCAAGCTCAACAAGATCGGCCTCAAGGCCCAGGACACCTCGGAGCTCTTCTTCGACCACGTTCGCCTCCCGGCCGCCAACCTGCTCGGCGGTGTCGAACGGCAAGGCTTCGCGCAGCTGATGTCCAACCTCGCCCAGGAACGGCTGACCCAGGGTGTGCGGGCGGTCGCCACGTCCGAGGCCGCGATCCAGTGGACGCTCGATTACGCCAAGGAGAGGACGGTCTTCGGCCGACCGCTCGCGGATTACCAGAACACGCAGTTCAAGCTCGCGGAGCTGACGGCGCTGGTCACCGGACAGCGCGCATTCCTCGACCGCTGCCTCCAGATCCATCTCGAGTCGCGGATCGACCCAGTCACCGCAGCCATGCTCAAGCTGACGACCGCCGAGCTGCTCGGCAAGGTCGTCGACGAGTGCTTGCAGCTGTTCGGCGGCTGGGGTTACATGGTTGAGTCGCCGATTGCGCGCGCCTACGTGGACGGGCGCCTGATGCGGCTTGGCGGAGGCACTACCGAGGTGATGAAGCACATCATTTCGCGTGCTCTCGTGAACCCGAAGCGTTAGTTGTTTTGCAACCGCCGCCCGG
>CAZDTG010000126.1:0-12965 GCA_964508005.1 uncultured Steroidobacteraceae bacterium
TTCCCGTGCTGGCCCGGTGGGCACCGGCTATTGGGCTGACGGATGCGCCCGGCCCGCGCAAGGTCCACTCGGTTCCTGTGCCGCGTGTCGGCGGATTGGCGATGGCCGCCGGGATTCTGGTCACTACCTGGGTGAGCCTGGAGCTGACTCCCACGGTGCGCGGCTTGATGCTCGGACTTGCGGTGTTGCTGCTCTTCGGCATCTGGGACGACCGCGTGACCCTCGGTTATCGCACGAAATTTGCCGGACAGATCATCGCGGTCGGGCTCTGCATGTTGGTCGGCGGCGTCCATATAGGCACCCTGACACTTGGCAACATCGATGTGCCGCCGGTCGGCTCGGCTCTGATCACCTTCGTATTCCTGATCGGCATCACCAATGCCGTGAATCTTGCAGACGGCCTGGACGGCCTGGCAGGCGGGCTGGTGCTGCTGTGCCTGTGCGCAATCGCCGTCTTTGCCTCGGCGAGCGGCCATGCGACCGTCACTTCCGTCGCGCTGATCGAGGCAGGCGCCGTTCTCGGGTTTCTACGTTATAACACCCACCCGGCGCGCATTTTCATGGGCGACAGCGGCAGTCAGATGCTGGGTTTCAATGTCGGAGCATTGGCGCTGCTGGCCACCCAGGGAGAAAGCTCGCCGCTGAGTGCAGCGCTGCCGTTGCTGCTGCTCGGCCTGCCGATCATGGACACCATCTCAGTGATGCTCACTCGCGTGCGGGCCGGCAAATCGCCGTTCGCAGCCGATAAGAATCATCTGCATCATCGGCTGCTGGCGCTCGGATTCGCCCACCGCGAGGCCGTCCTCATCATCTATGTGATGCAGGTCGGACTCGTGCTCCTCGCGTACTTCATGCGTTTCGAGTCCGATCTGGATGTCATTGTCGCGTACTTCGCGTTCGCGGCTACCGTGCTGTGTCTCCTGCACTGGGCGTCGCAATCCGGCTGGCGGCTGAGTCAGGCAGGGCTCAGCGGATTCCGCCGCTATCTGAATGTCACCACGCCCGCCGTTCGGATTCCGGCCCTGGCCCTCGGCGTCATGACCAGCTGCCTCGCGGTGTACGCAACGACAGTATTGGCCTCCAGCCACCGCGTCGGCCTCGATCTCGGGCTCATGAGCCTCGCCATGCTCATCATCCTCGTGGCCCTGAGCTCCTGGAAGGCCGAGCGCTCTCTGCAGTGGTTCGAACGCGCGGCCGCCTATATCAGCGTGGTTCTGCTCGTCTATCTGGACCAGACGATGCCCCACAAGCCGCCGCTGATGACGACTTTTTCCTGGACGATCATCGGTATAACGGGTGCGGCGGCGCTCACGCGCTTCTGGTTCTCGCCGACGCGGCGCTTCGAGCTCACCACGCTCGATCTCATCGTGATCTTCATCGCCCTCGTTCTTCCCAATCTGCCGGGGTCGATCGCGCTGCCGGCGGACCTTCCGGGAGGGATCGCGAAGGCGCTGATCCTCCTCTACGTCGTAGAAATGCTGCTCATGATTGATTTCAAGCGCTTGATGCCACGAGTGTTTCTGGCGCTGACTCTCGCCGTGATCGCCGGACGGGCCCTGATTAGTTTGAGTGCCTGACGAGGCCGGTCGAAGCTGAGATTCATCATGGCGTGCGACGTTGTCATGCGTTCGTCACGCGCCCAACCTACATTTCCCGTCCCGTCCTCCTACGCCTAAAACAACGGGATGTGGTGATGCTGCCAAAAACATGGAAGCCGGGCGCGCTTGCGCTCGTGTACTCATGCGCCCTCCTGTGCGCCAATGCCAGTGCGGATACGCCCCTGCTCGATGAGGTGCATACGGTTGCGGCTTCCACGGTTGCCGTACCCATCGAGCACAGCTTCACGATCAGTGCTTCCGGGACATACCAGGTTTCGCTCGTCGATCTGGGCGCGGCCCTGACACCATCCGCGCCCGTTGGCAGCGTGAAACTCGCCATTACGAGCGGCAGTACGCCTGTGAAGCTCACGAGCGGGGGTACGACCGTAACGCAGCTGAGTGCCGCGGGGACCGCGCAATTCAGCGCGACGGCCGGCACGTACATCGTGCACGTGGTCGGCATGCCGGGCACTGGGACCGGATCCGGTCCCATCGGCATTACGGTTACCAATACCGCCGACAGCAGTCAGGTAGCGGCCTATTCCGACACGCTCGCGCTGCCTCCGACCAGCAGTACCGCCAGCACCAAAGCCGTCCTTGACGACACCTTCTCGGTTTCTGCGCCAGGGAGCTATCAAGTAACGCTGTCGGACATGCAGTTCCCACAGAACCTCACCACTCTCACTCTCGCCATTGTTCAGCAGGGTGGTTCGGTGGTGACAACGGTCACCCTCACTGAACCGGGCACGACGGCATCAGGGACCGCCGCACTGCAAACCGGAGTAACGTACCGCATATTTGCCGTCGGTCAGACGGGCAGCGGCGCCGCCGGACTGTACGGGGTCAATGTTACTAGCGGCGCCCAATCCGTCTACAGCAAGACCGTCCCGGTCGGGGCTGTGACTCTTCTCGGCAGTCCCACGCTGACGGCCGGCACCGCCAGCCTGACTGTCGCCGATCTCGCGTTTCCCAACGCGCTCTCGCAGAGCGCCGCGGCGGTAACACTCAACGGTCAGGGAGTTGCACAAATAGCGACTCCCGGCACGCAGACGTTGACCGCGGCCGCGACTACCTATCAGGTGTACGGCTTGGGTGTGGCATCATCGGCCACCGCGCCTGGAAGTTATGCGGTTTCGCTGAAGACCGCCGCCGGCGCATCGGTGCTGGACGTCGCACGTGCGGTGAGCACGCCGGGAGCCGCCGAATCAACCTACAGTTACGACGGCAGCATCACGACTGCAGGGTCGTATACGCTCGACGTGGCGGATTTCGGCTACCCCGCCAATTTCGCCTCCGTCGCCGTCGCGGCCGTGCAGGGTGGCAAGCTTTTGGGCTCCACGACGAGCAATGCCGGAGCCGCCGGCACAACGAACGTGACGGCCGCGGCCGGACCCGTTTCCGTCCTGGCATTCGCCACGCCGGCGGCGTCGGCAACTGGCGGGCTGTTCGGAGTCGATCTGACGGCAGGTGGCGCCGGTAGCGCCGCCTTCGAAACGAGTCAGGGCGTAGGCCAGCTGTTCGCAGTGCGCAAGGTCACTGTCACGACAGCGGGAAACTACCAGTTGACCGTCAGTGACGTGGCTTTCCCGGCGTCGTTCCAGAATCTTGCCGCGATCGCCACACGGGGCACCTCGACCGTCGGCAAGATCTTCGGTGCCGGCTCGTTCACCTTCATGGCAACGACCGGCGACTACGATATCAACTTCGTTGCGCAGCCGGGCGGTTCGGACAAGGCCGGCACGTACGCGATGACGGTGGGCACGGCTCCGCCGGCCCCCACCATCACGGGCTTCTCGAGCAGCGCCACGAGCGTCAGCTCCGGGAGCACCGTCATGCTTACGTGGTCGAGCCAGAATGCGACCGCATGCACTCTGTCCGGTGGCGGCGGATTCTCGAATACCTCTGAACCCGCGAGCGGGTCCGCGACGTCCGCGGCGCTCACGGCCAACACCACGTTCACGCTGACCTGTACGGGGGCCGGCGGAAACACCAACGCCCAGCCCATCACTGTGACCATCGCTGCGGCTTCGAAGGGTGGGGGCGGTGGCGGAGCCATTCGTGCCGACTTCATCGTGTTACTCCTCGGACTCATCCTTCTACGCACCCTCGGGAGCCATGGAGTGCGGGTCAATCATTCACGGGGCTGGCGCCAATGCTGAACACACGCTCGATCGTCATTTGCACGGCGGCTCTTGCGACAACTGCTCTCCTGACCGCTTGCGGCGGGGCACAGTCCCGGTTCGCGATGCACATGAAGCGCGGCCAGACGTACTATTCCGACGGCGACTTTACGAAGGCCAGCGTCGAGTTCCGCAACGCGCTGCAGATCGAGCCGAAGGACGTGAAGGCACGTCTCCTGGCGGGGCGCGCGGCCGAACAGCTCGGACATCCCCGTGACGCGTTGGGCCTCTACCAATCGGTCGTCGATTCCGCACCTGACAATGTCGACGCACGCGCGGATGTCGCCCGCGTTCTCGTCTTCGGAGGCGCAGCGGACCTTGCGCTGAAAACCCTCGAGCCGGGACTGGCCAAGCACCCCGACGATGCCACGCTGCTCACATTGCGCGCGGCCGCGCGAACACAGCTCAAGAACCAGGCCGGCGCTGTCGCGGATGCCGAACGCGCGTTACAGCTCGCGCCGACCAACGAGGAGGCCATCCAGGTGCGCGCGGGCTTGTACAAGCAGGCGGGCGACCTCGTTGGAGCGACAGCGCTCGTCAGTGACGCTGTTCGAAAGTCTCCCTCCTCGACGACCCTGCGTGAAATGCTCGCGGATCTCTACGCCAATGCCGGTGAGTCCGCGAAGGCCGAAGAGCAGCTGCGTGCGCTGATAGGTCTCGTCCCGAACGAGCCGCGGTTCCGCTATCAACTCGCGATCTTCTATTCGCGGGCGCGCAAGCTCGATGAGGCGCAGCGCGTGCTGGAAGACGCCGTGAAGGCGCTGCCGAAGAGCGATGATGCAAAGCTGGCTCTCGTCGATTTTGTCACCACGCAGCGCACCCCCGCGCAAGGCGAGCAGGTGCTCAAAGGCTTCATCGCGAGCGACCCCAACAACGAAACTCTCCGTCTGGGGCTGGGTGGACTACTGCAACGCTCGGGTGCCACGAAAGACGCCATCGAGACGTACAACGAAGTGATCCGGCGCGACGGAACCGGCCCGGACGGACTCGTCGCGCGCGACCGGCTGGCGGGTATCGCCTGGTCGCAGGGACGGTACGACGACGCACGCAAGCTCATTGAGGAAGTCCTGCAGAAGAACCCGCACGATAATGACGCGTTGACGCAGCGTGCGGAGATCTCGTTGACGCGAACCGACCCGGCCGCCGCCATCGGCGACCTTCGGGCCGTTCTACGGGATCAGCCGCAGGCGGCCGGCATTCGGCGCCTGCTTGCCGGGGCATACGTAGCAAATGGGCAGTCCGCACTGGCCGAGGAGTCCTTGCGCGAGGCGATAGACCTCACGCCGAATGATCCGTCACTGCGTGTCCAGCTCGCTCAGCTGCTGATGCGCGCTCAACGACCCGACCAGGCCGTTACCTTGCTCGAAGATGCGGCTCGCCGCGTACCTGCCGATGCACCCGTGCGAGCGGAGCTCGCCCGTGCATACCTGCTCAAGAAGGACTTCGCCAGCGCACAGATCGCTGCGCAGGATCTCCAGACCTTGCGTCCTGGCGCTGCGGCGGGCCTCTACCTGGCCGGATTGGCTGCCGAAGGTCAGAATCGGCCGGACGAGGCGAAGAAGGATTACGAGCGCGCAATCGCGGCCGAGCCGCAGGCATTCGACCCCCTCGCGGCGCTGGCCCGACTCGAGCTTTCACGCGGCCAGGGTGTGCAGGCGATCACGCTCGTCAAGGACGCTTCCCAACGCGACCCTGCGAACGCAGCGATCCTCAATCTGCTCGGCGAGTTGTATCTGCAACAAAAGAGCTTCGCCCTGGCCGATGACGTGCTCACTCGGGCTACCACGGCTGCCCCGAAGTGGTGGGTTGGGTACCGCAACCTCGCGCTGGCAAAGCTCGCCGTGAAAAACACGGCAGGCGCGATTGCCGTGTACGAGCAGGCTCTCAAGGTTGCGCCGGGACAACCGAAGCTGATCAGCGAGCTCTCGTTCCTCTACGAGACCAATGGTCGTGCCGACGACGCGATCAGGCTCTACGACACGTTGTACCGGCAGAACCCGCGCGCAGAGGGTGTCGCCAACAACCTCGCCATGTTGCTCGTGGTCTACAAGAACGATCGCGCGAGCCTCGACCGCGCCCGGGACCTCACGGCGGGCTTCACCTCCTCGAGTGACGGCAGATTGCTCGACACGAACGGCTGGGTGCACTTCAAGCGTGGCGAATACACGGAAGCCCTGTCTGTGTTGGAGCGTGCGGCGGAGCGTGCTCCGGATTCCAAGGAAATCCGCTATCACCTGGGGATGGCAGAGCTGCGCCTGGGGCACACCGATCGCGCCCGCAGCGAGTTGGAATCGGCTGTGTCGGGATCGGCGAACTTCATAGGATCCGACGAGGCCCGCACGACGCTGACCGCGCTCAACAAGGAGCGCGCGGGCTGACTCACGCTCCCTGCTCGATCGCAAAGCTCGCGGGCGGCTCGCCACGCTGGACGCGCTCCCACATCTGGCGGTAGGCGGCTTCCAGGCGCCTGCAGAAGCTTGCGCCGTCAAACAGCGGCGCGTCGTCCCGCCGGGCAATCAAGCGTGCCTTGTACTGAGCGAGAAGCCCTGGATTGGCGGCGAGCGCCACGGCCTGGCGCTCGTATTCCTCCAGGCTGTAGGTGATCAATTCGGGCAGCCCTACCGCACGCAGCAGGCTGCCCGCCATGCGCCCGGCCAACGGCTCGCCCGCACAGGTGAGGACTGGCACGCCCGCCCACAGTGCATCGCTGGCGCTCGCTCCCGCATTGAAGGGCAGAGTGTCGAGGAACAGATCGGCCAGGGACAGCCGCGCAAGATGTGCACCGTAGGGCACCCGCGGTGCAAAGATGAGTCGCCGGGCATCGACACCTCGGCTCACGGCCTCCTGCCGGAGATGGGTTTGCGCGGCCTCATCGCCGAGCAGCCACAGCACGCCTCCCGACCCGGACTTCAACACGCGCATCCACATGTCGAACACAGCAGGATTGATCTTGTAGCTGCTATTGAAACAGCAGTACACGATTTCGGTTTCGGGAAGGCCAACCTCACCCCGCGTGGGCGGCGACTGCGCGCCCACGAGTGTCCGGCGCTCGTCATTGGCCTGGAACGTCCCCGGCAGATAGGCAATCTGCTCGGCGTAGTGCACGCGCATGCCCGGCGGAATCACGAAATCGTCCGCCAGCAGGTAGTCCATATACGGCGCGCCCATCGTTCCCGGGAATCCGAGGTAGTTCACCTGGACCGGGGCGGGCCGGCGGGCAAAGATCCCGGACCGGCTGCCTTGCGTATATCCCGTCAGATCGATTGCGATGTCGATCTCCAGCTCGCGCAGTTTGTGCGCCGCATCGGCATCCGAGAGGCCGGACACGTCGATGAATTGCCTCAATGCACGCTTACAGCGCGCCACGATCGGGCTGTCGTCGCTGCCGGCGAGAGCAACACCCAGCGTCTCGAATTGGCGCGCATCATGCCGTTCATAGATCGGCGCCATCAGGTGCGCGACGATGTGATCGCGGAAATCGGCGGACACGTAGGCGATCCGGATCCGATCGTGCCCATAGCGTTCGCCGTTCCACAACGGCGTGGCGGTTGGCCCGCCCTCGTACGCGGCGTAGGTCCGCGCGCACTGCAACTGTTCCGCGGCCGAGGGGGAAATCGAGAGAAAGGCAAACGGGCGCGCAGACCGGCGGCCGGCACGGACAGCCTGCACGACACGCTCCCGCAGCGCATCGAGCTCGTTCCAATCGCAGCCGTGGCCCCGTGAATGAAACAGATTGCCCGGCGCAAAGTCGGCATTCGGCATGGACCGCAGCAGCTGCTCGAAGGAGCGGGCGGCCTCGGCATGCCGACCCAACAGCTGCAACGCGGTGCCGCGGTTGTGGTGGACGCCGGCGAATTGTGGGTTGAGCTGCAGAGCCCGGTCGTACTGCGCGAGCGCCTCTTCGGGCCGTGTCACGCTCATCAGCGCGCTGCCCAGATTGGCATGAGCCTGCGCGTTGTTTGGATCGAGAGTCACGGCTTGCGAAATCAGCCTGACGGCAGCCTCGATACGCCCGCCTTGCAGGGCGACGACGCCCAGCAGATGCGTGGCCTCCGGATGATCCGGATGCTCTCGCAGCAGGTCCTCATAGAGTCTCTGCGCCTCGGCCAGCTGTCCCCGCGCATGAAACGCGCGCGCTTGTTGCAATTTCGCTGCCGCATCTGCTTGCCGCCGTGCGTTCTCGCGCTGCGAGCGCGCATCCCGCTGCTGGCGGCTGCGCTTACCCAATCGGACCTCCCAGGCCCGTCGTGCCTCGCGGCGCCGGCCGCTCCTCACTCGGCTCAATGTAGATATCCACGGCTGGATCGCCGAGCCGGGCACGCTCATGCATCTCTGCGTACGCACATTCCAAGTGCCTGCAGAAGCGCCTTGTATCGAACAGCGGCGTTCTCGTGCGGTTCCGCCACAGTCCAGCCCGGATCGTGGCCAGTCGGGACGGATCGCCCGCAAGCCCGAGTGCGTGTTGCTCGTAATCCTCCATGCTGCGGCAAATCAACTCCGGCAGGCCGACGGTTTGCAGCAGCGAGCCTGCCATCCGGGCCGCCAGGCCCTCCCCGGGACAGGTGAGCACAGGCACCCCCGCCCACAGCGCATCGCTCGCGCTCGCACCCGCGTTGAAGGGTGATGTGTCGAGAAACAGATCCGCCAGGCGCAGCCGCGCCAGATGCCGCTCGTAGTCCAGCCTCTCTGCGAAGATCAGGCGTTGTGCCGCGACTCCGCGGGCGTGCGCCTCCCGCTCCAGGTTCGCTCTCGTCGACTCGCGCTCGCCGAGCAGCCAGAGCACGCTGCCCGGTACCGCGCGCAGCAGTCGGCACCAGACGTCGAACATCCCCGGCGTGACCTTGTAGCTGGCATTGAAGGCACAGAAGACGAACCCCGTCTCGGGCAGGCCAACCTGCGCTCGCGCCGGTGCCTCCGGCAAAAAACGTCGATCATCGTTCGCCTGGAAGCAGTCGGGCAGGTAAGCAATCCGCTCGGAGTAGTAGGGGCGCTGACTCGGGGGAATGACGAAGGGGTCTGCGATCAGGTAATCGATGTACGGTGCTGCCGTCGTTCCTGGATAGCCCAGATAACTGACTTGCACGGGCGCGGGCCGCTTCGCCAGGATGCCGAGCCGCGTCCCTCGCGTGTGTCCCATCAGGTCGATGACCAGGTCGACCTCCAGTTCGCGGATCAGCCGCGCGATGCTGTCGTCGGTGTGGTCCGCGAGCTCGAGAAATCGATCGAAGGCCGTGCGAATGCGCCGGGAATAATGGCCTGCCCCGAGCGGCTGCAGCGATAAGCCGATCGCCTCGAAGCGCTCGCGAGCGTGTTGTTCGAACACTCCGGCCATGAGGTACGAGGTAGGATGATCGCCGAAGTCCGCCGACAGGTATGCGACGCGGATCCTGTCGTGCTCATGGCGCTGTCCTGCCCACAGAGGCGGCAGACGAGCCGGATACCAGTCCGCGGCATAGGTCCGCGCACAACGCAACTGCGCTTCGGCGGATCCGCTGATGGCCAGAAATGAGAACGGCTCATCGGCCGGCTGCCCGCGTGCGTTCGCTTCGAGGACGGTCGCCGTCAGTTCCTCATGTCGGCGCCAATTCGCCTGTTGTGCCAGAGCGTGGAGCGCCTGGCCGCGCGCGTAGGGTAGATCCGGGCGCTGTGTGAGACAGCGTGTGAAGGCCGACGCTGCTTCTTCCGGCCGTCGCAATCTCGTCAAGGCAATCCCGCGGCCGTGAAGGGCCTCCGCCCACTCAGGCGAGCGCAGCAGCGCCCGGTCAAAGCTCGCGAGAGCCGCATCCGGCTGCTGCATGTCGAGAAAGACATGTCCACGGCCAAAGTGCCCAGCCGCGAATCCGGGCTGGATCGACAGCGCGCGCGCATAGGCTTGCAAGGCTTCTTCAAAGCACTGCAGCTGCTGTAGCGCGCGGCCGCGCGCGTCGTGCGCAACGACGAGCTCTGGCGTCAGGTGCAACGCTCGATCGAATTCCACGAGTGCTTCCGCAGGGCGCCCAAGCTCGAGCAGTGCGCAGCCACGGCCGTAAAAGGTTGCAGCCGATCCCGGCTGCAACGCCAACGCATGATCGAAGTGAGCCAGCGCCTCGCCCGCTCGCCGCAGCTCCAACAGCGCAGTGCCGATATTGGCCAGCGCCGCCGGCTGATTCGGCTGACATGCCAGGGACTGTTGCACGAGCTCGATCCCACGCTCGAACTCCCCGCGCGCAAAGGCGATCAGACCGCGCAGATGCCAGCTGTCGCCGTGGGCGGGCTGCGCTTGCAACAGCTCCCGGCAGATATCGTCAGCCCGAGCGAGGTCCCCTCGTTGTTGGCAGCTCAGCGCCTCCTCGAAGCTCGCAAGGCGGCAGGCGGTTCCCAGGTCTGGTGAGTTCTGCGCGGTCATGCTGTCAGGCCGGACTTGCAATGGGCTCGACATGCATGTGCCCAGGCGGCAGGCCTGCCTGATGGCGCGCGTGTATTTTCGAATAGGCCGCTTCGAGGTGCCGCGTAAAGGAACGGGTGTCGAACAAGGATGTCGTCAGCCGGTTGGCTTCCAGCCTGCCGCGGATATCCGCCAGCCGCCGCAGATCGGTGGCCAGCTCGACGGCGAGGTTCTCGTACTCCTCCTCCGTCGAGGTAATGAGCTCCGCAAGCTCTATCGACTGCAACAGGCTGGCTGCCACCCTGCTGGCAAACGCCTCGCCCATGCAGGTCAGCACGGGCAGCCCGGCCCATAGCGCATCGCTCGCAGTGGTGCCGGCGTTGTAGGGGAGCGTGTCGAGGAAGAGATCGGCGGCGCGATACCTGGCCAGATACTCGGGCATCGGCAGCCTGGCGCCGAAGACGAGTCTGCCGGCGTCGATGCCACGCCGGAGAGCCTCCTTCCTCAGGTTACTCTCAACCGTCCCGCCATCCCCCAGGAGCAGCAGCACGCTGTCCGGTACTCTCGCCAGAATCCTCATCCAGCGGGTGAATGCGGCAGGGGTGATCTTGTAGCTCGTGTTGAAGCAGCAGAATACGAAACCTGCCGGCGGCAGACCGAGCTCCTCCCGGGTGAACCTCTTTGGTGCGATCGGCCGGCTCGAATCGTTGGCCTGGTAGCTCGGCAGGTAGACGATCTTCTCGCAGTAATGCTTCCGAGAAGCCGGCGGAACGATCGTGGCGTCGGCGATCAGATAATCCATGTACTCCACTGACATCGTACCGAGATAGCCCAGGTAGCTGAGCTGCAGCGGCGCGGCGCGCATCGCGAATATCCTCGGCCGGGCGCCTTGTGTGAATCCGCCCAGATCGACGGCAATGTCGATCTCCAGCGAGCGGGCAAGCTGCACGATGTCGCGATCGGATTTGTCCTTCACGTCGAGGAAGCGCTCGAACGCCTTCTCGATCCGCAGCCGCATCTCGTCCCGCGTATCGGGGCCGAATGAAAAGGCGGTCAGCTCGAAGCGGGTCCGATCGTGAGTCTCGAACAGCTCGGCGGTCAGTGCCGCCAGGGGATGGTTGCGGAAGTCCGCCGAAAAGTACCCGACTCGGATCCGGTCGTGCCCGGCACGCTGCGGGATCGCCGGGAGTTGCGCGCTCGGGGGACACATTTCCCGAGCCCAGGCCCGCGCGGCCTGCATCTGCAACGCCGCAGAATCCAACAGCGCCAGTACGGAAAAGGGATCCGATGCCGGCTCATCGCGCTCGATTCTGGCGGCGAGCCGGGTCACGTCCGGCTCGAAGTCGTCCCAGTCGCACAGGTGCATCCGGCCATTGCGGCGCATGCCGTCCACGAACTTGAAATCGGGCTTGAGCGCCACCGCCCTGGCGTAGCTTGCCACGCTGGCTGCGTGGTTCTGCAGCTCGCGCAGCACATTTCCCAGGTTGTAGTGCGCGTCCGCATAGTCAGGCTGAATTGTGATGGCTCTCTCGTAGCTGGCAACGGCAGCCGGGTGGTTCTGCAGCTCACGCAACGCGTTACCGCGGTTGTTGTGGGACTGTGCGCTGTTTGCATCGAACGCGATCGCCCGGTCGTAGCTCGCGATGGCGGCTTCGTACCGCTCCAGCCCGGCGAGCGCGTTGCCTTTGTTGTAGTGGGCGTCCGCATACTCCGGCATGAGCGCAATGGCGTTGCCATAGCTTGCGATGGCCGCCTCGTGCCGCTTCAGGTCCGAGAGCGCCAGCCCGCGATTGTTGTGCGCCTGCGCGTAGTCGGGCTTGAGCGCGATCGCGCTATCGAAGTCTGCGCAGGCCGCCTCGTAGCGCCCGAGCGCACGCAGCGCGCTGCCGCGGCCGTTGTATGCAGTTGCAAGCCTCGGATTGAGCGCGATCGCTCTTGCGTAGTCATCGATGGCAGCCTCGAACCGGCGCAGGTCGCAAAGCACGTGGCCGCGGTTGGAGCAGGCATCCGCGCAGCTCGGGTCGAGCGCAATCGCCTGATCGTAGCTCGCCAGCGCTGCCTGGTGCTGCCGCAGATCGCGGAGCGCGTTGCCGCGGTTGTTGTACGCTTGCGCGTACTGCGGGTCGAGCGCGATGGCCTTGTCGAGGCTCGCAACGGCAGCCTCGGGCGCTTTGAGATCGCGCAGGGCATTGGCCTGGTTGTTGTAGGCAACCGCGCTGCGCGGATTCGCGAGGACGGCCTTGCGGAACAACTCGAGAGCCTGTTGGGGATCATCCGCTTGCGCAGCCAGGATGCCCAGAAGTGTCAACGCGTCGAAATTCCGGGGCTGCGCTCGCAGCGCCTGGCGGCACAGCAGCCGTGCCTCATCGAGCCGGCCCTCCCGGTAGCACGCGCGCGCCCGCCGAATTTTATCCGTCATGATCGTGGCCTTCGTCCGCCGCGACCCTCGTCTCTTCGTGCCACGGCTTCGCGCGCGGATGATACGACGAACCATCCGCGCACGCTGGAGGTCTGCTTTCGGGAAATTCTGGCGGCGCGCTGTAACGATCCTGCAATGATCGTGCAACCAAAATTGGCCGGCAGCCCACGACGGCTGCATACCCCGTGTCCCTATCGAGCGGCAGGGGCAATTACACGAGCAATCCGAGGTTCCGGCGTCATGAAGCCCCGTACAGCCGGCCGACCGGCCGCGCAAGACACGGCGCGTGTCGCTACAGCATTTCAGCAGGCCGTGCTCCTGCACCGGCAAGGCAGGCCGTTCCAGGCGGATGCGCTTTGTGCCGAGGTGCTGCGCGCGGACCCTCGGCATTACGGAGCCTGGCA
>CAZDTG010000127.1:0-12598 GCA_964508005.1 uncultured Steroidobacteraceae bacterium
CCGCTAGGGCTCGAGCCGGGCAAGAGTCGCCGCTTTTGCCCGGCGGTCCTCCTCGAACACATGCTGATCCTCGAAGCCGGGCAGCTTCCAGCCTGCTCCCGCGTAGTTCCCGCGTATTTGGGCGGGAGTCGGGGCACGGCGGCGAGCCTGGCATGTTGCGCAGCTGCCACGATGCCGGGCCAGTTGGAGGACAACCACGCCGCCGTCAACACTCGATAGCCAACTTCCAACACCACCGCCCGACGTTGGCGGACTCGATTCGGCCTGTGATGGATTGCCAGATCGAAAGGCCCGCGCGGGTCCCGACGAGGCGCGGCATGGCGGATCGCAGGCGCGTGGCACCGCGTCCGCAGGGTCCGGAGGCGGATACTGCATGCGTGCGCAGCTATTGACCGAAAAACTGCCAGTATGCTAATTGTAACCGGCATGCAAAGGAGTTTCCTCTGATGCAAAACGCCCGGCGTCTGCGTCCACGGGCGTTCCCGATTACATAGAATCTCCGGCGACGGGCAATTTCACCGCATCGCGCGGATACAGACCGGCAACGGGAGCCGGCGGTTTTACAAGAATAGGGTGGTCCGCCAATGACTATGAATCACAAGTGCGCTCGCGCGGTCGCGGCTATCCTGGCGGGCCACGCGGCCGCCGGGGCCTATGCGGCGGCCCCGGCGGAGGCGTCTCCAGGTGGCATCGAAGAAATCGTCGTCACCGCGCAACGGCGCACCGAGAACGTACAGGACGTGCCGATCGCGATCCAGGCGCTCACCGGCGAGACCCTGCAGCAGCTGAATGCCACGAATTTCGATGATTTCATTAAGTATTTGCCCAACGTGACGGCGTCGTCCGCAGGGCCGGGTCAATCCCAGATCTACATGAGGGGCTTGAGCGTCGGGGACCAGGGGATCCAATCCGGAGGCTCGATCAACGGGTTTCCAAACGTCGCCATCTATCTGGATGACCAGTCGGGCCAGCTCCCGGGCCGGAACCTCGACGTGTACGCGGCAGACCTGGAGCGCGTCGAAGTGCTGGAAGGGCCCCAGGGGACCTTGTTCGGCGCGGGCGCCCAGGCCGGCGCCATTCGCTACATCACGAACAAGCCGAAGATCAACGTGACCGAGGGCAGCGTTTCCGCCGGTTACGGCATCACCGCCGGCGGCGACCCCAATACCGACGTGACCGCAGTCATCAATCTGCCGGTGATCGCGGACACCCTCGCCGTCCGTGGCGTCATTTACAACGACAGGCGCGGCGGTTACATCAACAACGTGCCGGCCAGCTTCACCCGCAAGCCGAGCGATCTCGGCATCCACTATGCCCAGTATCCGAGCGGCTGCGCGTCCAACAGCAGTACGCCCTGTCAGGTCCCGCCCTCGGCCGCCCCCATCAATAACAATGCCATTGCGGGGCGCGCGATCAACCCGGCGACCTACCAGGGCATCCGCGTTGCCGCTTTCTGGAGCATCAACGATGACTGGAATGCCCTCCTGACACAGAGCTACCAGGACATCGACGCCGAGGGGGTGTTTTACCAGATGCCGAACAGCTCGGACGGCCAACCCCTGCCCAAGCAGTCGGTCACGCTGTTCAATAACTCCTTCAACAAGGACAAGTTCGAGAACACGGCCTGGACCGTCAATGGGCGCATCGGTGCTCTCAAGGCGGTCTACACGGGAGCCTATCTCGTGCGCAATGTCAGTGCGGTGCAGGACTACACGAATTACGCGCGCGGTCTGTATGCGGATTATTACCAGTGCCACGGTGCGGAGCCGGCGAACGGCCTCGCTGCGACCTGCTTCTCACCGGGCACCACCTGGAACGAGACCGAGCACAACACGCATCAGAGTCACGAGATACGGCTCAGCACGCCCGATGACTGGCGCATGCGCGGCATCGTGGGCGCTTTCTGGGAGGAATTGGAGATTCAGGACCGGCTCAACTGGCTCTACAAGACCCTGCCGGCCTGCACCGCGACCCTCACTGCCGGATGCATGACGGATGTGGCGCCCGCTACGGGCTCGAGCGTGACCGACCCCGCCACGCGCAACGACAACGTCGCTTTCTTCAACGATGTGCAGCGCGGCTACCGGCAGACGGCGTTTTTCACCTCGCTCGATTTCGACCTGGTTCCCAAAGTGCTGACCGTCACCGCCGGCACGCGCTATTACCGTTTCGTCAATAACGAAAAGGGCGCCGTCACGGGCAGCTTCTTCTGTTACGAGGCAGGTCCCGGACCCTGCCTGGCCTCCGCAACCAACATCGACGGCGAACACCTCAACACGACGTACAAGGGCTTCAAGAGCCGCGCGAACCTGACCTGGCACATCCTGCCGGATGTGCTCGCTTACTACACCTGGTCGCAGGGCTTCCGTCCGGGTGCTTTCAACCGCAGCAACGGCTGCTACATCCCGGACGCTCAGGGCATCAAGCAGTACTGCTCGCCGCTCTCCTTTACCTCGGACAATCTGACCAACAACGAGATCGGCTGGAAGTCGGAATTGTTCGAGCGCCGCCTGCAGTGGAACGGCGCCGTCTACCAGGAGGACTGGAACAACGTGCAGGTCGCCTTCTTCGATCCGGGCGTGCTGGGGAATGTCGGCTTCGGCACGAACGGACCGAACTACCGGATTCGGGGAGTGGAGACCTCGATCATCGCCGTGCTCACCCCGGGCCTCACGGCGCAGGGCGGGGCTTCCTGGAACACCAGCAAGCAGACCAACTCACCGTACCTGTTCGCGAACAATCCCGCGCTGCTGTCGAATCCGGCCAGCAAGGCCGAATACGGCCAGCCGATCCTCAGTGTCACCAATCCGTACGGCCCTATCGGCGGGCCGAGCGCGAACTCGCCGCCGATGCAGTTCAATCTGCGTTTACGCTACCAGTGGACGATGAGCTCTTATAACGCCTTCGTGCAGGCGGGCGCGACGCATACCGCGCACTCGTTCACCCAGTCGAGCGCCAACCCGGCGCTCTCCGCGGGGGCGAACGTGAGCACCACGCTGCTCAGGTTCGAGAATCCGCCGATTACGCAATATGACGCATCCGCCGGCGTCGGCAAGGACGCCTGGACGGCGGAACTGTATGCCCAGAACCTGACCGACGTGCTCAAGAGCACCTACACCTCGACCAACCAGTTCGTGCTGGCGGAAACCATCACCAGGCCGCGGGTGCTCGGGCTCAAGGTCGCGTATAGATTCTGAGCGTACCGCGGGTGGGGCAACCGCCTCACTGGCCGGACAGGCGTTTCGCGAACGACACTGCGTACGCCGGGGAGCGGAACAGCAGCACAGGGTCGTTGGTTGGGGCGATGCCGTCAGCCATTATCAAGGGATCGAAGTTGATCGGCTCACAGGCCATGCCCTTCTGTTGCGGCGTCGCCTGGGCGATGGTGAGGGTGCCCGCCGTGAAATGCTTGCGGGTCTCCGGCCAGGCGAGCGTCGGGTTGTCCTGCGGGTCGCCGGGCTCGCCGACGTAGACGATCATGTCCCACACTGCCGGCCCTTTGCGGGTGCGCTCGATGAGGTTCTTCTCGAGGAAATCATGGGGCGCCGCCTTCATTTCCGCGGCTGTCATCTCTTTCGTGCCATCCCGGGGGACGAAGCGCCACCTCACCAGGTGCTCGGTGCCCTTCGCATCGATGAACTTGAACGTATGGATGCTGAAGAAGGTGGTCTGATAGTAGTTCGCCGTCGGAGTGTGGTGGCTCGCGAGCTCCGTGAGAGCCATCGCGTCGGGATGGGTAGCGGCATAGGCCTTCAGCTTTGCCGGGTCGGGCTTGCCCGTCTTGGGATCCGGCTTCGCGGCGACGATGGCATCGCGGAAGGAGGCCGGCGAGGCTGCAGCGAAAATCGGCACGTTAATCATGGTGATGTGCTGCAAGGTGCCGCCGGGAAGGTGGAATTCGAGCGCCATGCCGCGCGGAGCCGGGGCCGCGTCGGGTACTTCGGGGTTGCCTCCCCCGAGTGAGAAGCGCGCGACCACGGGAATGGTTTTACCGGAGAAGAGCGCCGAGCGGCTGAGGGCAGCCGCGTCGGCGGTCCCAACGAACTCACCTGCCGCGCACGTGCCTTTGATGTGGTTCCTGCGTTGGCCCGGGTGTACGCCGAACGTGCCTTCGAAAGCGTCGATCATCTGCGGGGCGGTGACTTCAGTGCTGCCGGTGGATGCGCCGAACGCCAACATGGGACCGCTGGATGCAGCCGACGCAAGGGTCAGGAACGCGACGCGCGCGCCGCGGCGGAAAGAACACGATTTCATTGCGGGAGACCTCGGTCGATGGACCAGTGGCGATACTAAACCGTTGCTTCCTACGGGGTATATGGCGGCTCATGGGCCGTGACCCTACGGGATGAAGGGTCGCTCACGGGGGCCACCCTGCAGCGCACGCGCGATCGGTTCGGCAATCTCACGACGGATGAGCGGTTTGCGGAGCACGTCGATGATCCCGGCCGCGTGCGCTCGCTCGCTCAGTTGCGGACCACTGTAGCCGCTCATGAGTATGATCGGAATTTCGGGTCGCAACTGCCGGATCTCACGCGCGAGCTCGGTGCCGGTGAGGTCTGGCATCGTCTCGTCGGTCAGCACGAGATCAAAGCGTTCCGGTTCCGCACGAAACGCCTGCAAGGCGGCGGGGCTCGAGTCAAACCCCACCGGCTCGTAGTCGAGCGCGGCAAGCGTCTCTTCCGCGAGCGCAACCAGTGCGCGCTCGTCGTCTACGATCATGACAGACTCGCCCCTCCCTCGAGGGAGCTCACCCGCGGGCACTGCGGGGAGCCTCGACACTTGGCCGGCGGCCGGCAGCCAGATCGTGAAGGTGGTGCCCACGCCGACCTGTGTCGCCACGTCAATCACACCGCCGACGTCGGCGACGATGCCATGCACCAACGCAAGGCCAAGGCCCGTGCCATCGCCCACACGTTTGGTGGTGAAGAACGGATCGAACATGCGCTCGAGCACCGCGGGCGGGATGCCGCTGCCGGTATCGCTCACCGACAGGCGCACGTAAAGGCCGGCGCCGAGCGCGCCGTGTGAAAGCAGGCGGCGCTCGTCGACCGCCACACGCTGGAGCACCACCGTGAGCACGCCGCCCTGCTTCATGGCGTGCATCGCATTTGTGCAAAGATTCATCACGACCTGGTGGAACTGCGTCGCGTCGCCGACAACCGCTGCTTCGACCGCATAGAGTCTCCTCTCGAGATGCACGTCGGCGGGCAGTGAGGCTGCCAACAGCTCGAGCGCCTCCTCGACGACCGACTGCACCTGCACCGGCACGCGCTCGCCCATGCCACTGCGGCTGAAAGCGAGGATGCGGTCAACGAGTGCCTTGCCACGCGCGCCTGCGTTCATCACCTGGTCGATCTGACGGCGCGCGACACTGCCTTGCGCCAGGTTGTTCTGCGCGAACTCCCCATAGCCGAGAATCGCGCCGAGGATGTTGTTGAAATCGTGCGCGATGCCGCCGGCCAGCCGGCCGATGGCCTCCATCTTGGCAGCCTGCTGCAGCTGGCGCTGCATCTCCTCACGCTCGCGCTCCTGCGCTCGTTGCGCCTCCATCGCCAGTTTGCGGCGGGTGATGTCCATCACCGTCCCGACAAACTCGAGGTCGCCTGATTCGTCCTTCAGGGCACGAGCCACCGCGTGCAGATGCCTGACTGTGCCATCCCGAAGCAGTAACCGGTACTCGAGATCGAAATCCTTGCTCTGCTGCCGTGCGCTGTCGAGCGTTCGTTCGAGGAGCTGCCTGTCTTGCGGATGCGTTTGTTGCAGGGCGCGCGCGAAGTCTGGTGGAATCTGACGCTCAAACCCGTAGATGCTGAAGGTCTCCGCCGACCAGTAGATCTCACCCGTTGCGGGCTTCCAGCCGAAACTGCCCGTGTGGCTCAAGGTCTGCGCTTGAGCGAGGTACGCCTCGCTGCGCCGCAAGGCCTCTTCCGCTCGCCGACGCTCGTTGTTCTCCTGCTTCAGGTCCGTATAGAGGTAGGCGTTCTCCAGCGAGATCGCAGCTTGCGAGGCGATCAGCTTCAGCACGGCACCCCGCGCAGGCGTGAACACGCCGGGGGTCAGGTTATTCTCCAGGTAGAGCACACCGATCAACCTGGCCTGTTTGATCAGAGGCAGGCAGAGAACGGAACGGACGCGATTGCGGCGGATGTACTCATCGGCGAAAAATGCGTTTGGGGCGGAGGCATCGTCCAGAATGACACTCTCCTGTGTCCGTACGACGTAGTGGAGGATGGAGTCAGGCAGTTCCGCCGCCGTGGCGCTCGCTTGCCGGAAGCGGACGGTGATGGCGCCGCCGCCGGTGGTGGCTTCCGCCTGCAGCCGCTGCTGGTCACTATGCGGGACAATCAAGAGCCCGCGCTGCGCTCCCGCGTGCTCGAGCGCGGTCCGCATGAGCGAATCCATCAGCCTTTCGGGAACGATCTCGCTCGAGACCGCTTGGGAGACTTTGACGACCGTCGTGAGATCCAGCTGTTCCACTGGGGCCCCGATCGTGGTTGTCGCAAGGGAGGAAGAGAGCTCCGCCCGCAGGTGCGGGTAGGATTCCTCCAGTTGGCGTACCTTGCCCTCGGCCCCCCAACGCAGATAACAGTACCGGGCATTGCGCAGGTATGCTCGCGAAATGGTGTCCAGACCCCGTACCGCGTAGAACCGCGCGGCGAGCTCGCCGGCAACGCCTTCGTTCTGGATGAACCCGTGCCGCCGCGCCAGCCGGATGGACTCTTCATAGAGACCTTCGGCCTCGAGATACCGGCCTTCGATGCGGGCAATCTCGGCCGACACCAGCGCGTGCTTGTCGCCGAAGGTCGGGGGATAGTTGGCGGCCCACTTGCGCAGTTGCTCGCGGCTCGTCCCCAGGAGCTCGCGCCACTTCTCCTTCTCGGCAGCGGTACCGTTTTCGTATAGCGCTGTCACCGTCAGTGCGGTGTAGTAAAAGTAATCGAGTAGCTCGATATGGGCGAACGCGGACCAGAGCAGCCTGTTCGCCTCGTCGGCTGCCGCGAGCGCCGCGGTGTGGTCGCCTGACAGGAAACGCGTCTTGAGTTTTGCGATCCAGTAAAAACAGACGACCATCGCCGTGTGGTTCCCCGGCAGCTGCGCCTCGAAGGCCGCCTCGTCGAAGTGCGTATCGCTGAAGGTGGGGAAGCCCGCGGTCCGGCCCTGCATGGCCGCGATGAAGCGCTGTTGGCTGACGATGGCATCCGCCATGTCGCGAAACCCGGCCCTGCGGACGAAATCCAGGCTCTTCTCGGACTCGCGCCATACGGCGTCGAGCGGATCACTCCGCGCGAGAAGGACTGTGACGAGCCGGTCCAGGCTGTAACAGGCGGAGGTCAGATCCCCGGTCTCGGTCGCGGTGCGAAAGGCCGCCCGGTTGAAATCGATCGCGGTCGTGAGGGGCTGTGTCCACAGGGCGACGATTCCCATCGAATGGTAGGCCTTGGCCTGGTGGGCGATGAAGCCGTGTTTCTCGACCAGCTCGCATGCGAGCTTCGTGAGACGATATCCCTCGTCGTAACGGTGAAAAACCGGGCCGAGGATGCACCCGAGATAGGCATAGCCGTGCGCGGACGCGCCGCACAACCCGTGCAGCCTGCTGACGTTCACCATGCGGCACACGAGCAAGCACAGCAAGTTGGAGTCGGTAAAGTAGGCAGGGCCGAGCAGGGTCGAGAGCACCTGCATGGCGGCCTGCAGCTGCGGATCGCTCATCAGCGGCAGCTCGATCAAACTCTCGATCGCACGCCCGCCGCGGCTCTGCCAGACTCGCTCGTATTCGCCCGCGACCTGCTCCCAGGGGGGATGCGCCTGGATATCGATGCCGAACAGGCGCAGGCACGCGAGCCCGGTAGCCACGGCTTGCGCATTTTCCGACTTGACGGTATGGGACAGGACCTTCAGGTGATAGGCCGCCGCCTGGTCGACCGTCGAGGCCCCGTGCTGCAGCAATTCCGCAATCCGTTGCCCGGCCGTCTCGAAGTTACCGCTGAGAAGCTCGCACTCCGCGTGTTCGAGCCCCAGGCTGAACGTCAGGTTGTACTGCCTGCCCCAGTCTGTTTCGTCGAGCAGCGCCATCCCGGCCGCAAAATACGCGCACGCCGACGCATAGGCCGCCGACCCCTTGGCCTTGCGCCCCGCCCGCAGGTTGATCGTTGCCACCCGGGTTTTCTCGTCGCGGTCGAGCACCAGCACGCTGCCCCGGTTGAGCTGGTTTGCCACATCGAACAGATGGTCGGCGAGCTGCTCTTCCGTCATACCCGCCAGCAGGGCGCGGCCGATGCGCAAGTGCACTTCGGCGCGGCGTCCTTCCGGGATCAAGGTATAAGCCGCCTGCTGGATCCTGTCGTGGAGGAACGCGTAGCCGTCGTTCTCGCGTGAGATCAGTCCCGTGCGAACGGCATCCCACAGTGCCGCGTGGATCTCTTCTTCTGACGTTCCGTGCACCAGGGTGAGGGTGTCGGTACCGGCCGCGTTCCCAAGACAGGCGAGTTGCTTCAAGCGCTCCTGCGTCGCATCGGGCAGCCGTTTCAGCTTGCCGACCATGAGCTCCACGACGTTGTCGGTATGACCTTTGGCGCGTATGCCCTCCAAGTCCCAAGTCCAGGCGGCCGCGTACGGTGCGAACGCAAGCAGGCCGTCTTCTGCCAGCGCTGTTAGAAATTGGATGGCGAAAAACGGGTTGCCGAGCGTTTTGTCGTACAGGAGCCGGGCAAGAGGCTCCGCGCGCGCGCGCTGACAATGCAGCGTGTCAGCGACAAATTGGGTTACATCGTCGATGGAGAGAGGCTCGAGCACGATCTCGCGCATCACCGCCTGTGTCCCACGAATGGCATGCAGCGTCTGCATCAAAGGATGCGACGCGCCGACCTCGTTGTCGCGAAACGATCCGATGAGGAGAAGGTGTCGCACGTCAGGGTGCGTGATGAGGTGCTCCAGCAGCTTGAGGGTCGCCGCGTCCAGCCACTGCAGATCGTCGAGAAAGATTACGAGGGGATGTTTCTTGTCGGCGAACACCCCGAGAAAAGACCGGAACACCAGGTGAAAACGGTTCTCGGCTTCCGCGGCGGGGAGCTCCGCAACCCGCGGCTGTTTGCCGATGACGAACTCGAGCTCGGGGATGAGGTTCACGACGAGCTGGCCATTCGGGCCGACGGCGTTGCGTAGCGCCTGGCGCCAACCGTCGACCTCCGCCTCACTCTCGCTCAGGATCTGCCGAATGAGGGTGCGGAATGCCTGAGCAAGCGTGGCATACGGAATATCGCGATTGTACTGGTCGGACTTCCCGGAGATGAAGATCCCACGCGCGGGGATGATCGCCTGGTGCAGCTCGTGCACGACCGAGGACTTGCCGATCCCGGAATAGCCCGACACGAGAGCGAGAACCGGTGTACCGCCGGCGACGACCTGACCGAAGGCAGCGAGCAGAGCCTCCCGTTCGCGATCGCGGCCGTAGAGTCTCTCCGGCATCAGAAGTCGATCCGATGTGTCGTGCGCGCCGAGAGTGAACGTGTCGATGCGCCCCAAAGCCTCCCGGTCGGCGAGGCACCGTTGCAGGTCGGCTTCGAGGCCAGCCGCCGTCTGATAGCGCTCTTCCGCGGTTTTGGCGAGGAGCTTCAGGATGATTGCAGAGACAGTCGCGGGGACCTGCCTCACCCGCTCGCCCGGCTGCACAGGCTGTCTGGCGATATGACAATGAACCCACTCCAGCGGATCGGAGGCGGTGAACGGCAGGCTGCCGGTCAGCATTTCATACAGCGTGACGCCGAGGGAATACAGGTCGCTGCGGGAGTCGATCGAGCGGTTCATGCGGCCGGTCTGTTCGGGCGCCATGTAGGCCAGTGCGCCGGCGAGAACTTCCGGAGGGTCGGGCGGCTGCCGCTCGCGTGGCAGCCGCGATGCGATCCCGAAGCCCAGCAGCCGGACCTGGCCGCTCGCAGCATGCACGAGGGCGTTGGCGGGCTTTATGTCCTTGTGGATGAGACCGCGCTGGTGAACCCGGCCGAGAGCGGCCGACAGTCCAATGGCGATGCGCAGGAATTGTCCCAACTCCATCGGCGCTCCGACCATTCGCTCCAGCGGTTCGCCTCCCGGGTCCTCCAGCACGAGCACCGGGCGGCCCTGGTGCGCCGCGAGCCCGACAGGGCGGACAGCCCAGGCGGGATCCAGCTCGGCTCGCAGCGAATACTCGTGCTCCATCCGGCGCAGGCTCCGTGGAGCCGTGTGCTCCCGCAGAGGCGCCAGCACGAGCGCCGGCTGCGGGATCTCCTCACCCGAGCTTCGGAATCGGACACGGTAAAGCGCGAATTCGCCATCATCACGGAGCGTTTCGCGCGTCCCGTCCTCAAGCTCCAGCGCGGCGGCCTGCCACGTCAAATCCATGCGGCCTCCTCAACGAGGACGAGCACGAGCTGCTCACACCGATTTTACGGCCCGCGCGTCGAGGACAGTCGTGCGGGCAGCGATTTGAGAATCGCCAATTTTTCTGATCGTCGTTCAACCCTGGGCGAGCCAGTGAGCGAAGAAGCTGAAAGTGCGATCCCACGCCCGCTGCGCCCAGGCCGGGTCGTACTGGGTTTGTGGGATGCGCCCGGGCCCGACGGCGGTCTCGTTGGCAAAGGCATGGTGCGCGAGGTAGCGGTGGAAGTCGAAGTTCACGCTGGCTTCGCGCAGCTTGACCTCTAACGCATCGATGGTGGTAATGGGGAAGAACTCGTCCTGCGTGGCCCAGTGTCCCTGCACCGGTGCCCGGATCTTGGTTGCGTCGATGTACTCCAGCGGCGGGCACCCGTACCAGACCACCCCGGCATCGATCTCGGGCGACATGCACAAGGCCAGCAGCGTCAGTGCACCCCCCATGCAAAAGCCAGTCACGCCAACTTTGCGGCTCCGGGCCTTCAGGAACTGCACGGCGCCGCGAATGTCCTGCGAGGCCGCGTCGCCGAAGTTCAGACCCGTCATCAGGTGCTGCGCTTCCTCGGCCTCAACCGTCGACTTGCCGCGGAAGAGGTCGGGCACCAGCGCGAGGTAACCTGCGCTCGCCAGACGGTCGGCGACGCCACGGATTTGTTCGTTGACCCCCCACCATTCCTGGATGACGACGATTGCCGCAGCACCGGCCGTGTGCTCCGGTTCGGCCAGGTAACCCTGCACGGTTTGCCCGTCGGGGCGCTTGAAGGTGACTGTCGTTGCCATGAATGGCTTCCAGGTGGTGTGTCTAGAGCAATAAATGATCCAGGCGCCACGTATAAGGGAACATGTGCCGTTTTCAAATCCCTCAGAAGGTGGGGATGAGACGCACGCCGCCCCCGGCGTACGACCCAGGCCCTATGGCGCAGTTCCCCAAAGGCCGTCACGCAAAGCAGGGCCCGAGCTCGCGCACTTCGATGGTCGCCCACTGCGCGGCAGGGCATTCACGCGCGATGGCGATCGCCTCCTCACGAGTCTTGCACGTCAGCAGCAGGATGCCGCCCATCACCTCCTTGGTTTCCGCAAACGGGCCATCCATGATCGTCACCGCCTCTTCGCGCACCTTCACGCGAGCAGCGTCGGTTTTGAGGGACTGGCTCATCGTGAGCAGGCCACGCTGTTTGAGTTGCTCGCTGAAGCGCACCATGCGCGCGTAGACCTCGCGCCCTTCGGCATCCGTGCGTGTGCTGCGCTGTCCGGGAGGTTCGATCACCAAAAGCATGTACGCCATGACGTCCTCGCTCCCGTACACCGGGTGGTCATGAGAAGTATCGCTCATGTGCGTTACATACAAAAGATTGCCCCCCGGACCAAACGGCATCCGCGCCCCAGGTCCCATGGCAGGCGCGGGCGCTGCGGGCCCGCCGTGCCGGGACCGTGCTTGGTCATGTCTGCACATTCGCAATACACTAGATCCGTCCGGCGGCCTGCGAGCCGACGGCCGCCGAGTGATCCAGCCGGTAGCAGGCTGCGCACAACGAGTCCTGGGGGAGCATCGTGATACGGTTACCTCACATTCGTACTTCACTGCCCGGCCCGCGAGCACGAGCACTGCTCGAGCGAGACCGCCTGGTCAGCTCCCCATCCCTGGCGCGTGACTATCCTTTCGTCATGGCGAGGGGCCGCGGGGCCGAGGTTTGGGACGTGGACGGCAATCGCTTCCTCGACTTCGCCTCGGGGATCGCGGTCTGCGCCACGGGGCACGCGCACCCGCAGGTCGTGCAGGCGATCAAGAGCGCGGCCGATGATTTCCTGCATATCTCGAGCGACTTCTGGCACGAGCGCATGACGCGTCTTGCCGAGCGAATCGATGCGCTGGACCCGGTGGGTGAGCCCGCGCAGATATTCGTCTGCCAAAGTGGCACCGAAGCCGTCGAAGGGGCGATCAAGCTCGCCCGCTACGTGACCGGCCGGCCGCGGTTCATCGGCTTTCTGGGCGGCTTCCACGGCCGCTCGATGGGTTCGCTCGCCTTCACCGCCAGCAAGTACACGCAACAGGCGGGATTCTTTCCAACCATGCCCGGGGTAACCCAGGTCCCCTATCCCAACTCCTATCGGCCGCTGTTCGCGGGTATGGATCAGGGCAGGGCGGTGCTCGACTACATCGAGCACGTGCTCTTCCAGAGCAACGTTC
>CAZDTG010000128.1:0-12408 GCA_964508005.1 uncultured Steroidobacteraceae bacterium
AACCGCGGGGCGAGCTTCGAGACGTATGCGGGAATCCGCATTCGCGGGGCCATGATCGACGCTCTGCGCAAGCTGGATTGGGCGCCACGCTCCGTCCATCGCAAAGCGCGCGCGGTGGCGGCGGTGGTGCAGGAGATCGAGCGTCAGACGGGACGCGACGCGCGCGACGTCGAGATCGCGGAACGAATGGGCGTGCCGTTGGATGAGTACCACGCGATCGTTCAGGACGCCGCGAGCTGCCGGCTCGCGACACTGGACGATACGACGGTGGCGGCCGCGGCGGGCTCCGCTGATCCCTTCCGCGAAACGTCGGACGAGCGGTTCAGGGTGGCGCTCGCGAAGGCGATCGAGAGCCTGCCCGAGCGCGAGAGGCTGGTCATGTCGCTGTACTACACCGACGGGCTGAACCTGAAAGAGATCGGGGCGGTGTTGAAAGTGACGGAATCGCGCGCCTGCCAGCTGCATGGACAGGCGCTGGTGAGACTGAAAGCGCGCCTGGCGGATTGGCGCGACGGACGCGTGGAAGCGCATGCGTAATTGGGAGCGAGGAGTGAGGCTGTGAGCAAAGATCTTAAGTTCCTGGTGGTCGATGACTTCTCGACCATGCGCCGCATCGTCAAGAACCTGCTGCACGACCTCGGCTATCCCAACGTCGAAGAAGCCGACGACGGCAAGACTGCGCTGCCGATGCTGCAGGCGGGCAGCTTCGATTTCCTCATCACCGACTGGAACATGCCCGGCATGCCCGGCCTCGACCTGATCAAGGCCGTGCGCGCCGACGGCAAGCTCGCCAAGATGCCCGTCCTCATGCTGACCGCGGAAGCCAAGCGCGAGCAGATCATCGAGGCGGCCCAGGCCGGGGTGAACGGTTATGTCATCAAGCCCTTCACGGCCGAGACCCTGAAGGAAAAGCTCGACAAGATCCTGGGTCCGGGCAAGTGAGGTCAACATGTCGAGCTTCGCCGTACTGAAACTGGAATACAGCGCCTGCGTCGAGGCCCTCACCGACGCCTTGCGCGCCGAGGACGAGAAGGCCTTCTTCGCGGCCGTCGACCACATCGTGCACTTGCGCGAGCCCGGCATCGTCACCGAGGTGCGCAAGCTCACCGGCGACCTGCAGAAGGCGCTCGAGCGGTTCAGCGTCGAGTCGAAGCTCGCGGATTTCGCTGAGAACGAGATTCCGGATGCGCGTGCGCGCCTCGACCACGTCATCAGCATGACGGACGAAGCCGCCCATCGCACGCTCGATCTCGTCGAACAGTCGGGCCCGCTCGCCGAGCGGACCGCGAAGGCGGCCGGCACTCTGATCGACATGATCAATGCCTACCGGGCACAGACGACGGGCGTGCAGGGCTTCGAGGGCGTCGCGCGCTCGATCGACGCCTACGTACCGGTGGTGCGTGCGATCGAAGCGTTTCTCCCGGCTGCCCGCGCCGACTCCGAGCTCATCCGGCGCAATCTCGCCGACGTGCTGCTCGCGCAGGGATACCAGGACCTCACCGGCCAGATCATCCGCAGCGTGATGAAGCTCGTCGCGGAGCTCGAAGCGGCCCTCACCGATCTCTCCCGCCTCTCGGGCGATGTCGTCGAGCACGCCTCCCTGGGCGAGGAGAGCGCCAGCCATGGCCCGGTCGTGCCCGGTGTCACCAAAGGCGAAGTCGCCTCCGGCCAGACAGATGTGGATGCACTGCTGTCGGGTCTCGGAATGTAAGGTGTCCGCTTGGACATTCTGAGCATCATTGGCCTGGTGCTCGCTCTGAACGCCATCGTGGTCGGCGCCGTGTTGAAAGGCGCCGGCGTGATGGCGCTCGTCTCGGCCGCCGCGTTCATGATCGTGGTGGTGGGGACGGTCGCCGCGATCTGCATCCAGACGCCACTGGCCGTCATGCGCCGCGCGCTGAAGATCTGTCCCTGGGTCATCCGTCCACCCGCGCGCGACGGGCAGCAGCTCATCAGGAAGATCGTCGAGTGGAGCAACACGGCGCGCAAGCAGGGACTGCTGGGTCTCGAGCCCACGATCGCGCGCGAGCAGGACGAGTTCGTGAAGAAGGCCCTGCAGCTCGTCGTCGACGGCAGCGAGCCGGAGAACATCAGCAACGTCATGTACGTGGAGCTCAACATGCGCGAGCACGCGGACACCAACGCCGCGAAGGTGTTCGAGGGCATGGGGGTCTATTCGCCGACCCTGGGCATCATCGGCGCGGTGCTCGGCCTCATGGCGGTACTGCAGAACCTCGCCGACCCGAGCAAGCTCGGCCACGGCATCGCGGCTGCGTTCACCGCAACCGTCTATGGGATCGGGCTCGCCAACCTGCTGTTTCTGCCGGTAGCCTCCAAGCTCAAGGCCATCATCCAGCGCCAGACCCAGTTTCGCGAGATGGTGATCGACGGCATGTTATGCATCGCGCAGGGCGAGAATCCGCGCGCGATCGAAGCGAAGCTGCAGGGCTACCTGCACTAGAAGCGCCGCCCATGAGAGGTAAACCCGTCCTGACACGCCGCCCGCGGCGCCGCGAGGAACACATGAATCACGAGGCGTGGGCCATCCCCTACGCCGACCTCCTCACGTTGCTGCTCGCCTTTTTCGTGGTCATGTACGCGATCTCCTCGGTGAACGCGGGCAAGTACCGCGTCCTGTCGGACTCGCTGTTCGCCGCATTCCGCGGCACGCCTCGCACCATGGAGCCCGTCCAGGTCGGCGAGCAGCAGAGCGGTTCGGGCTCCGACCTCGAAAGCGCCGTCATCCAGTCCGCACTCCAGGGGCAGCAGCGCTCCTCCCTGGCGCCGGTACCCGTGCAGGGCGGCAATCAGACCAACAGTACGTCCCCGATTGCGAACCGGCTGCCGCCGAAGGCACCGGCTCCGGGCGTCGCCGGCCAGACCGCGGGCGTCGCCGGCGCCGCAAACGCGGCTGCTGCGGCCCTGGCGCGTGTCGCCGACGAGGTCGCCCGCGCCATGGACGATCTCGTCAGGCAGGACCTCGTCGTCGTCCGGCGCACGGAGTTCTGGATCGAGGTCGAAATCAAGACCGACATTCTCTTCCCCAGCGGCAGCGCCCAGCTCGCCCCCTACGCGGTCGACGTGATCCAGCGCCTGGGCGGCGCGCTGGCGCCCTTCCCGAATCCGATCCGGGTGGAAGGCCATACGGACAACAAGCCGATCAAGACCGTGGCGTTCTATTCGAACTGGGAGCTGTCGGCCGCCCGCGCCGGCAGCGTGGTGCGCGTGCTCCAGGGACGTGGCGTGAGCCCCGACCGGCTCGCCGTGATCGGCTATGGCGAGCAGCGGCCCATTCAGCCCAACGACACGGAGCAGGGCCGGAACGCCAACCGCCGTGTGGTGGTGGTCATCCTGTCGACGGAGCTGCAGCGTCATACGGACCCGGCCGACCAGCCTGGAGTCATCACTCCGCTCGCCCCGTCGACGCAGCCGCCCGCACAAGCCGCCGCAGGCAACATCGCTGCCCTGCATCCAGGCGCACCCGCAACTCCCACCGCCCCCGGCACGCCCGCGGAGTTCCCCACAGCCGCCGCAGCATCCTCCGATGTGACGCTGTCGACATCCGCCGCCCATGCCGCCGGCAGTGGCACGGTTCCTGCACCCTGAATAACACAACTGCCCGGCCGCGCCGGAAATCCGACATCTGACTTCCAGCGCGCCGCGGCGAGTGTGAACACGTTCACAGGAGCCAGCGCCCATGACCCTGCCCAGCACCACCCTCACGTCCGTCGAATTCCTGTTGCTCGCCGGGCGCGCCGTCTTCCTGTTGTTTTCCTTCGTCATCGCCGCGGTCACCTTCACGGCCTGGCGGCGCGCCACCCGCGCTCAGACCGAGCAGGTCCTCTCACAAACCAACACGGTGCTGCAGCGGCTGGCCGCGCTGGAAGCCCGGGTGGATGCGACGAAGGTCACGCTTTCACAACTCGGCGACCGTCTGGAGCGGCCGCCGGCGGCAGCGCCCGCCGCGGGCGCTCCCGGCTACCAGATGGCCATCCGACTGGCCAAGGGCGGCGCATCGCGCGAGGACCTCATGGCCGGTTGCGGCCTGTCGCTGGCCGAGGCGGAGTTGGTGCAACGCCTGCATGGAGCCACGGGCGCCGCACGGCTCTGACGGGCTGACATAACGCGCGCGGTTACCGACCGGAACTGCGTCTACTTTCCGCAACGCACTTCTCAAGAGGCGAGCGCCGAAGGCCGATACTTGTGGCGCAGCCGGCTCAATGTCCTTCGAACTCCATCGCCATGAACAAACGCAAGCAAGGCGCCGCGACGCTCGCTATCCGCAGTCGGCGCGCCGCACGCTATACGCCTGCCGCCGCGGCGACCGCGGGTGAGGGCGGCGGCGGTTGTTTCGCCCTGGCCGCGGAGTGCACGATCGCCGATGCGGGCTCGCTGAAGTCGGGCCTTGCAAGGCTGCTGGACGATTCGGACAGCGTCACTCTCGATATCGGCGCGGTGCGCCGCATCGATACGGCGGGACTGCAGGTCATCGCCGCCTTCGTTCGCGAGCGTGAATCTCACGGCCGCAAGGTTCAATGGCGCGGCAGCGCCCCCGCCCTGTCGACGGCCGCGCAGCTGCTCGGGCTGACCGCCCTCCTCGGGCTTCCTGCGACCGCGGGGCAAGCCGTCGCGTCCGCATCATGACGATCGACCTGACACAATTTCACGCGGCGTTCTTCGAGGAGAGCTTCGAGGCGCTCGACTCCATGGAGGCGGCGCTCCTGAAGCTCGACATCGGCGCGCCCGAGCCCGAGCTGATCAACACCATCTTCCGCGTCGCGCACTCCATCAAGGGCGGCAGCGCAACCTTCGGGTTCTCCGACATCGCCTCGTTCACGCACAGCCTCGAGACGCTGCTCGACGAGCTGCGCAGCGGCGGCATGCAGGTGAGCGTCGCGATCTCCGACCTGCTGCTGAAGTCCGTCGACGTCATGCGCGCCATGCTGCGCTCGACGCAGGCCAGGCAGCCGGTCGACATGCAGCGCGTGTCGGACCTGCAGTTCGACCTCGAGCTCATGATCGCGCAGAAGAACACCCAGCCGGCGCCCACCGTCATGCCGGCCTCGATAGCCCACCTCGCCGCCTCCGTGCCCACCGTGCCGGGGCCCGCGGATGCCGCCGGCTTGACCGCCAACATTCCGGCCAACAGCCCGGCAAACAGCCCAGTCATGGCCGCCGCACCTGCCGCGGATACGGCTTCGCCGGCGCGCCGCTGGGAAATCTCTTTCCGCCCCTATCGCGAGCTGTTCGCCCGCGGTAACGACCCGCTGCGCATGATGCGCGAGCTCGCCGAGCTCGGTGAGCTGACAGTGCACGCCGATAGCAGCGCCCTGCCCGGCTTTGCCGAGCTCGACAGCCAGAGCTGCTATCTCGGCTGGCGACTCGAGCTGGCTGGCGACATCGGCGAGGACGCCATCAGACAGGTGTTCGAGTGGGCCGAAGGCGACTGTGATCTCGAGCTGCGACTGATGGGCGCGCAACCCCCTTCAGTCAGCGTCGCTGCCTCCGCGCCAGCGGACGCGCCGCCCCCGGCCGCAGCAGCCGCCTCAGCCGTTCCCGCTCCCGCCCTGGCCGCCGTAAAGGACACGAAGGGTGACGCTCCGGTCGCGGCCATCGGCGACTCCGGCTCGATCCGGGTCAGCGTCGAGAAGATCGACGAGCTCATGAACACCGTCGGCGAGCTGGTGATCACACAGGCAATGCTCAGCCAGCTCGGAGCGGCCCTGGAAGGCCCCACCGCCGAGAAGCTGCGCTCCGGCCTCACCCAGCTCGAGCGCAACACGCGCGAGCTGCAGGAAAGCGTCATGCGCGTGCGCATGTTGCCGATCAGTTTCGTTTTCAGCCGCTTCCCGCGCATGGTGCGCGACCTCGCCCAGCGCCTCGGGAAGCAGATCGATCTGAAGCTCACGGGCGAACAGACGGAGCTCGACAAAACCGTCCTCGAGAAGATCGGTGACCCGCTCGTGCACCTCGTCAGGAACAGCATCGATCATGGTATCGAGCTGCCCGAGGTGCGAGCCGCTGCCGGCAAACCCGCGGCCGGTACCGTGCAACTGGACGCCTGCCATCGCGGCGGCAACATCGCAGTCGAGGTGAGCGACGACGGTGGAGGACTCGACAGGGAGCGCATTCTCGCGAAAGCGCGCCAGCGCGGGCTCGTCGGCGCCAACGATGTGCTCACCGACGAGCAGATTCACGATCTCATCTTCCTGCCGGGATTCTCCACCGCGGAAAAGACCACGGATCTGTCCGGACGCGGCGTTGGCATGGACGTCGTGCGGCGGAATGTAAAAGAGCTCGGCGGCAAGATCGAGCTGCGCAGCGAGCGCGGCAAGGGCTCGCGCTTCATCATCACACTGCCGCTCACCCTCGCGATCGTGGACGGCCAGTCGGTGGCGGTAGGCACGGAGACCTACATCATTCCGCTCATCTCCATCGTCGAGTCGATGCGGCTCAAGGAGACGGGCATCAGCCGCCTCTCGGGGCATGACGAGGTGTTCTCGTTCCGCGGCGACTATCTGCCCGTCATCCGCCTGCACGAGCTGTTCGGCGTCGAGCCGCGCGCGCGCGCCCTGCACGAGGGCCTGGTCGTGATCGCCGAAGGCGACGGCCGGCGGGTCGGGCTGTTCGTGGACGACCTGCTCGGCCAGCAGCAGGTCGTCATCAAATCCCTGGAAGCCAACTACGGTCACGTCGAGGGTGTTTCCGGAGCCACCATCCTCGGCGACGGCTCGGTTGCCCTGATTCTCGACGTAACAGGAATCATCCACGCGGCGTCCCTGCGCGCGGCCGCCTGAAATCGTGAGATGCCAGCCCAATGACAACCTTCGAGGAAATCAGTCAATGACCAGCAACACGGTGACACCGGAGCAGGCCGGCGCCGGCTCGCACCAGGTTCTGACCTTCGTCCTCGGCAAGGAAACCTACGGGTTCGACATCCTGCGCGTGCAGGAGATCCGAGGCTGGTCCGCGGTGACCAAGATTCCGCATGCGCCCACGCACGTGCTCGGCGTACTGAACCTGCGCGGCTCGATCGTCCCGATCGTGGACCTGCGCATGCGCTTCGCGCTCGATCGCGCCGAGTACACGGCGATCACGGTCATCATCGTGGTATCAGTGCTCTCGGCTGCCGGACGGCGCGATTTCGGCGTGGTCGTCGACGGCGTCTCCGACGTGGTTGATGTCAACACGGCCGAAGTGAAGCCGCCTCCCGAGCTGGGCTCGCGCGCCGCCACGGACTACATCCGCGGTCTCGTGTCCATCTCCGATCGCATGGTCGTGCTGCTCGACATCGATCGCCTGATCGCGACGGACATGGCCTCGTTCTCGGGAAACCTCACTCAGGGAGAGACTTCACCGGTGGGCGCCGCCGCCTGATTCGGGCTCAAACTCATGATCACTCAAGTCCTCAACCGCCTGAATCTGTGGCAGAAAGTCGGCTGGCTCGTGCTCGCGATGGCCATTCCCGCCGCGCTGGTCGGGTTTTTCTACCTGCGTCTGGCCAACACGCAGGTGAGCCAGGCGCACGACGAGCTGGACGGGCTCCGCTATCTGCAGGCCTTGAATGCCGTGGAAGGCGAAATCCTCACGCACCGCAGCCGCGCGTTCGTCTTCCTGAGCGGTGATGCGGCCCGCCGCGCCGACGTCGTCGCGCAGCAGGAGCAAGTCGAAAAGCAGATCGACGCGCTGGAACCGGTGGACGCTGACATCGGCAAACGACTCGGGCTCTCGGCTGCCTGGCAGAGCGCGAAGTCCGAGTGGCAGACGCTCAAGGGCGCGACACTGACGCAGTCGGCGGCCGACAACGACGCCGCGCACGCGACACTCACCGCGCACCTGCAGCAGTTGAGCGATCTCGTGCAGATGCGCTCGAAGACCTCGCTTGACCCGGACGTCAAGTCGCACACCCTCATTCATCTGACCTCCGATCAGATGCCGAAGGCTTTGATCTATGCGGGCAATATGCGGCGCTATGCCGTGAAAGCCGCAGCGAAGGGCTATCTCGGCGGCGATGACCGCATGGGGATCCAGATCTACAAAGAGCGCTTCCATGCCGAGCTCGACAAGGCGCGAGTCTCGCTGGAGCAGTTGCCGGCGGACACGCAGGCGCAGCTGCGGCCGGCATTCGATGCCGCCGTCGCGAGCTCCACGGATTACGACTCGGTGTTGCAGGCGAAGCTCCTGGGCGCCGCGAATGTGACGACGAGCGGAGCGGAGCTGTACGACGCCGGCGTTCCCACGAATCGCGCCATCAAGAAGCTGTCAGAGGCAAGTTATGACGCCACGGTCGAGGCAGTCCGAGAGCGTCTGACGGCCCTGAGCCTGCGTCGGAACATCACGGCGGGCATCAGCTTCGCGATGCTCGCGCTGGCTCTCGCGCTCGCGCGGCTGGTCACCCGTTCGCTGACGGTGCCACTCAGCCGGGCCATCGGGGTTTTCAGGAAGATTTCCACCGGCCACTACGACAGCACGATCGAGACGAGCGGCATCGACGAGGCAGGCCAGGTGTTGCGCGCCCTCGATGAGATGCAGAACAAGCTGCGCACCCAGATCGAGACCGAGCGCGCCGTCGCCGCGGAAAACACCCGCATCCGCCAGGCGCTCGACAAGGCTTCGACCAGCGTGGTGCTCGCGGACGAGAAGCACCAGATCATCTACGTCAACGACACCGCGCAACAGAGCTTCACGCGCAATGCGCAGGAAATCAGGGCTTCCCTGCCCAGCTTCGATCCCGCCCGCCTGCGCGGCTCGAGCCTGGACTCGCTGTCGGCCGACCCGGTAGGCCAGCGCCGTCTGCTCGACACCCTGACGGGTGCCGATGTGCAGGAGCGCGTGCTCGGTGACTTCACCTTCCGCACGGTAACGAACCCGGTGATCGGCGACAAAGGCGAGCGCCTCGGTACCGTGATGGAGTGGTCGCAACGCACCCAGGAAGTGCGGGTCGAGAAAGAGCTGCAGGACATGCTCGCCGCCATCAACGGCGGCGCACTGGGCAAGCGCCTCGACCTGGCCGGCAAGACCGGCTTCTTCGAGGTCATGAGCCGCGGCATCAACCAGCTCGCCGACAACATCACCGAGACCGTCTCGAAGGTGAAGCTGGCGGCGGAAGAAATCCATCGCGGCGCGCAGGAGATCTCCGCCGGCAATTCCAACCTGTCGCTGCGCACGGAGGAGCAGGCGTCCTCCCTCGAGGAAACCGCCTCGTCCATGGAAGAGATGACGACGACGGTCAAGCAGAATGCCGACAACGCAGGCCAGGCTAACCAGCTGGCACTCGCCGCGCGCGAGCAGGCGGAGCAGGGCGGCATGGTCGTCGGCAAGGCCGTGCAGGCGATGTCGGGCATAAACGATGCCGCACGCAAGATCGCCGACATCATCAGCGTGATCGACGAGATCGCCTTCCAGACGAACCTGCTGGCGCTCAATGCCGCGGTGGAGGCCGCGCGTGCGGGCGAGCAGGGCCGCGGTTTCGCGGTGGTGGCCTCGGAAGTGCGCAATCTCGCCGGCCGCTCGGCGAGCGCGGCGAAGGAGATCAAGGATCTCATCCAGGACAGCGTGAAGAAAGTCGGCGACGGCTCGCTCCTCGTGACGCAGTCCGGGCAGACCCTCGAGCAGATCGTGGTCTCCGTGAAGAAAGTGTCCGACATCGTGGCCGAGATCGCCGCCGCCTCCCGCGAGCAATCCCTCGGGATCGAGCAGGTCGGCCGTGCCGTCATGCAGATGGATGAGCTGACGCAACAGAACGCCGCGCTCGTCGAGCAGGCGACTGCCGCATCGCAAGGCATGACGACCGAGGCCGGCGCACTGAACGGCCTGCTGGCTCGCTACGATTTTGCCGGCGTTGCCAACAGCATGGGCCCTGGCATCGGCGGCGCCGCGGCGCACGCGCCTGCCTCCGCGAGCCATGCCGCGACCCCGGGCACGGCGGACGAAACGCAGCCGGCAAAAGCCGCCGCGCCCCCGCGCGTGGAGCGCCGCAAGGCCAATCGTCCGTGGGCGAACACGCCCCCCCGCAGTCAACCCCTAGCCGCATCCCGACCTGAAGCGGCTGTCGCCTCCGCCACGCGCGCGCCCGTCCTTGCCGCAGACAAGAACAGCAGCGAGTGGCAGGAATTTTGATCAGGTCGGCACAACAAGGATCGATCATGCAGTTCCTGAATCGCTTGAAGCTCTGGCAGAAGCTCGCGCTGCTCGTCGTGGCGATGGCCGTGCCGACCGCGCTGCTGGGGGTCTTCTATCTGAGCGGCGCCAACGCACAGGTGGCGCTCGCATCGGACGAGATCGAGGGTGCGCGCTATGTGCAGTCCGTGGGTGCCGTGCTTGCGGAAGCCTCGAACCATCGCAGCCGCATGTTTGCGCTGTTGACCGGCGATGCCGCGCGGCGCGACGAGGTGAGCAGCTCCGAAACCGAGATGGACCGCCTCGTGGCGCAAGTCGACACGAGCGATGCCCGCGTGGGCGCTCGCTTCAAGGTGTCCGAGGCCTGGCAGACCGCCAAGTCGGACTGGGAGCGCCTCAGGGGCGAGGGCTCGAAACTCACGGCGGACGAGGCCGTGGCCCGGCACAACGCCCTGATCGATCGCCTGTTCAAGCTGAGCCAGAGCGTCGTGGCGCGCTCGGGCTTGAACCTCGACCCCTCGCCCGAGACGGCCGTCCTCATCCTGGTCGCTACGAGCAACGTACCCGGTGCGTTGATCGCCTCCGGCAACATCCGCTGGTACGCGACGCGCGCCAGCATCAAGGGCTATCTCGGCGGTGACGACCGCATGGCCCTGCAGCTCTATCACGACGAGTCCGTGGAGCACTTCGAGACCGCGGCGCGGGAGCTCGACCAAGCCTCCGATGACGCGAAGGCACACGTGCGCCCGGCGCTGGAATCGGCCCGTAGCGCCTTCAACGCGGCCTACGGCACCGTGAAGGAAAAGATTCTCGACTCGCAGAAGATGGAGATCACGACCGCGGAGGTTTACTCCGCCACCCGCGAGATCACATCCTCGCTGCAACAGCTTTCGGACGTGAGCTACGGGGCGATGAACGCCGCCGTCCAGGCGCGCTTGTCGCAAGTGACCGCCTGGCGCAACCTGACTGCCGGCATCACGGCTATCGCCCTCGCCTTCGCGCTGGCGCTGTCGTGGCTCATCACGCGCTCGCTCGCGGCGCCGCTCGCGCGCGCCGTAACGGTGTTCGGCAACATCTCGGCCGGCAAGTACGACAACCAGATCGACCGCACCGGCACCGACGAGGCCGGCCAGGTACTGCAGGCGCTCGATGAGATGCAGGGCAAGCTGCGCACGCAGATCGAGACAGAGCGCAGCTTCGCGGCCGAGAACACGCGCATCCGCCAGGCGCTCGACAAGGTCTCCACGAGCGTGGTGCTCGCGGACGCCAACTACAAGATCATCTATGTGAACGACACCGCGCAGGCGATGTTCGCCCGCAGCCAGCACGAGATCAGGAAGACGCTGCCCAGCTTCGATGCGGCCCGGCTGCGGGGCGCAAGCCTCGACAGCATGTCGATCGACCCGAACAACATGCAGCGTGTCCTGGACAACCTCGTGGGCTCCGATACGCACGAGCGCGTGCTCGGCGCCTGCACGTTCCGCACTGTCGCGAACACCGTTCTCAACGACCGCGGCGAGCGCATAGGCATCGTCGTCGAATGGACCGACCGCACGCAGGAAGTTGCCGTCGAGAAGGAGCTGCAGAGCATGCTCTCCGCCGTCGTGGGCGGCGACCTGACCAAGCGCATCGAGCTCGCCGGCAAGATCGCCTTCTTCGAAGCGATGAGCCGCGGCGTCAATCAGCTCGCCGACAACATGGCCGAGGTCGTCTCGAAGGTGAAGCTCGTGGCGGCCGAGGTGCATCGCGGCGCCGACGAGATCTCCTCGGGCAACGCCAACCTCTCGCAACGCACCGAGGAGCAGTCTTCGTCACTGGAGGAAACGGCCTCCTCGATGGAAGAGATGACGACGACCGTCAAGCAGAACGCCGACAACGCCGGGCAGGCGAATCAGCTCGCCATGGCCGCGCGCGACCAGGCGGAGAAAGGCGGCTCGGTGGTCGGCCAGGCCGTCAAGGCCATGGCGGACATCAACGACGCCTCGAAGAAGATCGCCGACATCATCGGCGTCATCGACGACATCGCCTTCCAGACCAACCTCCTCGCCTTGAACGCTGCGGTGGAAGCCGCGCGCGCGGGCGAGCAGGGCCGCGGCTTCGCGGTGGTCGCCAGCGAGGTGCGCAGCCTCGCGGGCCGCTCGGCCACGGCGGCGAAGGAGATCAAGGAGCTCATCCAGGACTCGGTCAGGAAGGTCGAGGACGGCTCGGTGCTCGTCACCCAGTCCGGCCAGACTCTCGAGAAGATCGTGGCCTCGGTGAAGAAGGTCTCCGACATCGTCGCCGAGATCG
>CAZDTG010000129.1:0-12113 GCA_964508005.1 uncultured Steroidobacteraceae bacterium
TGATGGAGGACAGCGGGCTCGCGCCCGTGCCGCCGTCGTAGCCGGAAATCGTGATGAGGTCGGCGTAGGCCTTGGCGACGCCCGCGGCGACGGTACCGACGCCAGGCTCGGCAACGAGCTTCACCGACACGAGGGCCTGCGGATTGACCTGCTTCAGATCGAAAATCAGCTGCGCCAGGTCCTCGATCGAGTAGATGTCGTGATGCGGCGGCGGCGAGATGAGGCCGACCCCGGGGCGCGCGAAGCGCAACGAGGCGATCATGTCGTTCACCTTGTGGCCCGGCAACTGCCCGCCCTCGCCGGGCTTGGCCCCCTGCGCGATCTTGATCTGCAGCACCTCAGCGTTGATGAGGTATTCCGGCGTCACGCCGAAGCGGCCCGAGGCCACCTGCTTGATCTTCGAGTTCTTCTCGGTGCGATAGCGTGCGGGATCCTCACCGCCCTCGCCCGAGTTGGAACGCGCGCCGAGGCGGTTCATGGCGATCGCCAGCGCCTCGTGCGCTTCCGGCGACAGCGCTCCGAGCGACATGCCCGCGCCGTCGAAGCGCGCCAGCACCGCCTCCGCCGGCTCGACCTCGTGCAGGGGAATCGGCCGCGTGCCCGGCTTCAGGGCGAGCAGGTCGCGGAGCGTCGCGGCCGGCCGGCGGTTCACCAGCTGCGCATACAACTTGTAGTGCGAGTAGTCCCCGGAAATCACGGCAGCTTGCAGAGCCGCGATCACGTCGGGGTTGTACATGTGGTACTCGCCGTCGTGCATGTACTTGAGCAACCCACCCTGGTCCACGGGCTCGCGCGGATTCCAGGCGCGCGCGGCGAGCTGCTCGAGGTCGCTCTCGAGATCGTCGAAGTCTGCGCCCTGCACGCGGCTCTCGGTGCCGAGGAAGCAGAGGCTCACGATGTCATCCGACAGGCCGACGATCTCGAACAACTGCGAGCTGCGGTAGCTGGCGATCGTCGAGATGCCCATCTTCGACATGATCTTGAACAGCCCTTTTCTGACGCCGGCGCGGTAGCTGCGACCGAGCTCCAGACGCGTGGCGAAGTCGAGCTTCACCCGGCCCTTGCGCATCATTTCGAACAGGACCTGGTACGCCATGTAGGGATACACAGCGGTCGCGCCGTAGCCGATGAGACAGGCGAAATGATGCGGATCGCGTGCCGTGCCGGTCTCGACCAGAAGATTGCACTTGCAGCGCAGGCCCGTCTTCACGAGGTGGTGGTGCACGGCACCGGTCACGAGCAGCGCGTGAGCGGGCAGCTTCCCCTTCACGAGGTAACGATCCGACAGCAACAGCACGAGCTTGCCTTCGCGGACGGCGTTCTCGGCCTGCTCGCACATCCGCACGACCGCGCTCTTCAACCCCTCGTTGGGATCGTATTGAAGATCGATGAACTCGTGCGTGACTTCCTTCAGCGCCAGGATCTGCCGCAGCTTGCGCTGCGAGAGGATGGGCGAGCCGAGCACGATCTGCCGGGCATGCTCGGGCGCGGGCACGAAGATGTTGCATTCGGGCCCGATCTGCGTCTGCAGCGACATGACGATCGATTCGCGCAGCGGATCGATCGGCGGGTTAGTCACCTGCGCGAACTGTTGCCGGAAATAGTCGTACAGGGAGCGCACTTTGTGCGACAGCACGGGCATGGGCGTGTCGTCGCCCATCGAACCCACCGCCTCGCTCTCGTCCTCGGCGAGCACGCGGATGATCTCCTCACGCTCCTCCGAAGTGACGTTGAACATCTTCTGGTAGAGCGCGAGGGTGTCGCGATCCATCGGCTCCGCCGCGAGCCGCGGGTCGACGAGATCGGTTTCGAGATAACGCACGCCCTTCTTCAGCCAGATCTTGTAGGGATGGCGCGATTTCAGAATCTGGTCGATGTCACCCGACTCGAGCAGCGTGCCGGTCTGCAGATCGAGCGCGATCATGTCGCCGGGCCCGAGCTTGCCCTTGCGCACCACGTCCTCGGGCGCGTAGTCCCAGACGCCCGTCTCGGAGGCGATCGTCAGAAAGCGGTTGCGAGTGATCACGAAGCGGGCGGGCCGCAGTCCGTTGCGGTCGAGCGTGCAGCCGGCATAGCGGCCGTCGGTCAGCACGATGCCCGCCGGACCGTCCCACGGCTCCATGTGCACGGAGTAATACTCGTAGAACGCACGCAGGTCGGAGTCGATCGAGTCGAGCCCGTGCCAGGCGGGCGGGACGAGCAGCCGCATCGCGGTCAGGACATCCAGCCCGCCCATCAACAGCACTTCCAGCATGTTGTCGAGGCTCTGCGAGTCCGATCCCGTCAGCGAGACCAGCGGCATGGCCTCCTGCAGCTCGGGCAGCAGAGGCGAGCGAAACAGCGGCCCGCGCGCCAGGGCCCAGTTGCGGTTGCCCTGCACGGTGTTGATCTCGCCGTTGTGGGCGAGATAGCGGAACGGGTGCGCGAGCCGCCATTGCGGCAGGGTGTTCGTGGAGAAGCGCTGGTGGAATACGGCCACCGAAGCTTCGAGCCGCTCGTCCTGCAGGTCGCGGTAGAACGCGGTCAGGTACTGCGGCATCACCATGCCCTTGAAGACGATGGTGGTGGCGGACAGGCTGGGCATGTAGAAAATGGGGTCCCGCGCCTCAACCGTCTTCTCGGCGAGGCGCCGGGCCATGTAGAGCCTGCGGTTGAATGAGGCCTCGTCGATGTCAAGACGGCAGTTCACGAAGACCTGCTCGATGTGAGGCAGGGTCTTCAGGGCCTGCTGGCCACAGGCGTCCGGATCCACCGGAACGACGCGCCAGCCGGCGAGCTCGAGCTCCTGGCGCCGCAACCCGGCCTCCATGGCGGCCCGCGCGACCTTGGCCAACGCCGGATCGGGATTCAGGAAAACCAGCCCTGAGGCGAACTTCCCGGCCAGCTCGATGCCGGCCTCGGCGGCCACGGCGCGCAGGAAGCCTTCAGGTTTCTTCAGGAGCAACCCGCAGCCGTCGCCCGTCTTGCCGTCCGTGGCGATCGCTCCACGGTGGGTGAGGCGGTTGAGGGACGTAATGGCGGTGCGGACCAGCCAATGGCTCGGCTGGTCGTCGAGGTTGGCGATCAGGCCGAACCCGCAGCTGTCGCGTTCGTAGGCGTCTTTGTAGAGTCCCTGGGTGGCAGCGCTCATCTTCATGGCCTCGAGTCTTAGGCGCCTGCGATGAGGCGCACGTGGCCGCCGGCTGCAGGCCTTGGGCGCCTGAATCAGCTCGAGCGGCAATTCTTTTGCGGTCGGGAGACCCGCGGGGCTTGGACACCGCGGGAATGAGCAGTCGAGATCGCTTTACGGGTCGAGGCTATGTCCCGCGCGTGAGTCGCCTGTCTACACCGTCACTATGCTCCCGATAATACCGGCCTGGGGGGCTCTTTCAAGTGCGCTTCCTCATTGGATATGCACTCATGGCCATATGCGAAACCCCGGGAGATGCGGGGACTGGGGGTTCGCGCCGCCGAAAGAGTGGCGCTTACCGAACGAAAGCTGCACCGGTCCGGCATAGGGGACCGCTGCGGCTCCTCGGCGAGCCCCGGTGGAATGCATAGCGTGTTGGCGCTCTGAATATGTCGCGTGCCAATCAAGAAGTGCATGACTCGAGACGCGGTGCGCACGACGCTCGGGAAGCCCGCGGTGTGTGAAGTTCTCTCACGGCGCAGGAGGAACTCACTTCGCATTTTCTTTTCCAACCTATTGCATCGAGCGACCTCGTGGCTCACCATGCGCGCGCGTCGCGAGGTGTGGTACCGCTCGTGACGTCCGGAAGATGGTCGTCGGGGCCCATGGAGGTGTTGGAAACTTCAGATGAAGAAAGCCAAAGCGCCGACTGACAGCGATCCTGGACCGCGCCTGCAGAGCGTGAACCAGTACCTCGAGAAGAATTTCCCCGATTTCTTCGCCGAGGCGCGTTTCCAGGTCGGGGATGACGATTACTTCCTTTACGCCCGCTTCGGCCAGTACCTGGCCCGCAGCATCGAGCAGAACCGGGCCTCCCGAGAAAAAATTAACCGCGGCTTCACCGTCCTCAACAAGATGGCGCGGGTCTCCGCCCGGCACCCCCGCATCCGGCAGATGCTCGTCTCGGGACCGCTCGAATATATCGTGGACGCTCCCAAAGCCCGTGCGCTCGCGCTCAAGCGACTCTCGCCCGTCGCGCAGGGTTATTTGGAAAGTCTCTGCGAGTGAGTGAACAGGCGTCGCGCGAGCCCTCAGCGCGGCTCGCTCGGCGTCAGCGTGACGCGCAAACTCTTCATGCGCCTCACGACGTCGAGTGTCAGCGGCGAGCCGACCGGCCACCGGCTCAGCTGCCGGTGAAGCGCATCGATGCCGTCCACCGGCGTTTCGTTCACACCCACGATCAGGTCGCCCGGACGTAAATCCGAATCAACCGCGGGTCCGGACTCATCGCGCCCGATGACTTCCGAAGCGCGCGTCACAGACAGCCCCAGTGCCCTGACCAACCGCAGATCCAGCGGGCGGTCCCGAACGGAAATCCCCAGATAGGCGCGCCGTACGCGGCCCTGCGTCAGAATCTCGGTGAGCACCCACTGCGCTGTGGCCGCCGGCACCGAGAAGCCAATTCCCTGCGCCATGGCGATGATCGCCGTGTTGACACCGACGACGCGGCCCTTGGAGTCCACCAACGGGCCGCCGGAATTGCCGGGGTTCAATGCCGCGGTGTGCTGCACGATGCCTTCGATGAGCCGTCCCTGTCTGCTGCGCAGCGAGCGCCCCAGCGCACTGACGACGCCGGCCGAAACCGTCGACTCGAATCCGAGGGGATTGCCAACCGCCACGACGAGCTGGCCCACTCGAAGCTGCCTTCCGGTCGCCAGCCGCGCGTAGGGGAGCGCGGCCGCTTGTGCGCGCAGTACAGCAAGATCGGTCGCGGGGTCGCGGCCAACCACCGTGGCGGGAACACTCCGGCCGTCGACAAACGTGACGCGAGCTTCGTCGACCCGCTGTACGACGTGCTCATTCGTCAACACATAGCCATCCGGCGTCACGACAACGCCGGAACCTGCGCCACCGCGCTCGCGTCCGCCAGCCTCGCCAGGTCCAAAGCGAGAACCGGTGTCGCCGCCGACGTAAACGCTCACCACCGCTGGACCGACGAGCTCGACCGCGCCGACGACTGCCTCGGAGTAGGCGTCGAGCGCGTCGTCGGTGGAGTCGTTCAGCGAACCATCGAACGAGGAAGTCTCTTCTAGCATGGCGCAGGCATGGGGATCCGCTGTAGAAAACTCAAGGAGTCTGTCTGATGGGGGTGTGACGCATGCGTCGCACCGGCAGGGCGGCAAGGCCGGACCTTGGACGGATGTGAGCGCAACGCGCCAGACGGCCGCAGTAGGTGATGACTCCAAGGCAGCGGATTCCTGCCAGAATCGGGGCACTCAGGCTAAGCCGCGCGAATTTCATGATCTCACTCGCCCAGACCGCCGTCCTGCTCGCCGCCGCCGTCCTGGCGGTATCGCTGTTCCGGCTGATGAACCTGAGCTCGATCCTCGGTTATGTCGCCGCCGGGCTCGTCATCGGGCCGTGGGGCCTGCAGCTCGTCCCGGATATCGGCAACATCTCGCATATCGCCGAATTCGGTGTGGTGCTGTTGCTCTTCATCATCGGTCTCGAGCTGCAGCCGACGCGTCTGTGGGTCATGCGACGGACCGTCTTCGGACTCGGCGCGGCACAGGTTCTTCTGTGCACCGTTCTGCTGGGCAGCGCCGCTTTCCTGCTCGGTATGTCCCCGGTCACCGCTGCCATCGTGGGCTTCGGGCTGTCGCTGTCATCCACCCCGCTCGTCCTGCAGGTGCTCGCCGAGCGCGGCCAACTCAAGAGCCAGCACGGCAGGTCCGCGTTCGGCATCCTGCTGTTCCAGGATCTCGCGGTCCTGCCCGTCCTTGCGGTCCTCCCGCTGATCTCGCACGCGGCACCCTCGGCGCGGACGCCTGATGGCGCGCTGTGGCCGATCCTGCTCAAGCTGGTCGCGGTCATAGCTGTCGTCATCATCGGCGGCCGCTTGCTGTTACGCCCTGCCCTGCGGATCGTGGCTGGGGTCCGGGTTACCGAGGTGTTCACGGCCGCCGCGCTTCTGACAGTCATTGCAACCGCACTGCTCGCCAACGCAGCCGGCCTGTCCATGTCGCTCGGAGCCTTCCTCGCCGGTGTTCTGCTTGCCGACAGCGAATTCCGCCATGAGCTCGAGGCGGACATCGAGCCGTTCAAAGGCCTGCTGCTCGGCCTGTTCTTCATTGTCGTGGGCATGTCGGCCAATCTTGGCCTGCTGCTCTCGCAGCCGCTGAAGCTGCTCGGGCTCACGGCCGGGCTCATGTCCATCAAGCTTCTGGCCGTCGCTCTCCTCGCGCGCTTCACGAATCACAAGGGGTCGTCGGCGTGGCGCCTGGGCTTCACCCTGCCCGCGGGGGGTGAGTTCGCATTCGTGCTGTTCACGCTCGCCACGCGCCAGAAGATCCTGGACCCGCAGACAGCCGACCTCCTCATCCTCGCCGTAACGTTGTCGATGATGCTGGGCCCGCTGATACTGGTGGTCCAGGAGAGCGTGGCGAGCCGCTGGCTCGCCGGGCCCACGGCCCCGTTCGATGACATCGACGAGCGCGACATTCCGGTCCTCATCGCCGGCTTCGGGCGCTTCGGACAGATCGTGGCGCGCATCCTGCGCCTGCGGCGCATCCCGTTCACCGCCCTCGACAGTAATCAGACTCATGTCGATTTCGTGCGCACCTTCGGGAACAAGGTCTATTACGGGGATGCCTCGCGGCTGGACCTCCTGCGGGCGGCGGGCGCGGAGACGGCGAAGATCTTCGTTCTCGCCATCGATGACGTGGATGCGTCCATTCGCACCGCGGAACTGGTTCGCACGCAGTTCCCCAAGCTCAAGATCTTCGCTCGCGCGCGCAACCGGCAGCACGCCTTCGCGCTCATGGACGCGGGAGTGACCAACATCATGCGGGAGACCTACCTGTCGAGTCTCGAGCTCGCGGCCTCGGTGTTGCAGGCGCTCGGGGAAAGCCAGGCTTCCGCGCGCAGCGTAGTGAAGAAGTTCCGCCAACACGACGAGGCGACCCTGCTCGCACAGTACGCAGTGAAGCAAGACGACACGAAGTTCCTCGCCACCTCGCGCGAGGCCGCCCAGCAGCTCGAGAAGCTGTTCGAGACGGACGAGGCCAAATCGGAATAGGCGTGCGTGTATCTTAGCCACATGGACGAGGCACGCCGGGTTCGCGATTTCTGGTTCGGCAAGCTGCCCATGAGCGCGCAGACGCTGCAGCAGCGCCTCAAGCTCTGGTTCCCCGAAGATGCCTCGGAGGAAGGGCTGCAGCATCGTGACGCAATCATCCGGGCGCGTTTCGGCGAGCTCGTCGAGCGCGCCGCCAGGGGCGAGCTCGCGGGTTGGGCCGACAGCCCGCGACGCTGCCTGAGCCTCATCCTTTTGCTCGATCAGTTCCCGCGCAGTATCTATCGGGGCACGCCGCAGGCCTTCGCTTACGACGAGCAGGCGCTTGGCCTCACGCTGGCGGCAATGCAGTCGGCGGCCGACGGCGCGCTCGATGTCGTGGAGCGCATTTTCTTCTACATGCCGTTACAGCATTGCGAAGCGCAGGACGTGCAGGACGAATCGGTCGCGGGATATCGGCGCCTCCTCATGGAAGCTCCCGCGGAATTGCGCGACGTATTCGCGGCCGTGCTCGAATCAGCCGAGGATCATCGCTCCATCATCGAGCGGTTCGGGCGCTTTCCTCATCGCAACCGCGTGCTCGAGCGGACGAGCACGCCGCAAGAGGAGGCATGGCTGCGCAGCGGCGGCGAGCGCATGGGACAGTGAGTGAATGCTCACTCGTGGACCAGACGTTCCAGTCTGCGCAGTCGCCGCTCCAGAAGGTGCTGCTCCTCGAGCAGCTCCACCGCCAGGGCAGCGCCGCTCACGTTAACGCCGAGATCGCGCATCAAACGGCCCACGGTCCGCAGGCGCGGGAGCGCGGTCGCCGGAAACTGCCACTGCTCCGGTTCATAACCACGAGGCGAGACGATCCCGAGGTCGGCCAACTCCACCACGGCCGTGAGCTCGATCCGGCACAGCGCACAGATCTCCGTTGCGCCGATCCAATCACGCTCATCGAGCACGTGCGCCATATGGGCTTTGAGATCAGTCGCATCGGTCATGGCTTACCTCGCAAGATCGGCGCGCGGATCGAATGCGAGCGTCCGGCGCATCTCCTCGTATAACGCCCGGGCTTCCGGCGAGTTTGCCGGCGGCAGGACGACTTTCAGCTGCACGTACTGGTCTCCAGGCGGCTGGCCCGGCAGGCCGCGGCCTCTCAGGCGCAACTTCTGACCTGACTGCGCTCCGGCGGGAATGTTCATTTCGACCGTGCCCGCCAGCGTTGGCACCTTCACGGGTCCGCCCAGCGCGGCTTCCCAGGGAGCCACGGGCAATGTAAGCGTTACGTCGCGGCCTTCCAGCTGAAACAGCCTGTGGGGCCGGATATGCACTTCCAGGTAGAGGTCGCCGGCACGTCCCCCGTTGGGGCCCGGCTCGCCCTGCCCCGCGAGCCGGATCGGCTGCCCCTCCGTCACCCCGGCCGGGATCGTCACCCGGACGGTGTGAGGCTGCACCTCGAGCGTCCCGTCGGGCTTCAGCTGCGGCCGTTTGAGCTCGAGAGTCCGGGTCGTCCCGGTGAAAGCCTCTTCGAGATCGATCTCGATACTCGCGTGGTGATCCCGTCCCGCGCGACGGCGGGGGCCTGCCGATGCGAACGGGCCTGCGCTGCCGCCAAACAGCGACGAGAAGAAGTCGCTGTAGCCTTCATCCTCGAAGATGTCCTCCGCCGAGCCGGGTCGCGCACCGGCGCCCTGCCGTCCAGCACCCGCACGAGGACCGCCGCGGAATTCGAAACCGCGGGCCCAGTCCGGCGGCGGGCGAAACTGCTCGCCGGACTTCCATTCGCTGCCGAGCTGGTCGTAGGCGGCCCGCTTCTCCGGGTCCTTCAGGACCTCGTACGCCTCCTGCACTTCCTTGAAACGGGCTTCCGCGTCCTTTTCCTTGCTGACGTCCGGATGGAATTTGCGGGCCAGCCGGCGGTACGACTTCTTGATCTCGTCCGCGCTGGCCGTGCGCTGCACGCCCAGAATCTTGTAGTAGTCCCGGTATTCCATAGCCCTCGGTTCGTTGCGCGTCGAGCGGGCGCGCCTGCCTCGAGCGCACGGTACGCGCGCTCGCAACTCCACCGCAAGGTGGGGGCCCAGGCTCGCGCGGACAAGGGTTCCGGAAGCTACTGACAGGCTCGGGGCTCGGACTCCCCCTAAAGGAGGACGTTGAATCTGTCGCGGACGACCCCAGCTCAGCGCTTGAGAGCCTTCATCCCCGGAACGTCCCTATGAACAGCGCCACCGCTGAGAGCCCCATTCTCGCCGCCTGCCCGCAATGTAATGCAGTCGTGCGTGTGCCGGCGGAACGATCCGACGAGCATCCGAAGTGCCCCCGCTGCAAATCGGAGCTGCTGAAGGGTGAGCCGGTGGCGCTGGACAAGGCGAGCTTCGCAACGCATGTCGAGCGTACGAGCCTGCCCGTGCTGGTGGACTTCTGGGCGCCGTGGTGCGGTCCCTGTCGGATGATGGCCCCCGTGCTCGAGCGCACGGCGCGTGAGCGCGCGGCGAACCTGCAGGTGGCGAAAGTCAACACGGATGAGCAGCAGGAGCTGGCGGGCCGTTTCAATATCCGCAGCATCCCGACGCTGATCCTGTTTCGCGGCGGGCAGGAGCTCGCACGGCTGTCAGGGGCCGTGGACGGCGGCACGCTGGCGCGCTGGCTCGACAGCGCCCTCGCCCATTGATCTGAATCAGCGCCTAAATCTGCAGCAGTCCGTAAAGTGCAAGCCGTCAACGCGGCCTGACAGGGCCCGCCTGTTACGGTCGTGTGACGCATGCGCCGACTCGGTGCGGGAAGGACCCTCTTGTGCCCAAGAAGATGCAACTTGCGCGGCGTATGGCGCGAAAGTGTGAGCCAGTACGCACTACACGCCCCGATACAGCGGGGCACGGATTTTGCACTATTGGGGGCAACATGCTCGATACCGGTACCGTGTCGTCCGTAATGCGCTTATCCCGCCCTCCACCGCTGAGGAATCTCAGGGCGTTCTGCGTCGCCGCGCGCCACCGCAGCTTCAAGTTCGCTGCCGACGAGCTGTTCCTGACACCGTCGGCGGTCAGCCATCAGATGCGGGAGCTCGAGGATTCGCTGGGAGTGCGCCTGTTTCAACGCAAGACGCGCGCGCTCGAGCTGACGACGGCTGGGCACACGCTGCTGGACGAAGTCGAGCCGCTGCTCGAGGCGCTCGATCGCAGCCTCTCCAATATCGCACGCCGCAACGGCAGGCAGACGCTGCGAGTGCTGGTGCCGCCGTTCTTCGCGAGCGAGCTTTTCATCCCGCGGCTGACGAGCTTCTGTGCCGCCCATCCCGAGATCGACATGCAGATCGACACCAGCGACCCGCGGCCGTCGATCCATCCTCCGAGCGCGGACGTCTCGATTCTCCTCGCCGACTCGGAGCCGCAGGGGCTGACGAGCTGTCGTCTGTTTTCGCTCAACCTCACCGCCGTGTGCTCGCAAGAGCACGCGCCGACCGTCGCGCGCCTCGGCAGCGAGGTCTTCAGACAAATGGCGTTGATCGTCCACAAGGCGCGTCCGTTCGCGTGGACGAGTTGGGCCGAAGAAGTCGGCGTCGCGACACCCGAGCCGAAGAACGTGATCGAGCTCGACACGATGTCAGCGGTGGTGAAGGCGGCCGAGCGCGGCATCGGAGTCGCACTCGTGCCCTCCGTGCTGTGCGACGCGTGGTTCAGGTCCGGTGCGCTCGTGCGGATTTTTTCCGTCGAGCTCGCGACGAACGACACCTACTTTCTGGTCAGCAGGCCGAAAGACGCGGAAAAGCCCGAGGTGCAGGCGATCACGCACTGGGCGCGCACGCAGTTCCGCAATCATCCGCAGAACTGACAGCGAGCATCACCGCAGCTCAGGAGCCTGGAGAGGCTCCCCGTCGCGTAGCTATCCGCTGCGCGGCCGGCAGTCATATCGAAATAACGGGCGATCATATGACGCGGCCTTCATTGTCAGCTTTTTGTTAGTTTTCTGAGCGCGCGGCCAGCGCCCGCGCCGCACGAGCTCCAAGTGAACGCGAGTCATCCATCGGCGCAATTCTTTTCGTTTGTCGCACGCCGCCGCGTTTCCTATGGTGGCATCAGCCGCGCGACCGCAGCCCGGCGCCAACGGAATGACAGGAGTTCGCCATAATGTCGTCACACAGCCGTAACAGTCGGAAACCGGTCCGGGCACTGCAGCTTGCCTGCGCGGCCGCACTGCTGGCCGGCTCTGCCGCGCACGCCGGGGAACAGCCCCACACCTTCGAGCTGACCGCGTTCAGCAACGGGACGGGCGGCGCCGCGCTCTCGAGCGGCGATTACAACACCGCGATCGACCAGCTTGCCGCGCACGCGCATTCGCTGGACAGCGACTCCATCAGCACGAATCGTTGCGTCGCCTACGCGGTAACGCGACAGATGGACGCGGCCCGCGCTGCTTGCGACGCGGCCGTCCGCGACGCGCAGCAGCAGATCGCGAGCCTGCCGGTGTCCATGTCCTGGGCCCGCGCGGAATACCGCGATTACCTCGCGCTCGCGTACTCGAACCGCGCGGTATTGAAGTGGATTTCGAACGATACGGCCGCCGCGCAGGCGGACCTGAAGAGAGCCGCGGCTGTGGCCCCGAAAGCCGAGTTCGTCGCGCGCAATCTCACCGCATTGCAGAGCCACAACGCCATCGCGCAGGTGTCGGTGGTTCGGACGAAGAGCTGAAAGGCTGAAGGAGCGGGAGACGGGGCCAATCTTGACCCCCTCGAGAGCAGTCTCGTCTCCCGCCTCCCTCCGGCCCTCGATGTAACGATTTCGCGGCGCCTGCCGCAGGATTGACTGGAGCGGGAGACGGCGCTCCTTGACCCCCTCGAGGATCTGCGTCGTCTCCCGTTCCGGCGGTCCTGGAGCCTGTCCGACAGGCTCCTAGGCCTCGAGCTCCTCAACCGTGCGCGGCCAATCATCCTTCAGCAGCCGCGAC
>CAZDTG010000130.1:0-11969 GCA_964508005.1 uncultured Steroidobacteraceae bacterium
TGCGGATGATGTAGATGCCGCGCCGCGGGATCGTGCGGATGAAGCCTTCCTGCTCCAGGAGCGACAGTGCCTCGCGAATCGGTGTGCGGCTGACACCGAGCGCCGCCGTGAGCTGCCGCTCGTCGAGCCGCAACTCCGTCTCGGGGTTGTAGATGTCGGTGTCGGCTATGGCGGCCTTCAACAGGGCATACGCCTGGTCACGCAGACTCGTCGCGTTGAGAGGCGTGAGTGAAAGCGGAGCCGTGCTCGCGCGCTGCAACGTCCGTGCGGTGGTGTTCATCGCCTGCCTCGCTGTCTGGGCCTAACGATTGCCGACTGATCCAGGATGACCGATTCGGGATGACAGGCTGATTTCAGCCCGTCCACCGCGAATCAGGCTGCCTGCCCGCCGAGAGCATCCGCGGGCAGCGGGCGGGCCGGAGTCCCATCGGCGAGCAGCCAGGCCGGCCGCAGTCCGTGAAAGCGGCCGTGACGTTCGGCGGTATCCAGGAAAAAGCGGGGCAGGGAAGCGTACAGGGCCGCTACGAGCGCGGCCACGAGGCCCATGCCTATGAAGGTGTACACCGTCAGAGCGATAACTTGCATCGGAGGTTTCCCAGGGGAGGCTTGGTTGCACTAGATATATTAGATTATACGGAATTCCCGGCCGGGAACGACCCCCGGGCTCGCGGAAACGCCAGTCCTGGCGGGGATGCTCCAGGCTCGGAGCAGCGCCGGCGGGAAAGCGTCCCATTGCTCTTCCCATTGCTCTAACACTCTGAATGGGAACGAATAATTGACCCATCGCAACTCCCCTGGCGCACTGCCGGAATGCCCCCTCGGCCCGCGGCTGGGAGCCGCCTGCCGCCGAGATGAAATTTTCTGTTGGTTGACAAGAAAAAAATTACATATATATGATATACCAGATGGTGTAGATGATGGAACGGTCGATGGCTGAACGCTCCTGAGCGCCAGGCCACTCGAGGGGGTTTCTGGTGAGCGAGTCAGCATGCGCGTCCGCATTTTCCGCGATCCTTTCCTCTCCTTGGCCCGGCAAGCGGCGGCCTCCCCGCACCGCAACCCGGGCGCACTCAAGATTCGCTCGCGGCCCGACCACCGGTCCCTTATCCCCTCCCAGCACCGCGCCCCCCGCAACTGCCCGGGGTCGATGTCGTTTCGATTGGCAAGTTAGTCAGATATTTCTGCAACAGCCCGGTCAAATGCCCGTAAGGGCGGTGAAGAGGGGGACGAGATGAGCGCAAATTCCAATCCCGAACAACCCGGTCGCTCAGTGTTGGCGAACCCGTGGGTACAGTTGACCATCGGCGTCATCTGCATGGCCTGCGTCGCCAACCTGCAGTACGGCTGGACCCTGTTCGTCAATCCGATCGACACCAAGTACCACTGGGGACGCGCCGCCATCCAAGTGGCGTTCACGCTCTTCGTGCTGGTGGAGACCTGGCTCATTCCGGTTGAAGGCTATCTCGTAGACCGCTTCGGGCCCCGTTGGGTCGTGATCGGCGGCGCGATCCTCGTCGCGCTCGCGTGGGTCATCAACTCGAGTGCGGACTCGCTTCCCGTTCTGTACTTCGCCGCCGCGTTGGGCGGCATCGGCACCGGGTGCGTCTACGGCACTTGTGTTGGTAACGCGCTCAAGTGGTTCCCCGGACGCCGCGGGCTCGCCGCCGGCATCACCGCCGCCGGCTTCGGTGCGGGCGCCGCGATCACCATCGGCCCCATCTCGAAGATGATTAACGCGTCGGGCTACGAGCAGGCGTTCCTCGTCTTCGGTCTCCTGCAGGGCGCCATCGTGTTCATCCTGGCCTGGGGCATGCTGGTCGCTCCCGCGCAGTTGGTGCAGACGAAGGTCAAACCCAATCAGACGGCGCACGGCTATACCCCGGCCCAGGTGTTGCGCAGCCCGGTGTTCTGGGTGATGTATGTGATGTTCGTACTGGTGGCCTCGGGCGGCCTGACAATGGCGGCATCGATGGCCCCCATCGCCAAGGACTTCAAGATCGAGAAGGTTCCCGTCGAGCTGTTCGGCATCGTGATGCCTGCTCTGGTGTTCGCGCTGTCGCTCAACCGGATTTTCGACGGCGTCGGGCGGCCGTTCTTCGGCTGGCTATCCGACCAGATCGGCCGCGAGTACACGATGGCGCTCGCGTTCACGATCGGCGCTATCGCGCTGTTCATTCTCAGCCAGTCGGGCACCAACCCGGTCACCTTCGTGCTCGTCACCGCGCTCTACTTCGGCGTTTACGGGGAAATCTTCAGTCTCTTCCCGGCCACGCAGGGCGATACCTTCGGTGCCAAGTACGCGGCGGCCAACGCCGGCATGCTCTATACGGCGAAAGGCGCCGGCGCGCTGCTCGTGCCCGTCGCGGCGGCCATCGCCAAGGGGCAGGGCTGGGGCAGCGTGTTCATGATCGCAATGAGTTTCAACGTGTTGGCGGCAGTCCTCGCGCTAACTGTCCTGAAGCCGATGCGCGCGCGGCACTTTGCCCGAGGCCCTGCGGCTGAGGCCGCACCCTCTGCTGCCGCTGGCGGAAGTGTCAGCCGCACACGGATGACCTGACGACCTGACGGGCCGCGCGCGCAGGCGGCCGCGAGTCAGTTGCTGTCGCGATGTCGGGCATGAGCCGACCGGCTCACCCGGCATCGCGACTGGAAATCACGAATTTGGAGGCCAGATGGCTACCGTAGACCCCACATCCGTTCAGACGAAGCGCAGCACCGCCGAGGATACGCTGCAACAGAAGAGCCGTGACGCGAGCGTCGTCTCCGGCGGACACCTGGTCGCGAAGGCGCTGAAGAATGAAGGCGTCGACACGATTTTCACCCTCTGCGGCGGCCACATCATCGATATCTACGACGGCTGCGTCGATGAGGGCATTCGCATCATCGACGTGCGCCACGAGCAGGTCGCCGCGCACGCGGCCGACGGCTACGCCCGCCAGACGGGCAAGCTCGGTTGCGTAGTCACGACCGCGGGACCGGGTTGTACCAACGCGGTCACCGGCGTCGCGACCGCTTTCCGCTCGGAGAGCCCGATGATCCACATCGGCGGTCAGGGCGCGCTCACCCAACACAAGATGGGCTCGCTGCAGGATCTGCCGCACGTCGATCTGATGACGCCGATCACGAAGTTCGCGGCCACGGTGCCGAGCACCGAGCGGGTTGCGGACATGGTGGCGATGGCCGCCCGGGAAGCCTACAACGGGGCTCCGGGTCCGGTATATCTCGAGATTCCGCGTGACGTGCTGGATCGCGAGGTCGATGTGACCAAGGCCGTCATTCCGAAGCCTGGGCGCTATCGCGCCTCGACCCGCTCGATCGGCGATCCGCGCGACATCGAGAAGCTCGCGGATATCCTCGTCGACTCCGAGCGGCCGGCCATCCTCTACGGACAACAAGTCTGGTCCGCGCGCGGTCACGAGGAGGCGATCGCGCTCCTGCGCGGACTCGACATCCCCGGTTATTTCAACGGCGGCAGCCGCGGGCTGTTGCCGCCGGGGGATCCGCATCATTTCGATCGGACGCGGGGTAACGCCTTCGCCGAAGCCGACGTCATCGTCATCGTCGGCACGCCCTTCGATTTCCGCATGGGCTACGGGCGGCGCATCAGCACGAAGCTCAAGCTCGTGCAGATCGACATGGACTACCGTACGGTCGGCAAGAACCGTGACATCGATCTGGGGCTCGTCGGCGATCCGGGCGCCATTCTCGGAGCGGTCCTGCAGGCGGCCTCCGGCCGTCTCAAGCAGGACAAGCGCCAGGCGCGCCAGCAATGGATGAAGAAGCTCGCCGCGGCCGAGGAGGCCGCCACCGAGAAGCTCATGCCGCTGTTCAAATCCAACAACACGCCGATTCACCCGTACCGCGTCGCTTACGAGCTGAACGAGTTTCTTGCCGACAACACCATCTACATCGGCGATGGCGGCGATGTCGTGACGATCTCCGCGCAGGCGGTGCGGCCGCGGCGCCCCGGACAGTGGATGGATCCGGGCGCTCTCGGCTCGCTCGGCGTCGGCACCGGCTTCGCGATCGCCGCCGGCCTCGCCCATCCGAACAAGGAAGTGCTCTGCTACTACGGCGACGGCTCCTTCGGCATGACCGCGTTCGACATGGAAACCGCCAACCGTTTCGGCGTTCCCTACATCGCGGTCATCGGCAACAACTCCGCCATGAACCAGATCCGCTATGGGCAGCTGGCCAAGTATGGGGAGCAGCGCGGCAATGTCGGCAACCTGCTCGGTGATGTGCCGTTCGGCAAGTTCGCCGAGATGTTGGGCGGCTACGGGGAGGAAGTGCGTGATCCCGCGCAGATCGCCCCGGCGCTGCGGCGTGGGCGCGAGGCCGTCGCGCGCACGCGCAAGTCAGCGGTGATCAATATCTGGGTGGACCCGCGCGAGTACGCGCCGGGTACCAAGAATCAGACGATGTACAAGTAATTGGGTGGCGTATGGGTAAAGCATTAGACGGAGTCCGCATCCTCGACTTCACCCACGTACAGTCGGGTCCGACCTGCACCCAGCTGCTGGCCTGGCTCGGCGCCGATGTGATCAAGGTGGAGCGGGCCGGCGCCGGCGACATCACGCGCGAACAGCTGCGCGACATACCCGACGTCGACAGCCTGTATTTCACCATGCTGAACCACAACAAGCGCTCGATCACGCTCGACACCAAGAGCGCGGCCGGCAAGCAGATCCTGGAAAAGCTGGTGAAGCGCTGCGACGTGCTGGTCGAGAACTTCGCGCCGGGCGCGCTCGATCGCATGGGGTTCACCTGGGAGCGCATCCAACAGCTCAATCCGCGCATGATCGTGGCGTCCGTCAAGGGGTTCGGACCGGGGCCCTACGAGGATTGCAAGGTCTATGAGAACGTGGCGCAGTGCGCCGGCGGAGCCGCTTCGACCACCGGCTTCGACGACGGTCCGCCGCTCGTCACCGGTGCGCAGATCGGCGACAGCGGTACGGGGTTGCACCTGGCACTGGGGATCGTTGCCGCCCTCTACCAGCGCAACACCACCGGTCGTGGGCAGAGAGTGCTCGCGGCCATGCAGGATGGCGTGCTGAACCTGTGCCGGGTCAAGCTGCGCGACCAGCAGCGCCTGGCCCGCACCGGCGTCATGCAGGAGTATCCGCAGTATCCGCACGGAAAATTCGCAGACGCCGTGCCGCGCGCCGGCAACGCCTCCGGAGGAGGACAGCCGGGCTCGGTCGTGAAGTGCAAGGGCTGGGAGAGCGATCCCAACGCCTACTTATATTTCATCGCCCAGGCGCCGGTGTGGAAGGAGATCTGCAAGGTGATCGGCAAGGAAAACTGGATCGCCGATCCGGACTACGCCACGCCGAACGCGCGTCTGCCCCGGCTGCAAGAAGTCTTCGCGGCCATCGAGGCATGGACCATGACGAAGACCAAGTTCGAAGCGATGGCGCTGTTGAACGAGCACGACATTCCGTGCGGTCCGATCCTGTCGATGAAGGAGCTCGCGGCGGAGCCGTCGCTGCGCACGACCGGGACGATCGTCGAGGTCGATCACCCCAAGCGCGGCAAGTATCTGTCCGTGGGCAACCCGATCAAGTTGAGCGACAGCCCCACGGAAGTCACTCGCTCACCGCTGCTGGGCGAACACACCGACGAGGTGCTCGCGGAGCTCGGCTTCAGTCGGCGTGAGATCGAAGGATTCCGTTCCGACAAGGTGATCTGACTCGAGCGCAGATGGGAGGCGATGCCGATGGCATATGACAAGAGTGCGGTCCGCAGGATTCTCGACCAGGCCAAAGCGGCGGGGCGCGAGGCCCTCACGGCGCCCGAGGCGCGGGAGCTCTGCGAAGCCTGGGGAATCACCATTCCGCGCGAGGAGCTGGCGCGGAATGCGGCGGAGGCGGGCGCGCTCGCCGCGCGGATCGGCTTTCCAGTGGTGATGAAGATCGTATCGCCGCAGATCCTGCACAAGACCGAGGCCGGCGGCGTCCTGGTCGGCGTGAAGTCGGCGGACGAAGCGACACAGGGATACAACACCATCGTCGCGAACGCCCGCAAGCACGACCCGGAGGCGGAAATCCTCGGCGTGCAGGTGCAGCAGATGCTGCGCGGCGGCCAGGAAGTCATCATCGGCGCCGTCACCGACCCGGCTTTCGGCAAGCTGGTGGCCTTCGGCATGGGAGGCATTCTCGTCGAAGTCCTCAAGGACATCACGTTCCGCCTCGCGCCCGCCTCCGAGCAGGATGCGTTCTCGATGTTGGACAGCATCGCCGCGGCCGAGATCCTGCGCGGCGTGCGCGGTGCGGCCCCTGTCGATCGTGCCGCGCTCGCTACCATGATAGAGCGGGTGTCCACGCTGGTCGCCGAGTTTCCCGAAATAGCGGAGCTGGACCTGAATCCCGTGTTCGCCACCGAGCGGGGTGCGACGGCTGCCGACGTGCGCGTCGTCCTCAACTTCAATCCCGCGCCGGCGCGCTACCGCCCCGACCGGGATCTGATCGTCAAGCAGATGAATCGCATCATGAAGCCGGATGCGGTGGCGGTGATCGGCGCTTCGCCCGAGAACGGCAAGATCGGCAACTCGGTCATGAAGAACCTGATAAACGGCGGCTATCAAGGCGCCATCTATCCGATTCATCCCACCGCCGACAACATCCTGGGCAAGAAAGCCTACAAGAGCGTCAAGGACGTGCCGGGCGACATCGACGTCGCCGTGTTCGCGATCCCGGCGAAATTCGTCGCGCGCGCCCTGACCGAAGTGGGGGAGAAGAAGATTCCCGGCGCGGTGTTGATTCCGTCCGGATTTGCCGAAACCGGCAACGTGGAGGGCCAGGCGGAGCTCGTCGCGATCGGACGCAAGTACGGCGTGCGGCTCATGGGTCCCAACATCTACGGGTTCTACTACACCCCCAGGAACCTGTGCGCGACGTTCTGCACGGCCTATGACGTGAAGGGAAAGGCGGCACTGTCGTCGCAATCGGGCGGCATCGGCATGGCCATCATCGGCTTCTCGCGCTCCGCGAAGATGGGCGTGTCCGCCATCGTGGGGCTGGGTAACAAGTCGGACATCGACGAGGACGATCTGCTCACTTTCTTCGAGCAGGACGACAACACCCAGATCATCGCCCAGCACTGCGAGGATCTGAAGGACGGGCGCGCTTTCGCGGAGGTCGCGAAGCGGGTCTCGAAGAAGAAGCCGGTGGTGGTGCTCAAGGCCGGCCGCACGAACATGGGCGCGCGGGCGGCGAGCTCGCACACGGGCGCGCTTGCCGGCAACGACAAGATATACGACGATGTGTTCAAGCAGTCCGGTGTCATCCGGGCGCGCTCGCTGCGCGACCTCCTCGAGTTTGCGCGGGGAATTCCGGTCCTTCCGACTCCCAAGGGCAACAACGTAGTCATCATCACCGGGGCCGGCGGCTCCGGAGTGCTGCTCTCGGATGCCTGCGTGGACAACGGCCTGTCGCTCATGACGATGCCGCCGGATCTCGATGCCGCCTTTCGCAAGTTCATTCCGCCATTCGGGGCGGCCGGCAATCCCGTGGACATCACCGGCGGTGAGCCGCCGACGACCTACCAGAATACGGTGCGGCTCGGTCTGGAAGACCCGCGTATCCACGCGCTCATCCTCGGCTACTGGCACACCATCATCACGCCGCCCATGGTCTTTGCGCGCCTGATGGTGGAGGTGGTGCAGGAAATGCGGGGCAAGGGCATCGAGAAGCCCGTGGTAGCTTCGCTGGCCGGCGATGTCGAAGTCGAGGAAGCGGCCGAATATCTGTACCGGCACGGAATACCGGCGTACGCCTACTCGACCGAGATTCCGGTCGCCGTGTTGGGAGCGAAGTATCGGTGGGCGCGTGGCGCGGGGCTCATCCCGCCGGCCTGACCGGAGTGCGGCGCGTGGGCTGCCGCAGCGAGTTTGAATGAGTGTGGGGTGGGTGAGGATTCGGCATTAGTCAGTCCAAAAAAGGGGGGACTCTCATGAAGCTTGGCATCAGAGCGCGCGGTTCACTGATCGCATCGCTCGCCGCGTTGTTGGTCATCGGCAGCTATCCGGAGCGAACCGTTGCGCAGAGCGCACCAAACCAGGACGTTCAGAACAGGATGCGCGAAATGCAGCAGCGTATCGAGGAGCTCAGCAAGGAGCTCCAGGCCCTGCAGAAGCAGCAACAGCAGCAGAGCCAGGATCTGCAGAAGCAGAACCAGGACATGCAGAAAGCCGCGGTGGCGGCCACCAAGGCGGCGGACACGGCCGGCAAGCAGCAGACCGCCTTCAACAACTTCATGAAGGGCTTTTTCGGGACACTGGATCTGTCGGTGGATTACACGACCAAGGGCATGAACGGCCTCGTGGCGTATCCCTGGGGGTATGCCAGCGGCGCACCGGGCAGCCCTTACGTCATCACCGGTCCGGCGAAGGCGGGCCCCTATGGCAAGGTCGGCTGGCTCGGCGCGATGTCCAGCAACGGATCCAACGTCGGCTACCGGGGTACGCACAAGATCGGCACCTCGGATGTGGACTTCATCTATCAGGTGTCCACCGCCATCAACCTGGCGGCGGCGCCCGGTCTGCAGAACACCTGGACCAAGTCCTCCAATACCGTGCAGGGCGCGATCGGCCTCGGTGATACCTGGATCGGCTTCCAGGGGAAATCCTGGGGCAAGCTGAAGTTCGGCGAGATGTACCTGCCCTACAAGACCTCCACGGACCGCCTCAATCCGTTCGCGGGCGGGTTGGGCAACTACTCCGTCATCATGGGCAATACCGGCGGCGACAACCGCATCGAGTTCGGCACGCGGGCGGACAATGTCGTGGCTTACAGCTCGCCCACCTGGGGCGGCTTCAGCTTCGATGCTGCCTACCAGTTCGGCCAGAATCTCGACCCGAACAACACCCTCACGCCGCTGGGCTCCCCGGACTGCTCGGGAGCCAACAATCCGGGCAGCGGCAACCTGTTCCTGAACTGCGACGACGGCGGCTACGACGATGCGTACAGCGCCGACCTCAAGTTCGAGACGAAGGGCCTGTATCTCGTGGCGGCCTACGAGATCCACAAGCGGGTGAACCGCAGCAGCGACGGCATCGGCTCGAACAGCCCGTACTACGCCTACCTGGTCAGTCAGGGCAACCCTGCCCTGGGTGCGCCGAATCCCTCCCCACTGCTCAACTGGGCCGACTACAACACGTATGCGGCGGAGTACCCGGGTGCGGCGGCCGCGGGGTCGCCGGCATATGCGCCGGCCTACGACGTCGCCGACGAATGGGCCGTGAAGGTCGGCGGCCAGTACAGCTTCAACTTCGGGCTCACGGTCTCCTACCTGTGGGAGGAGATGAAACGCAAGCTGCCGCAGGCCACGATGTTCCAGAACGAGCGCCAGCGGCCGGGCCAGTGGGTGGCGCTGCAACAGGAGTTCTTCGGCGGCCGGGACATCATCGCGATCGGCTGGGCGCATGCCGCGGCGACGCCGGGTGACCCGGGCGGACAGCACAACTTCAACCCGACGCTGCTCGGACACAACCAGGCCAACATGTACACCATGCAGTACTGGCACAAGTTGGACAAGCAGCTGACCTGGTACTTCGACGTGGCCGAGACCATCAACGACGGCAACGCGCACTACGATATCGGCGCCGGCGGCCACGGGGTCAAGACCGATTGTCACGATGCCACGCACGCGCAGTTCGTCGACTACAGCAGCTTCGGTCCGACCACGTGGGGCGGCTGCCATCCGCTGGGTATCTCGACGGGGATCAATTACAAGTTCTGAGTGCGACGGTAAGCTGTCGCAGGGCGATGCAATCGACCTGCTGCGTGCGAGGGTTCAGTGCGGTGCCGGTTACGCGGTGTCCAATGGGGGCCACTTCTGGCGGGCTCGCTGGGAGTGGCCGCTTTGGGAACCTTGTTCCCGGCCATGGCGGTCGACGCATCGACGCCAGGAGAGATTAAGGACGAAGTCGTCGTGACTGCAGCCAGGCAGTCGGACGCCGTGATTGCTGCCAAGGTGACGGCGGCGGTGCAGCAGGATCCGTACATCTTCGGGGATCACATCACCGTGACCGTGGAGAACGGCGTCGTGAGGCTCGAAGGGGTCGTGAACGACCTGAGCGATCTGCACAGGGTCCTGAGACTGGCCCGGCGGATCGGTGGCGCGAGGCGAGTCGCGAATTATCTCGAGCTGAGTCCGTTGTCTGCCGATCACGATTGAGTTGTGATATATCTCCACTGAGCTGTGATATATCTCGAGCAGAAGAGGTGACTATCTTGTCTCGACTCACGAACCGAACTTCCCGGACGGCGCTTGCACTGCTGTGCATTTGCGGCGTGGTTGCCTGCGCAACGGGCCCTCGCAAAACCGAGGCCGAACAGCAGGCCGATCAGGCAACGGCGCAGCGCGTGCAGCAGGCACTCGACGCCGACCGGACGCTATACGACCGTCATATCCTCATCAGGGCCGATAACGGCGTGGTGCGTCTCAGCGGCTTTGTTTGGGATCAACCGGATCTCGTCGAGGCGGAGCGCGTTGCAGGATCGGTTCAGGGGGTCACCCGTGTCGTCAACGCCCTGGAGCTGCAGCGCAATGGCATCGATAACTCGAACGTCACTCGATAAGCGAGCCGCGCCGGGTGGCGGAGGCCCACTCGGATGAAGGTTGCTGTCGTCGGTGTCGGCGCGATTGGCGGCTACGTCGGGACTCGACTGGCGCTCGCCGGAGACGACGTGACGTTCATTGCGCGAGGCGCCAACCTGGAAGCGCTTCAGAGCCGTGGTATCCGGTTGGTGCTCGCCGACGGATGCGAGGACTGTGTTCCGGACGTCAAAGCCACGGCCGACTATGCCGCCGCGGGTCCTCAGGACATCGTCATTCTCGCCATGAAGGCGCACCAGGTGGCGGCCGTCGTGAGGGAGGTGCCCAAGCTGTTTGGGCCCGAGACCGTCGTGATACCGATGCAGAACGGAATTCCCTACTGGTACTTCCATGGGCATCAGGGCGCGCTGGCCGGAACGCGTCTGCAGAGCGTCGACCCCGGCGGCGTGATCGCCGACAACATTCCTCCGGAGCGCGTCATCGGTTGCGTCGTCTATCCCGCGACGGAGCTGGTGACACACGGTGTGATACGGCACGTGGAAGGCAACCGCTTCCCGATCGGCGAGCCGGATGGGACCACGAGCCCGCGTGTCACGCGTGTGGCCGAGTGTCTGACGCGGGCGGGATTGAAGTCGCCCGTCCTCGAGGATATCCGCTCGGAGATCTGGCTGAAGCTGTGGGGCAACATGACATTCAACCCCATCAGCGCGCTGACGCGGGCGACGCTCGCCGGGATCTGCCAATATCCCCCGAGCCGCTCACTCGCGGCTGACATGATGACCGAGGCCCAGGACGTCGCTCACAAGCTGGGCGTCACTTTCCGTGTGCCGCTCGAGAAGCGCATCAGCGGCGCCGAGAAGGTGGGACATCACAAGACTTCGATGCTCCAGGATATCGAGGCCGGACGCCCGCTCGAGATCGATGCACTATTGGGCGCGGTCATCGAGCTGGCGCGGATGACGCAGACGCCCACTCCGCACCTGGACACGGTGTACACGCTGACGAAGCTTCTGGCGAAGACCCTCCAAGAAAGTTAGAGCTGGCGCGGCTGCGCCGGAGAACCGTCGATATGAATGTCCATGAATACCAGGGCAAGGAGATTCTTCGCCGTTACGGTGTAGCCACACCGCGCGGCGTAGCTTGCTTTTCCGTGGCCGAGGCCGAAGAGGCGGCACGCGGGCTAGGCGGCAAGGTGTGGGTCGTGAAGGCGCAGATCCATGCCGGCGGGCGCGGCAAAGGCGGCGGCGTCAAGGTGGCGAAGTCCGTCCAGGAGGTGCGCGAGCACGCCTCGAACATCCTCGGCATGACACTCGTGACCCATCAAACCGGACCCGAAGGGCGGGTGGTGAAGCGGTTGCTCGTGGAAGAGGGCGCCGACATTCGCAAGGAGCTCTATGTCGGCATGGTCG
>CAZDTG010000131.1:0-11842 GCA_964508005.1 uncultured Steroidobacteraceae bacterium
CGACACACCCGCCGTTCGTTCAGCCATAGCGGAGGCGACCGCCGCTCTGCGGAAGGCGCTCTACCACTAAGACCCGGGCGGCGTTGGGGGCGGCCCGCCGTAGGCGGCTTCCCGGCCAGAAAGGCCCCCGAACTTCTGGGATTTCCCATGGCGCAAGACCTAAGCGCTTTTGGCGCAACCACGACCGCTGCCGAGGTCATCACTGGCGTCAGCCTTGTCGGCAAGCGCGCCATCGTCACTGGCGCATCCTCCAGCATCGGCATGGAAACGGCTCGCGCACGTCGCGGTTGTCGCATTTCAACCAGCCAAAGGCGTAAAGCCATGTTCAGCGAACTCACAAGAGCTTGCGGCTCGGGAGCCGGAACCGAAAGCCGGCACGGTCTCTGGCGAACAAGAAAACCGGAAAATTGACCGCCATCATGGCTGGCGGCGCATCGCGACTGTAGTTCAACGTGGTTTCGCCTCGTGCCAGGCGCGCGCCTTAAACTCAAGGGAGGCTGTCATGAATACCGGTGATCAGATTGAAAGAGATGTCAGGGACGAGTTCGACAATTCCTTCGATGTGCCGCTGCCTCCGGCGGAGGCTTGGCCGGTCCTGTCGGACATCCGGCGCATCGCACCCAGCATACCTGGCGTGCAACTGACTGACGTCGTAGACGAGAGGACCTACCAGGGCACGATTTCCGTGCCGCTCGGTCCGGTCGCTCTCACCTTCGCCAGCGTGGTGAAGTTAGAGGAGATCGATCCGGTCAATCACACGGCACGCCTCCAGGCGCAGGGCACCGACGCCAGCGGCCGCGGCGGCGCCCATGGGACAATCTCGTTCCGGGTTCAGCCGGCGAACGGCGGTTCGACGGTGTTGGTGCACACCGACCTCGTACTTTCCGGTGCAGCAGCTCAATATGGCCGCGGCCTCGAGATGGTCCAGTCGGCCGCCGCGCAGATCATGAACCACTTCGCGGCCAATCAGAGGGCCCAGGTCGCCGGGCGCGCGGGCTCCTGAAACCCCTTCGCATCCCGCCGGCATCCCTCTGGCGGTCCAGCACTCGCACTGCAAGCGGGCGCGGCCGATCGATCCTTGCCCGTATCTGGGAGAAGCTCATGTCCCGCTACGCGAGCGTCAGTGGCGCCAGCAGTTCGACGAACGTCTCTCTGGGGTCTTCGGGCCGGAGCGTTGCGGCAAACGATGCCTGTAGAGCCGAACGAAACTCAATCTCTCACGAGTCATAGAAGATGACTGCGATCAACGAGCGGCTACGTATGGATGATCCCCGGAGAGTGCTGCACTGGTATGACTTCCTCTGCCCCTTCTGCTACATCGGGCAGCACAGAAACGCCATCCTTGCACGGCACGGGCTTGATGTCGTTGAGTTGCCATTCCAGGCTCACCCCGATATTCCGCCCGGAGGGATTGTAGCGGGACCTCGCAATGGGCCGATGTATGCCATGCTGCAGCGCGAGGCGAGAGAAGCTGGGTTGCCGCTGCACTGGCCTCGGCGCCTTCCCGATACTCGACGAGCCCTGGCTGTTGCCGAGTGGGCTCGGCGGTATCAGCCACGAGGCTTCCCCCAGTTACACAAATCCCTGTTTGATGCGCACTTTGTCCTAGGCGAGGACCTCGGGGACCCTGACGTGATCGATCGGCATGCGAGTGAATCGGGTATTGACGTTGCGGCTCTCCATGCTGCCCTGGTCGATGACGGCGCCGCGGCAGCCGTGAGAGAGGCCGAAATGATTGGCCGCCAATATGGCGTTGAAGGCACGCCGGCCTGGCTGTTGGGCGCGCGATTGATTGCGGGACTCCGCCCAGCAGCGGAATTTGAACGCCTTGCGCAGGACGCCTTGCAGTTGCCGCGATGATCCGGATCGCTCGGCAGCCAGACTTTACGGGAGGAGCGGTCTGTGCACACACACAGCGGCTGCGCGCTGGCCGACCACGAATCCTCATGCAAAAACCTCATCGGCATGGAAAAGCCAAACAGTCGCCGTGGTGGTAGTACCCAGTGCTGCAATCCTGGTGCTGATCTTGATTGCAGCACTCAGAACAGCCGATCGGAGAGAGCTTATGCAAAGCACTTCATTACAGCAGCCGGACGAAAGTACGATCCAAGCAAGTGTAACGATCCAACGCACCGTAGAGGAAGTTTTCCGATTTTATCGGGATTTCAGGAATCTCCCCGCCTTCCTGGGGGACGTCATGGCCATTGAGCAGATCGCCCCGGCAACTTCTCGCTGGACGATACAAGGCCCCTTTGGCCTTCGAGCGAACTGGACGGTAAAAGTGACCGAGGAGCGAACGAACGAGTTAATCCGTTACGAAACGGTCGCTTTCCCTGGACTGAGAACTTATTGGGAAATCCATTTCGCTCCTGGACCTGAGGCAGGTGAGACGGAAGTTCGCGAAGTGATGAAAGCACCTCTCGGAAGGCTGGGACGTGTAGCACTTGCCCTGATTGGAAAGTACCCGGTCGAAGAAGTGTCTTCGAACCTGCACCGGTTGAAGGAGGTAATGGAAACTGGGCGAGTGACGGACACGAGCTTTTCCGAGAAGGGCAAGTTTGCTCAGCATCCGAATCAACCAGGATTGAAGAGATGAAAACATCAGAGGTCGCCTCCAAAGATCTTGCCGACGCGCGAGGGCTACGTGGACCACCAGCACGACGCGCGGAGTAAGGCGTGGGACCGCCGCTCGCGGGCCGCGCGTGTCCTGGGGGCGACGCGAGCGTGGATTGGGCCTATCTCAGGCGGCCTCGACATCCGGCGGGCGCAGTCGCGCCCGGGCCATATGTGCCGCAACGTGATCCACGAAGGTGCGGATCTCGGGCGACACGTGCCTGCGAGCACTGCTCGGTCTCGTCGGCAGCGTTTCAGTCTTCGAGGAGGGCAGGAAGCTCTACGGGCGATTGGGACTCGATGCGGCCCAGCTCTTGCGGTCGGGTAACCCAGGCTTTATTGAATCGTGTGGTAGCGGGGGCGCGCTTTGGAGCCGTTCAATGGGCGTCTTTTGCTTCAGTGACAAGGACTTACGCGCGGTCGGTGTCCGAGAACCTCGCTAACCCCTTTCCTAGGTCGATCGGCTATCAATAACAGGCTTTGCTAAAGCCTGCTATTATATCCCTATGAATGGAGGAGGGCGATGAACGTCTCCCTGACACCCGAGCTAGAGAAGTACATCCGGAGCAAAGTGGCCTCCGGCTTCTACAACAATGCGAGCGAGGTAATTCGCGAGGCGCTTCGGCTTCTCCTCGAGCGAGAGGGAGCTTCGGCCGCACGTCGCATTCCAAAGCAGCTGCATAAGGGCGAGGTTGTTGCCGAGCTCGCCGCACTGGAGAAACCTCTGCGCGAGCGTGGGATCGCATCGCTCGCCCTTTTTGGTTCAGTTGCGCGCGGCGCAGCCCGTCCCGATAGTGACGTCGACGTGCTCGTCGATATTGCCCCCAACATGCGGTTCAGCCTGGTCGACTTGGTAGCAGTGAAAGATTTTCTCGAGGATCGGCTCGGGCGGCGGGTGGATGTGGTCACAAAGGAGGGCCTTGAACCTGCTGTGCAGGATCGGGTCTTGGACGAAGCTCAATCTGTGTTCTGATGGACAAAGATCCGTCAATCTACGTCCGCCACATGCTGGAGGCCATTTCCAACATTGAGGCAGACACGGCCGGATACGACTTCGAGCGATTTCGTACCGATCGGCGTACGCGGCAGCTCGTGGAGCGCAATCTAGAGATTCTCTCCGAAGCCAGCCGTCGTTTGCCGGTGGAGTTGAAGGAGGTTGAAGCGCAGATTCCCTGGCGAGCCATCGCCGGAATCGGAAACGTGCTCCGCCACGATTACCACGAGGCGTATCCCACTGTACTCTGGGAGACGTGCACAAAGGACTTGATGCCGCTCAAGGAGGCTGTCGTGCGAATCGGTGCAGTTATTGCCGGTGGCCATTAAAGAGCGGGGCGCACGGCACAGCGTTGTGAAGCCGAGCACCCGGATTTATGTAATCCTGGCTCGGAAGGCACCACGGCCCGAATCTGTGCCGCGTACGCCCGAGCGGCACTCGAAAACGGCGCGACGGACGAGTTGCGGAAGTGGTGGAGCGCATCCGCGTCCTACGCGGCACCGCTGGCATATGGCGCCGCCGTGCTCAGAAGGTTGCGCCGATGCTCGTCTGCCTCATGTGGCTCCTGTATGGGTGCGACAAGGCGTCGGCGCGAGTCGCGCCGTCGCGAGAGTTCACAGCCGATTTTGAGGTGCAGCCGTCGCAGGACGGACAGAGCATTGTTTGGTCGCTGCAATTCAAGTCCCGCCAGCAATACCACGCCTTTCTTGAGACCACGGCGGACGGCTGTGCCAGCCGGCTTCGAGACATCGTCGCGGAGAATCCTATGCTGTTTGCAGCGAATCCATTCTAGGCGGCCTGCACCATGAATACTCGCTGGTGACGGTCTGCCCTTGATCTATTTTCTGCGGACAACAGGGCGTGCTTGAGCGTTTTAAGCATCTTGTCGGCGCGCAACGCGAGCACCGAGTGAGCGTGACGGCAGGCGATGTGACCGAGCGCGTGCGCGAGGAACGTTTTGCCGACGCCGACTGGGCCGACGATGATCAGATGAGCGTGTCGCTCGAGGAAGCGCAGCGACAGCAGTTCCTGCCACAGTGTTTGATCGTAGGTGACGTGCGCAGTGCTGTCCCATAACTCCAGCTGCATGGCGGGGTCGAGGCGTGCGCGTTGCACGCGCAGCGAGGTGGCAAGGCTGTCGCGGCGGGCAGCTTCGTCAGCCAGCACCCGGTCGATCAGAAGGTCTCAACGGGCAGCGCGAAGACGTAGCCGACGCCGCGTTCGGTGCGGATGATGCGCGGTGAGCTTGCGTCCGTCTCCAGTTTGCGACGCAATCTCAGTACCTGCACATCGATGCTGCGATCGAAGACGTCCTCGTGCACCCGGGTGGCCTGGAGGAGCTGTTCGCGTGTGAGCGGACGTTGGGGACATTCAAGAAAGGCGACGAGCAGAGAGAGCTCGCTCTTGGTGAGTGCGACGAGCGAGCCGTCCTGCGTCGTCAGGCGGCGACTCTCGCGTTCGAGCTGCCAGCGCCCGAACCGGAAGCCGCTGCGTTGTAGCTTGCGCGACCGCGTTCTCTTCAGCTCATGCCGCCGCAGAATGGCCCGCACACGCGCCAGCAATTCTCTCAGGCCGAACGGTTTGGTGAGGTAGTCGTCCGCTCCGAGTTCCAGTCCGAGCACGCGATCGACTTCTTCCATCCGCTGACCCGTCGTGATGATGACCGGCACATCGGAGGTGGAGCGGATCTCCCGCAGAAGATCCAGCCCGTCGTCGTGGCCGAGGCGAAGTTCCAGGATGATGAGGATGGGGGCTCCTGAGGCCAGATGACGGATCAACTCCTGCCGTCCGGAAACGCTGCTCGCCGGCATGTCATGGTCGCGGAAGTAGCTCGTGACAATGCGTCGGGTCACCGGGTCATCATCGACGACCACTATGTGGCCGACGGTGTCGTTGCACCTAAATTTCTCGGTGGCGTGCATAGTAGCTAGTGCTGGAGCGATACTCACAGAATAAGGTCCTAAAGATGGCCGGCATTTTGAGCCAGCTGTCGGCCACATGGGGATTTCACAATGGACCGGCCAAAGTCGTGCTCGCTTGCGCGACCTGCCTTTCCTGTCGGCACAGCAGGTTTCGCCGCCCGCATTGCTTGGCCGCAGAGACTGTTAACCGGATTCGTGTATGCCCGCGCCAAGTGGGGGGCGGGTATTCCGCCTCAGGCGAAAGCCACGGATGCGTTCCACGCGGTCAACGAAGGTTCCCAACATCGCGTTAACCTGTTCCGGGGCAAGTAGTGGGGAGAAATGGCCAACACCAACAGTTTTTCCGGTACTGACGCGAGGGTTGATACCTCCAATCCGCCAAATCTCCGTCGGCAATCCGTCGGCGCCAATATAGGCGGCCGGAATCGTAAGCTGTTGGAGATCGGCCACGCTCGAGCCACGCAGAAGATGCGCCGCGAAAGCCGACTTCAACACATGCCAGGGCGTGCGCGCGCACTGCTCCAGGACATCCTTCCTCACGTCCTGGTCGTCGGATGGCAAGAACAACATGGCCGACAGCGTTTCGAAGAGCCGACTTGATCCGCCAATAGCCTCCAGGTTGTCCGACAGCTCGCACAGCCCCTGCACGAAGGACGCATCACCGTCGACGAACGTGTCGATCATGACAATGGCCTTGACGAACTCCGGGGCGCGCACCGCAAGCTTCAACGCGATATTGCCGCCCATGCTATGCCCGACCACGATCGGACGCTCCAGACCCAAACAGTCACACAGCCAACGGAGATCGTCCGCGAAGCCGATCGGGTCATACTCCTGGAGCGGCGCATCGCTTGCGCCGTGTCCCCTGAGATCAACGGCCACCGTGCGCGTGGACGCCGCGAAGTGTTGCTGCTGAAGTCGGAGGTGGTTGCCGCTGCACCCGAACCCATGAACGAACAGGATCGGAGATCGATCTCCCGCTCCTGCCTCGTGATAGGCAAGAGAGACCCCGTCTCGAACGACTTTGCTGGTGTTGGACTTTGCGCTCATTCCGTGCTCCCATTCTCATGCAGTGGTCGCATCGTTCCACAGCGGCGCATTCCGTTCTTGTTGTCGCGTGCACCCGATTGTCGCAGGGTGCATTTTTCAGTGCACACTCCGATGAGGGCGGCCACTCGTTCCAACGGATGAGCGACCGCCTCTTCCGATCGATGGCGACCGGTGTGGCGAGATAGGGCGAGGGTCCATCGCGAGCTCAAGCGACCTGGGGTGACGCATGTCGGGGTAGAGCTGCTGCGCTAGCACCTCGTCGGTTGAGTCCTCGGCAAGCGGCCCCTCCAAGCCTGCCTCTTGTGCCTGGCGGATGCACTCTGTGCCCGCTCCCTGTCGAACGGGAGCGAGGCAATGCGAATTCGAGCGGAAAACAGAAACCGGAGCGCTTCACCCGCTCCAGGATCGTCTCACCCTCGCCTTGCGTAGTGCTTTGGGCGTAACGCCATAGTTTGCCTTGATGGCGTGCGAGAGGCTGGAACTGTCGGCAAAGCCGTTGCGCAGCGCTACGGTCGTTAAAGCGGTAATCCCGCTTGGATCACTTTCAATCTCTCGTTTCGCCTGCTCCAGCCGCACCGTGCGGATGAACGCGGCCGGCGTGATCCCGCACTCCGCGAACCGATTGTAGAGCGATCGCCGAGACAGGCCCAGATCATGCGCCAGCCGCGCGGGGGTGTAGCTGAAGTCGGCGATATTCTGGCGAACCAGCCAACGGGCGCGGAACAGACTCGGAGCGATCTGCTCCGATGGCGGGTCAGCGATGCCATGCTTGACCGATCCCGTCGCCAACTCGAACAGCGAATGGAGAACGAGCTCGCTCGTGCTGTCGTTATGAGATTGGCGCATCAGTGCCAGCATGCCTGCCGCCGAGGCCGCAGCAGCACTACTAGGCTCGAGCACCAGCTCCTTCTCGCCTCGCTCCACGAGATTGAGCCAGGCGGGGTGCGCCCTGGCATCGAACGTCAGGGCCAAGGCTTCGTAGCCCTCACTCACGTTCAGGAAATAATTCGAGGATGAGCGCGTCAGGAAGAGCTCCCCGGACTCGATCGCGAATGCCCTTTCTTTGTCCTCATAGGTCATTGCCCCGTTCAACAGCCATACAAGCTTGATGGTCTCGCCGAATCCGAGAGCATCGGCATGGCCGACAGTCGCTTCTGCAGTCCATGACGCGGTGCGCAGATGGCCAATCGCATGCGCGCCGATCTTCCGCACCGTGATGTTCCCATCCGAGTCCGGAGGAACATCGAAGAGCACGTAAGGGAAATTTTGCGTCAGCACTTCGCGGAGCCGTCCGGGCGGATTCGCCAACCCATTAGCGCGGCCGCTTGGCACAGGTTGTTCGACCGACCGGATCCTCAACGAACACATCGGTAACGCTTACGTCGCATGGAATCACTGACCACTCAGTCACGCCGAGCCCGGCCCAGACGGCATTCCCTCGAATACGCACACGGCGGAACTCGTCGGCGTTGTCTTGCTCATCTTGAAACCGGATTGTTCGAACAACTCTCGGTATTCTTCCTCGGTGCGCTCCATGCCTCCCGGAACTGCGAGCATCACCATGTCTGTATCCTTGCCCATTCCAACTTCGTTGCTCGGCGGCACAGCGAATTCGACCAGTAAAATCCTTCCATTCTGCGGGATGACCTTGCGGCAGTTGCGCAGAATCTGAACGGACTGCTCGTCCGTCCAATCATGGATGATGTGGCGCATCAGGTAGGTGTCGGCTCCATCCGGGATTGACTCAAAGAAGTTTCCCTCTACCACCGAACAGCGCTCCTGCAGCCCTAGCGTCTGCATCGCCACCCGAGCGCGACCGGCCACGTGGCCAAGGTCAAACAGAATGCCCCTTAGGTGTGGATATCGCAGCAGCACGGCCCCGAGCAGCGACCCATTGCCCCCGCCGATGTCCGCTAGAACCTTGATGTCACTGAAATCGTAGGCATCCAGCATCGCGTTCGTCTCGTGACCGTGAAACGCAGTCATTCCGGCGTCGAAGATAGGCGCAAGCTCCGGGTTCGAGCCGATGTAGTCAAACAGAGGCTGTCCATACACGTGCGGAAAGCTCAGCTCGCCGGTCAGTACGGCATGGTGAAGCCCGTCCCACGCAGCAAATATTCGGTGAAACATTTGCGCGGCCGGCCGGAATGAGGTTTCCGCATCACTCATTAGAGCCGCGGACAGAGCGGTGTGGTCGAAATTGCGGTCAGCGGTTTCCCGAAAGACTCCATAACTCGCCGTGAATCGCAACATGCGATATAGAGATCTTTCGTGCGCACCTGTGAGCTGCGCAAGTCTCCTCACCGGCTGTGGAGCGCCCTTCTTGATGTGATCGGCTATTCCCAGCTCCCCGATTGTGCAGATAGCTCGACTCAGGGCCGCAGCCGTGATCATCCGAGTCAGTTGCTCGGTTTCGCGCAATGCCATTTGGAACTCCCTCATCGCAACGAGCCCGGGCCGTTCGGGCTCGAGTCTCTTGCACGAATACTGTGCCCTAACATAATGACCGTCAATGAATTCACGACTTCGTGAAACGAACTGCCGGGAGTGTGGAGTGGAAATGCGTACGGGTGAGGAGCTGTCGCTACCTCAACAACATCATTGAGCAGGATCATCGTACGATCAAACGCCGCTGCGCCTCGATGGGTCCGGAACACGCTTCGTACGGAGTTCTACCATTACTCCGATACTGGACAGAGACCTTGCCTTCGGAGAGCGGGCCCGGAAGCGGCGGATCGACAATTATCCGTGGGGCGCCGATCGATGAGACAGGAATGATGCGGCCTCGCCCCTGTGCACGCATCGCCGGCAGCACCGCCTTGCACGTATGGACGGTGCCCATGAAGTTGGTATCGAACTGCGCCTCGATGAGATCGAGTGGCATGTCCTCGATCGAACACACGCCGGAGAAGCCGGCATTGTTCACAAGGACGTCGATGAGACCGAAGCGCTCGACGTCCGCCTCGACCACCTCCCGGGCCCTGACCTCGTCGGTAACATCGAGCCGCTGCGCGAGAAGGCGGTCGGGGAATCGAGACGCGAGATCGTCCAGCGAAGCGGGGTCTCGGGCCGTAGCGACGACATTGTGGCCTGCGGCCAGCGCGGCCTCCACGATCGAACGTCCCAGCCCGACCGAACTGCCTGTGATGAGCCAAGTATCGTTCATGTACCTGCCGGTATTGATTAGTAACCCGAGTAGGATAATTATCCTGGGCGGCGTCGCAAGAAGGCACGTCGTTGATACCGGAGGCACACGGGTGTGATTGAGAATGGAAAATACCGCCTCGCCGAAGACTGCGATCGGGTGGCCGAAATCCTGCGCCGTGTTGGGGACAAATGGAGCGTTCTGATTGTCGTTCTGCTCGAACTGGGGCCTCGTCGGTTCAATGACCTCAAACGGTCCATCCCCGGGATTTCGCAACGTATGCTCACGCTGACATTGCGCAGCCTGGAACGCGATGGGCTGGTCGAACGTACCGTCAAGCCCCACATACCGCCCCACGTTTCCTATGGCCTGACCGAGCTGGGGCGATCCCTGTGCGTTCCCGTCAGAGCGCTGTGCGAATGGGCGGAAGGCAATGTCGGAGTGATTGATATCGCTCGGCAGCGATTCGAAAAGATCGATGCAGTGTGAGACTAGTTCGGCGATCTCCAACCGGTTCATGACGATGGCAAAATTGAGCAGGGTAGTGCCAGGATCGATCGAGGCACCGGCAGGTTTCGAGTGAGGGCCAGGAGCGCGGACTACCCGTTTTCGAATTGCTGTTGCCTCCGTGCTCGAGCATGGAGCGCACGACATCCGTCGGTCCACCCTCGATCAGATCGGCAAATTCCTTTGGCGTCAGATGCGCCGCTCGATCGACCAGATCCTGGTGCTCGATCGCGTGAAAGGATTGAGTCTTGCGAGCCAACCCATTTATGCAGCTGCCGGCGTGATCGGAGCCCTTCCGGGGTCGTCGGCAGGCAAGGCGTTTGACGGACAGAGACTGCTCTTCCTTTTCGCTCTCTTGATGTTGGCTGTCGCGGCCGTGATGTTCAAGGGGAGGCGTGCGGTCGGCGTGGAGAGCGGGCTGTGCTCCGCAATTAATCGGCACGGCGGTCGAACGGTCAATCGTGGAGAACGTCTGGGACCCGTATGGCATGATGCCGCCATGCTGAGAGTGGCTGAGGTCCTGATTCGGTTGGTCTGCGAGACCCTTCGGTGGCTGCGGCTCTCCGTGCGGTCGACCAAGTCGATCAAAGCCGAAAATCTCTTTCTGCGGCGCCAGCTGGCGCTCTATATCGAGCGTGGCGTCAAGCCTCGCCAGATCGACTGGGTAACGCGGATTGGGCTGACGCTGCTGTCACGATGCTTCAACTGGCGGGACGCTTTGGTGGTGGTTCGCCCCGAGACGTTGATTCGCTGGCACCGAGCCGGATGGAAATTGTTCTGGCGGCTGAAGTCCCGCCCCGGCCGGCCGCCGATTCCCCCTGAGTTACAAGCGCTGATTCGCCGGATCGCGAATGAAAACCCCTCGTGGGGCGAGGAACGCATCGCCAACGAGTTGCTGTTGAAGATCGGGATTCGGGTGTCTCCCCGGACGGTGAACAAGTACCTACCCCGGCGTCCGCGAGGTCGGCCGAGAGGTGATTTACGCTGGTCGACTTTCTTGCGCCTGCACGCTCAGGGAATCATAGCCTCTGATTTCTTCGTCGCCGTTACCGCGACATTTCGTCTGCTGTATGTGTTTGTGGTAATCGAGCATCGCAGCCGTCGATTGATCCACTGCAACGTTACGACCCATCCGAGTGCTGCCTGGACGCTGCAACAACTGCGTGAGACTGTCGGGTACGAAGACCGGTACCAATTCCTGGTTCACGATCGCGACAGTATCTTCGCAAGCCAGCTGGACGAGTCGATCCGGGCCCTCAGGATCAGGGTGCTGAAGTCAGCGCCGCACAGTCCAAAGATGAACGCCATTTGTGAGCGCGTGATTGGCACGATCCGCAGGGAATGTCTGGACTGGCTGATCCCGCTATCCGAATCCCATCTGCGTTCCATCCTGAAATCCTGGATCCGCCACTACAATCGCGGGCGCCCGCACATGGCGCTGGGTCCCGGGGTTCCCGATCCGCCGGACATCACGAAAGCGACCCCGGAGCCGTCTTCGCGACATCGTCGCGGAGAATCATATGCGGTCCACTGTGAATCAGTCCTTGGTGGGCTGCATCATGAATACTCGCTCGCGGCTCCTTTCGCGTGACCGGTATTTTGCGGACAACA
>CAZDTG010000132.1:0-11803 GCA_964508005.1 uncultured Steroidobacteraceae bacterium
GTCGGCGATTCTCGACTTCGTCGGCGAGCTTGACCGTGCCGACACGGCGAGCGTTGCGCCGATGGCGCATCCGTTGCCGGGTCTGTCGCAACGCCTGCGGCCTGATCGGGTCACGGAGCAGGACCGCCACGAGCTGTATCAGGAGAACGCGCCGCAGGTCGCCGCCGGCCTGTATCTCGTACCGAAGGTAATAGAGTGATGAGTGTCACACTTCACAGGAAGACGCTGGCGCAGCTCATCGCCGGCCTGCGCGCGAAGGAGTTCTCGAGCGTGGAGCTCACGCGGTTGTATCTCGAGCGTATCGAGGCGACCCAGCCGAAGCTGAACGCCTTCATTTCCATCACGCGGGAACAGGCGCTGGCGGCGGCACAGGCGGCGGATCGCGATCTCGCCGCTTCACGCGGCGGCCCGCTGACGGGCGTGCCGATCGCCCACAAGGACATCTTCTGCACCGCGGGGGTGAAGACCACCTGCGGCTCGCGGATGCTGGACAACTTCGTGTCGCCATATGACGCCACCCTGGTCGCGAAGCTCAAGGCGGCCGGTGCCGTCATGCTCGGCAAGACGAACATGGACGAGTTCGCGATGGGCTCGTCGAACGAGACGAGCTACTACGGCCCCGTGCGCAACCCGTGGAATACCGATCTCGTCCCGGGCGGCTCATCGGGCGGCTCGGCCGCCGCGGTTGCCGCGCGTCTCGCGCCGTTGGCCACGGCGACCGACACCGGCGGCTCCATCCGGCAGCCCGCCGCGCTTTGTGGAGTCACGGGTCTGAAGCCCACTTACGGACGTGTGTCACGCTACGGAATGATCGCGTTCGCCTCCAGTCTCGACCAGGCGGGCACCATCACGGCGACCGCGGAGGATGCCGCGCTCGTGCTGCGGGAAATGGCCGGCTTCGATGCCAACGACTCCACGAGTGTGGAAACGCCGGTGCCCGACTACGTCGCCGGTCTCGGCACTCCTCTGGCGGGCTTGAAGATCGGCCTGCTGAAAGAGTTTTTCGACAAGGGCCTCGATCCCGAGAACGAGCGCCGGATTCGTGAGGCGTTGGCCGTTTACGAGAAGCTCGGCGCGCGGCTGCGCGAGGTGAGTCTGCCGAATCTGCCGCTATCGGTGCCGGCGTACTACGTCGTCGCGCCGGCGGAGTGCTCATCCAACCTCGCACGCTTCGACGGCGTGCGATTTGGTCATCGGTGCAAGGACCCGCGCGACCTGATGGACCTCTACAAGCGCTCGCGGGGCGAGGGCTTCGGCGCCGAGGTGAAGCGCCGCATCATGACGGGCACGTATGTATTGTCGGCCGGGTACTACGACGCTTATTACCTGAAGGCGCAGAAGGTACGCCAACTCATCGCGGCGGACTTCACGCGCGCCTTCGGCGAGGTGGACGTTCTGATCGGTCCGACGACACCGACGCCCGCATTCGCCATCGGCGCGAAGACGTCCGATCCGATCACGATGTATTTGAATGACATCTACACGATCGGCGCGAACCTGGCCGGCCTGCCGGCGATCTCCATTCCGTGCGGGTTCGTGCAGGGTCTGCCGGTTGGTCTGCAGATCGTCGGGCCGCACTTCAGCGAGGCGAAGCTGCTGAACGTGGCGCACCTGTACCAGCGCGAGACGGATTGGCATACGAGGGTGCCGGAGGTATACAAATGAGAGTGTTACCGGCGCGCGGCGCCGCTGCATTCAGCGGGTCGCTGCGACCCGCAGGAAAGGTTGGGCGCAGGCCATGACAACTTCATGGGAAACCGTCATCGGTCTGGAGATTCACGCCCAGCTGTCGACGAAATCGAAGATTTTCTCGGGCTCGCCCATTGCCTACGGCGCCCCGCCCAACACCCAGGCGAATCTCGTCGATCTGGGCTACCCGGGCGTGCTGCCGGTGTTGAACGGTGCGGCGGTGCGCATGGCGGTGAAGTTCGGGCTGGCCATCGGGGCGCGGATCGCCGGGCACTCCGTGTTTGCGCGCAAGAACTACTTCTATCCCGATCTCCCCAAGGGCTATCAGATCAGTCAGTACGAGCTGCCGATCGTGGCCGGAGGCTCGATCGACATCGTGCTCGAGGACGGCACGCACAAGCGCATCGGGGTCACCCGGGCGCATCTGGAGGAGGATGCGGGCAAGTCGCTGCACGAGGGGCTGCCCGGTGTCTCCGGGATCGATCTCAACCGCGCGGGCACGCCGCTGGTGGAGATCGTTTCGGAGCCCGACATGCGTTCGGCAAAGGAGGCCGTCGCCTATATGAAGAAGGTGCACACGCTGGTGCGCTATCTCGAGATCTGCGACGGCAACATGCAGGAAGGCTCGTTCCGCTGCGATGCCAACGTCTCGGTGCGCCGCAACGGTGCCGAGAAGTTCGGCACGCGCGCGGAGATCAAGAACCTCAATTCGTTCCGCTTCGTCGAGAAGGCCATCAACTACGAGGTGGAGCGGCAGATCGAGGTGCTCGAGTCGGGCGGCAAGGTGAAGCAGGAGACGCGCCTCTACGATCCCGACAAGGGTGAGACGCGCTCGATGCGATCCAAGGAGGAGGCGAACGACTACCGCTACTTCCCGGATCCCGACCTGCTGCCGGTGGTCCTCGATGAGACCTTCATCGGCGATGTGCGGACGAGCCTGCCCGAGCTTCCCGACCAGAAGGCGGCGCGCTTCTCGTCGCAGTACGGGCTCTCGGCGTACGACGCCGGAGTGCTCACGGCGAGCCGCGAGCTTGCCGCTTATTACGAGGAAGTCGCGAAGGAAGTCCCGGGCGAGCCGAAGCTCGCGGCAAACTGGGTAACGGGTGAGCTCGCGGCGGCGTTGAACAAGGAAGGGCTGGAGATCGGAGCGGCGGCCAGCTCCGGCAAGCTGCCGGCTGCGCGGCTGGCCGGATTGCTGCGGCGGATCGCGGACCAGACGATCTCGGGCAAGATCGCCAAGGAGGTGTTCGAGGCGATGTGGGCGAGCGGCTCGGGCGCCGATGCCATCATCGAGGAGAAGGGGCTCAAGCAGATCACGGACAGCTCGGCCATCGAGCGCGCCATCGACGAAGTGATGGCAAAGAATCCGGGCCAGCTCGCGGATTACCGGGCGGGCAAGGACAAGTTGTTCGGGTTCTTCGTGGGACAGGTGATGAAGGCGACGCAGGGGAAGGCGAATCCGGCGCAGCTCAACGAGCTGTTGAAGAAGAAGCTGCCGGGCTGAGGCGCAGCGGGCGTCCAAAAAACGAACTGTCCGCTGATGCGCAGCCGGCAAAAACCACGCTTTTTGCCGGCGGGCAACGAGGTAATGTCCGCTGAAAGCGCCGGGGCGCGTAGCCTGGAGGCGACTTTCAGCCCATGGACAAGCCGATTTGAGTTGCACTGCCGCCTGCCCCATTGTGTCGCCCATGAATTCACCGTTACAGCCTGGCGACGAGGTTCGTCGTTTCATTGTCGAGAATCGTCCCGTTCGGGGGCATTGGGTGCGTCTGGAGGGGGCGTGGCGTGAGCTGCGTGCTCATAAAGAATATCCGGAGCCGGTCCGGGAGCTGCTGGGCCAGGCGGTCGCCGCTTCGGTTCTGCTGGCGGCCACTCTCAAATTCAGCGGGACGCTGACCCTGCAGCTGCAGGGCAACGGAGCGGTAAGGCTTCTGGTTGCCCAGTGCACGCACGACTTTCGGCTGCGCGCGGTCGCGAATTTCGACGAGGCCGCGGTGCAAGGCCTGGCGTCCGAATCGCAAGTTGGGGCGGCCTTTCGACGACTGGTCGGCACAGAGGGACGTGTCGTCGTCACGATCGAATCGGAAGAGAAGAACACGCGGTACCAGGGGATCGTGCCGCTGACCGGTGCTTCGCTCGCCGATTCGCTCGAGACCTACTTCGCGTCGTCGGAGCAGCTTCCCACGCGCGTGCTGCTCGCCGCGGACAGCGAGCGAGGGGTGGGCGTGCTGGTGCAGAAGCTCCCCGACCCGGCCAACGCCGATGAGTCGGACATGAAGGCGGTCTGGGAGGACGCGCAGCGGGGGATAGAGCGTCTGAGCACCACCGATCTGCTGCTGCGGCCGGTCGAGGAGCTGCTGGAGCGGGGTTTCGCGGCCCATGACATGCGGCTGTTCAAGGGGGCGCCAGTGCAGTTCGAGTGCCGGTGCAATCACGGGAGGGTGAGCAGCTTGCTCCGCGCGTTGGGCGCGGACGAGGTTCGCGATGTGCTCAAGGAACAGGGCGCGGTCACGGTGACGTGCGAGTTCTGCCATCGGCCGTATCGGTTTGATGCGGTAGATGTGGAGGCGCTGTTTGCGGATGGGGTCGGTGAGGGCGGCAGACCGCCGTCGATACATTGAACCGCGCGTTGGCGCAGCATTGACTCGCCCGAGAGATAATAAATAGCGGCTGGCGGGTTTAGGCGGCGCGCCCGTAGAACATCAGCGGCCAGCGGCGTCCGCGATCACCGAAGGCATCGCCGAGACTGGCTAAAGGCGCGGCCTGATGCCGTGACATCTTCGGTTTCCCTCCTTGGAACTTCGTGCTAGGCTAATAATTAAAGATTTGTGCAATTCTTTAATTAAATGGCGGCACTGGATTCAGCAACGGTTTTGGGGTGGTTGAAGGCGGCTGGCGAGAACAGCCGGCTGCGGCTGCTCGCGCTGTGTGCGCGGCAGGAGCTGAGCGTTTCGGATCTTGCCGAAGCGCTGCGCCAGAGTGAGCCGCGGGTGTCGCGGCATCTGCGGATTCTTTGTGAGGCGGGGTTGCTGGAGCGACTGCGGCAGGGGCAGTGGGTTCACTACCGGCTTACGCAGAGCGCTGCTGCCGCCGGCTTCGTGCGGGGATTGCTGGGGCAGGTGGATCGCACTGATCCGGTGTTCGTGCGCGATCGGGAACGGGCGCTTGGACGGCCGGTGGGTGCGCCGGGTGGCAGGGTCTCCTCGGATGCCAGCGCTGCTGGCCCAGGGGTCGCGGCGAGCGATGCGGCCGGCGCGGACGCTGTGGGGCGGGGCGGCGCCATGGCCCGGGGCGGGGCCACGCGGACTCTGGAGTCGAGGCTGGGCCGGGCGCTCAAGGGCTTCGTCGAGGCCGTTGATGTTGGGACTGGCGGGGAGGCTCGGGCTCGCCATAGAGCACTTGTGGTGGGCGTCGAGCATCTGGAGTTGCTCGAGACCGCGGCCCTCGAAGCGAGTGAGTGTGTCGCCATCGCGCATTCGCGGAGGGCCGCACAGAGCGCGCGCGCCTTCGCGGAGAGGCGCGGGTTCGCTTGCCGGGTGTTGTTCGCGGCGAGCTCCAATGCGCTCTGCGAGAAAGACATCGAGGCCGCGGGAGCGCCGTTCGATGTGGTGTTCCTCGATCACCTGGCTGTGGCTGACAGCTCGTTGAAGGAAATGCTCAGGTACGGACGGCGGGCGCTCGAGGCCGATGGGCGGCTCTGGCTGTTCGAGCGGTATGAGTCGCTGGAAGTGTCGCGCGAGAAGGTTGTGGAACACCCCATCGGGAGGCTGCGGCGGTTGCTGGGGGATGTTGGCCTGAGGTGTGAGCGTTTGAGTCCGATAGAGGCCGATGGGGAACATGTGCTCGCGGCGGTGGCGGTGCCATCGAGGGCGGCCTTGGGCGGCGTGGGCACGATGGGTGCGGCGTGAGCGTTTACACGCGGGGCCGCTCGTTTGGTCGGGCGAGGAGCCACGGCGACCGGGCGTGGCGGCGTGAGCGCCGGTATGGCGGTTGTATGGGCGACGGATTGGCCGTCGCTGCGTTTTGGCGATCAACGGGATTCGAGGGACTGGCATGAGTACGACCGGCTTTGCGATAGGGGCTCCCATCAAGGTGTCCTTCGAGTTCTTCCCGCCGGGGGATGCGGCGATGGAAGCGACGCTTTGGAAATCGGTCGAGCGGCTGGCGCCGCTGGGGCCGCGCTTCGTGTCGGTTACCTATGGCGCTGACGGTTCCACCCGCGAGCGCACGCATAGCCTGGTCACCCGGATTCAGCGTGAGACCTCGCTGGTGGGGGCGCCGCATCTCACCTGTGTTGGGGCGTCGCGAGGCGAGATTCTCGATATCGCGCGGCAGTATTGGGACCAGGGGATTCGTCATCTCGTCGCTTTGCGCGGCGATCCGCCGCAGGGGCAGGCGGGTTGGCGACCGCACCCGGACGGCTTCCCATATGCCTCGGACCTGGTTGCGGGACTGGCGAGCGTGGGCAACTTCGATATTTCGGTCGCGGCGTACCCGGAGAAACACCCTGAGGCGCCCTCCCCAAGGTTCGATCTGGATAATCTCAAGCGCAAGATCGATGCCGGCGCCTCGAGAGCGATCACGCAGTTCTTCTACGACACCGATGTGTTCCTGCGCTTTCGTGACCGTTGCGCGGCGGCCGGAATCCATGCGCCCATCGTCCCCGGAATCCTGCCCGTCACGCGCTTTCCGCAGGTCGTGCGGTTCGCGGCGCGTTGCGGTGCCAGTATCCCCGACTGGCTGAAAGAGCGCTTCAATGGCCTGGACGAGGACCACGACACCCGGCGCATGATCGCCGCAAGTGTCGCCATCGAGCAGGTGCATGAGCTCGCGCATCATGGTGTACGCGATTTCCACTTCTACACGCTCAACCGCGCCGAGCTGACCTACGCGATCTGTCACGCGTTGAGCATTCGCCCGACGACACAGCACTCGCGGCCCGAAGCGGCTTTGGAAGGAGCCAACGCATGAAGAATGGCATGAGCAATGGCGTGCACACCGACTGTCACCACCGCGCGACGCAAGCCGGCCGGAGTCCGGAGCGGCAACTCGACCCCGGAAAGGAAAGTGCCGCGCCCCGTGTCGCTGCCGCGCCGTTCGCCGTCGCTCCTGTCGACGAAACGGAACGCCGGACGCGGATCGAGCGCCTCAAGAAGCTGCTCGAGGAGCGGATAGTGTTCCTCGACGGCGCGATGGGCACCATGATCCAGCAGCACAAGCTCGACGAGCGCGGCTACCGGGGCGAGCGCTTCCGCTCTCATGGGCGCGATCTGAAAGGTAACAACGATATTCTGTCCCTCACCCGCCCCGACGTCGTTGCCGGCATTCACCGCGCCTATCTCGATGCCGGCTCGGATATCATCGAGACCAACACCTTCAATTCCAACTCGATCTCGCAGGCCGACTATGGCACCGAGGCTCTGGTGCCGGAGCTCAATTACCGCGCAGCCAGCCTGGCACGCAAAGTGGCGGACGAATTCGCGCGCAGCGCCGGAAGGCCGGCCTTCGTCGCGGGCGCCCTGGGGCCGACCACCCGCATGACCTCGCTGTCCCCGGACGTCAACGATCCCGGGTTCCGCAGCGTCACGTTCGATGAGCTTGCGGCGACGTATCTCGATTCGGCGCGCGCCCTGCTCATGGGGGGCGTCGATCTCCTGCTCATTGAGACCGTCATCGATACCCTCAATGCCAAGGCGGCGATCTACGCGGCGCACACGCTGTTCGACGAGATTGGCATGAAAGTTCCGGTCATCGTGTCGGGCACGATCACCGATGCGTCGGGTCGCGTGCTGTCCGGGCAGACGGCCGAGGCGTTCTGGAATTCCATTCGTCACGCGGAGCCGCTGGCCGTCGGGCTCAACTGCGCTCTTGGCGGCGCGGCGCTGCGGCCGTACATACAGGAGCTGTCGCGAATCTCCGATACTTACATCTGCGCCTATCCCAACGCCGGTCTCCCGAACGCGTTCGGCGAGTACGACGAGACACCGCCGGAAACCGCTGCGATTCTTCGCGAGTACGGCTCGTCCGGACTGGTCAACATCGTGGGCGGGTGCTGCGGCACCACCCCGGAGCACATCCGCCTCATGCGGCAGGGGTTGGGAAAGCTGGAGAGACGCCCGGTCCCGACTATCCCGGTGAAGTGCCGGCTCTCCGGCCTGGAGCCGCTCAACATCGACGAGGACACGCTGTTCGTGAACGTCGGCGAGCGAACCAACGTCACCGGCTCGGCGAAGTTCCGCAAGCTCATCGAAGCCGGCGACTATGCGGCGGCGCTCGACATCGCGCGCCAACAGGTCGTGGCCGGCGCGCAGATCATCGACGTCAACATGGACGAGGGCATGCTCGATTCGGAAGCCGCCATGGTGCGCTTCCTGAATCTCGTCGCCGCGGAGCCCGACATCGCGCGCGTGCCCGTCATGCTCGACTCCTCGAAGTGGTCCGTCATCGAGGCCGGGCTCAAGTGCGTGCAGGGCAGGTGCATCGTCAACTCGATCAGCCTCAAGGAAGGCGAGGAGATCTTCCTCGAGCATGCACGCAAGTTGCGCCGCTATGGCGCGGCCGCGGTGATCATGGCTTTCGACGAGAAGGGCCAGGCCGACACGATCGAGCGGAAGGTCGCCATCTGCGAGCGCGCCTACAAGCTGCTCACCGAGCGCGCGGGCATGGCGCCGCAAGACATCATTTTCGATCCCAATATCTTCGCCATTGCGACCGGGATGGAGGAGCACAACGCCTACGGTGTGGCGTTCATCGAGGCCACCCGCCGGATCAAGAGCAAGTTGCCCTACGCGCTCGTGAGCGGGGGCGTCAGCAATGTGTCCTTCTCGTTCCGGGGCAACGATCCGGTACGCGAGGCGATCCACTCGGTCTTCCTCTATCACGCGATCGCGGCCGGCATGGATATGGGAATCGTGAATGCCGGGCAGCTCGGCATCTACGAGGAGATCAGTCCGGCCCTGCGCGATGCCGTCGAGGACGTGGTCCTCAACCGGCGCCCGGATGCCACCGAGCGGCTCATCCAGCTGGCCGTGCAATTCAAAGGCGAGGCGGGTGCGAGGCCGAAGGAAGATCTGGAGTGGCGCAACCTGCCCGTGGCGAAGCGGCTCGAGCATGCGCTGGTGAAGGGAATCGACGACTACGTGATCGAGGACACCGAAGAGGCGCGCCTCGCATTCGAGCGTCCGTTACAGGTCATCGAGGGCCCGTTGATGGACGGCATGAATGTCGTCGGCGACCTGTTCGGCTCCGGCAAGATGTTTCTCCCGCAGGTGGTCAAGAGCGCCCGCGTGATGAAGCGCGCGGTTGCGCATCTCGTGCCGTTCATCGAGAAGGAGAAGGGGAATACGGGCGCCCGCAAGCCGAATGGGCGCATGGTGATCGCCACGGTGAAGGGTGACGTGCACGACATTGGCAAGAACATCGTCGGTGTCGTCCTGCAATGCAACAACTACGAGGTGATCGATCTCGGGGTCATGGTTCCGTGCGAGAAGATCCTCGAGACGGCGCGCCGCGAGAATGTGGATTTCATCGGGTTGTCGGGGCTCATCACGCCATCGCTCGACGAGATGGTGAACGTCGCCAAGGAGATGCAGCGCCAGAACTTTGTCGTACCGCTGCTCATTGGGGGTGCGACGACTTCGCCGGCTCACACGTCCGTGAAGATAGCCCCCCAATATCGCTCACCGGTCGTGTATGTGAAGGACGCCTCGCGCTCGGTCGGTGTTTGTCAGACGCTGACCACGCCTACGGCTCGCGATGCCTTCATTGAAAAGGTGAACGAGGAGCACGGGCGCCGCCGCGAGCAGCATGCGAACAAGAAGGTGAAGACGCCAGAGGTGAGCCTTGCGCAGGCGCGGGCGAATCGGCGCCGGATCGATTGGGCCGAATTCTCACCGCCGGCGCCGCGCGCCCTGGGAATACGGACATTCGACGACTATCCGCTCAGCGAGTTGCTGGGCTATGTGGACTGGATGCCGTTCTTCAATGCGTGGGAGTTCGCGGGAAAATTTCCTGACATCCTGTCCGATCCCAAGGTGGGTGAGGCTGCCAGCAGCCTCTACGCCGACGCGCGCCGCCTGTTGAAACAGGTAATCGCCGAGCGCTGGCTGAGAGCGCGCGCGGTCGTCGGGCTGTTTCCGGCCAACTCCGTGGGAGACGACGTTGAAATCTATACCGACGAGACACGCTCGCAGGTGGCGATGAAGGTGTCGTTTCTACGGCAGCAGAAGGGTAAGCCACCGGGGCAGCCGCACGAGTGCCTGGCCGACTACGTCGCGCCGAAGTCCAGCGGGGTGCGCGACTACTTCGGGGCATTCGCCGTCACCGCCGGCATAGGAATCGAGGAGCACGTCGCCCGGTTCGGGAAGGCGCATGACGATTACTCCAGCATCATGTTGAAGGCACTCGCGGATCGCCTGGCGGAGGCTGCCGCCGAGCACTTTCACGAGCGCGTGCGCCGTGAGCTGTGGGGCTATGCCGGACAGGAGGCGCTCACCAACCAGGAGCTCATCCAGGAAGAGTATCGGGGCATCCGGCCGGCGCCGGGCTATCCCGCATGTCCGGATCACACGGAGAAGGCGAAACTGTGGCGGCTGCTCGATGTGGAGCGTAATGCCGGCATCACGATCACGGAATCGTTTGCGATGTATCCGACAGCGGCGGTGAGCGGTTGGTACATCGGGCATCCGGACTCGCATTACTTCGCCATCGGCAAGATCGACCGCGACCAGGTCGAGGACTACGCGCAGCGCAAGGGCATGAGCGTCGCGGAGGCGGAGAAGTGGCTCGGCCCGAATCTCGGGTACGACCCTGAGCGATGATTATCTGGCGGCCCGCCTCTTTGGAGCAGGCGCGGGCGGCGGATTTTCGCTTTCGAGCGCCTTGAGGTAACTCGCTCCGCCGAGATCGCGCATCTGGCCCAGGATCCAGTCCCGACGGGAAAGCACGTAGGCGGAGGGCCTGTCGATGCGCAGCCGGATCGGGTTGGGCAGGACGGCCGCCAGCAGGGCGGCTTCGCTCGAGGTCAGGCGGGATGCGGGCTTGTGGAAGAAGCGATGCGCGGCGGCTTCGACTCCGTACACGCCGTTGCCGAATTGCGCGATGTTGAGGTACGTCTCCAGGATGCGCTCCTTCGGCCACAGCGCCTCGATCAGCACGGTGAAGTAGGCCTCGAGCCCCTTGCGCACGAAGCCTCCGGGCCAGAGGAACAGGTTTTTTGCCACCTGTTGGGAGATCGTGCTCGCGCCGCGGAGCTTCCTGCCGTGCTCGCTCGCCCGCACCGACTCGCGGATCGACCTGACGTCGAAGCCCGCGTGGAAGGGGAACTGCTGATCTTCCGAGGCGATGACCGCAACGGCGGCATTCGAGGAGATGTGCTCGAGGTCTACCCATTCAAAGTCGGTGTGGTAGCCGGACGGTCCGGCCACGGCTGCGTGAGTGCGCGCTTCGATCATGAAGGCGCTGGTGAAAGGATGCATCCAGCGCAGCAGCAGCACCGCCACGCACGTAACGAGCACCCACGCGAAAATTGCGAAGACGAACAACCTGAAGAGCGCACCCAGGCAGCTGCCGCGCTGGGCTTGCGGCAAGACTGCCGGCGCGCGCGAGAAAACTGCGTCTCGCGAACTTGCCGGGGGATTCACGGCACCCGCGCCGGCTACTACTTGGCGTCAGCCCGGCGCGCCGAAACGATGATGACGTCCTCCATCGGCGCGTCCTGATAGCCTTTGCGCCTGCCCGTCTTCACCTTCGCGATCTTGTCGACGACGTCCATGCCCTCGGTCACGCGCCCGAATACGGCATACCCGTAATCGCGCGGTCCGTGATCGAGAAACGCGTTGTCGGAGAGATTCACGAAGAACTGCGACGTCGCGCTGTTGATGTCGCTGGTGCGCGCCATCGACAGCGAGCCGCGTGTGTTCTTCACCCCGTTCTTGGCCTCGTTCTGGATGGGGTCGCGGGTTCCCTTGTTGCTGAAATCCGCGGTCAGCCCGCCGCCCTGGATGACGAAGCCGGGCACGATGCGATGAAAGATCGTGCCGTCGAAGAACCCGTCGTCCACGTAGCGCAGGAAGTTCTCGACCGTGACGGGCGCTTCCTTGGGGAACAGCTCGAT
>CAZDTG010000133.1:0-11786 GCA_964508005.1 uncultured Steroidobacteraceae bacterium
ACTGTAAGGCGCCCCTCCGCGCTGCATGAGATCAACCGCCGTCCCAGGCGGGGTGGTTTTGCGCGTATAGATGCGATGGTGTTTATCGGTCAGCTCAAACAGGTCGGTGGTCTGGCCGACGCTCTCGGAAGGCCCGAGCATCAGAAAGCCATGCGGGTTCAGCGCGTAGTGAAAGGTCTGCATGACGCGGCGCTGCGCGGCTATATCGAGATAGATCAGGAGATTTCGGCAGCTGATGAGATCCAGGCGCGAGAACGGCGGATCGCGCGTCACATCCTGTCGGGCAAAGGTGCACAAATCCCGAATGCTCTTGGCGATGCGATAGTGATCGTCCTGCTTCACGAAGAAGCGCGCGAGACGCTCACTCGAGACGTCCTGCGGGATGGTGTCGAGGTAAACCGCGGCGCGTGCTTTTTCAATCGCCGCCTCGCTCACGTCGGTGCCGAAGATCTGAATGCCTTCCGGCATCAGCCGCTCGCCCAGGTATTCCACCAGAGCGATTGCCATCGAATAGACCTCCTCGCCCGTGGCGCATCCCGGCACCCACAGCCGGATCGGCTGCTTCGGTGAGCGACTTTCGCACAGGCTGGGAAATACCCGCTGCGCCAAGCCCTCGAACGAATCTGGATCGCGAAAGAAGCCGGTGACCCGGATGAGGAAGTCCTGATAGAGGGTGGCGGCCTCGGCAGGATCGCCCTCGAGGAATGCGACATATTCCGCTGGGTCTTCGATCTTCTGCAACGCCATGCGCCGGGCCAGGCGGCGCCGCAGCGTGCTGCGCTTGTAGTGTGTGAAGTCCACGCCGTGCGCGGTACGCAGCCGCCGAAAGATGCGCCGCAGGCTGTCTTCCTCTGCTGCCGTGCGGACGTCCGGCGCATCGTCGGTGGGCTGCACAGCCGGCGCGCTGACCAAACGCAGGTAAGGATGGCGCCCCAGGCGCGCGAGCTCACGGGCAATCTGATTCGGCCGCAACACAAAATCCACGCACCCGGTCTCGATGGCGCTGCGGGGCATGCTCGCGAATCGCGCGGTGGAGGGCTCTTGCGCAAACGTGATCCCGCCGCTGTGCTTGATCTCCTGCATCCCCAACGCCCCGTCAGAATCCCCACCCGAGAGAATCACGGCGATGGCACTGTCACCGCGCGCTTCGGCGAGTGATTTGAACAGCGCGTCAGCCGGCATGTGGCGCCCAGGTCCGCTCGCGCGCGGCGTCAGATGAAGTCGGTCATCCCGAACCGTGAGCGTGGCATTGGGGGGGATGACGTAGACGTGATCGGGAGCGACCGCCAGACCCTCATGGGCCGGCATCACCGGCATAGAGGTTTTCTTCGCCAAAAGCTCCGCCAGCAGACTCTCGTGACTGGGATCCAGGTGCTGAACCACCACGTAGGCCATCCCGCCCTTGGAGGGCACGGCGGCGAGCAGCTCCGAGACCGCCTCGAAACCGCCCGCCGAGGCGCCGATGGCGACGATGGGGAAGCTCATTTCACTCTCCGCCTTGCTGGAGGTCGTTCTACTTTGGCGTATTTCCCCGGATCTTAGACCAATCTCACGTCCTGCGTCGCGCCGTGACCGGACTGCCGCGCGCGCTTCCGGTCTTCCACCGCATCAGGTTGCTCTCCGCGGGGTGAGGCGGTGACCAGGCAGCACATCAAAGCGTAGGAGAAATTTCACAGCCAAATGGGCGTCGGCTGATGGTCTTATAGCTTCGCGGGGCGCAAGTTTGCAACTCTCAACGAAACATCATGGACAAGTCGTCATGAAATTTCGAACAGTCTTGACAGGAATGATCGCGATTACCGCAGCCTCGCTCGCAGTCGCACAAACGACGCCACCCTCTGACCCCACCGCGCCGAGCGCTGCCTCGAGCCCAAGTCAGCGAGAAACCACTTCGAGTCACGCCGTGGAGGCTCCCACCACGAACGGGACCGCACCCGCGTCCGCGTCTTCGCCACACCAACAGCAAGTCACCAGCGCAGCCCAGTCCAGTAGCAGCACACCCAGCGAGAGCAAGCAGGCGATGAAGGACTGCATGGCGGCCGAGAAGGCAAAGAACAGCGGCATGTCGAAGAGTGAAAGGAAGAGCACCTGCAGGAATCAGTTAAAGGCCAACTCCCAGAAATGAGCTCCGGGATCGCCCGGACGGGCGGTAGCGCGCCGGCGCACCGCCCGTCTGAGTGAGCGTCGAATTCAACCCGTTGGTGGCCATCAGCGCGCATCCCGGATGGCGTCAGCGGTGGATTTGGCCTGCGCGCCTTCGACGGCCGTCGTCGCGTCCTCGGTTTCCTCCGGCGGAGGCAAGACCGCCCTGATGTTAGACCCGCATTGAGCACTACCGCCGGGACAAAGGCTGTAGGACGAGAGGCCGATGCGAGGTTCAACGCCTCCCGTTGTTATCATGCCGCCGTCTGGGCAACACCACGTCAAATTGAGTACCCGTGTCCTGCGTGGACCGAACCGAGAGGCTGCCGCGGTGAGCGGCGATGATGCGCTCCGATATGTAAAGGCCAAGCCCCAGGCCTGCGGAAGATCCTCGGCCCCGCTCCCCTCGCGCGAACGGATTGAAAAGCAGCGGTAAAAAAGCCGCATCAATCGGGCGGCCGTAGTTGTGGACGGTTACGGAAACCGTGTTCGGGTGGGACGTGAGATTGACGCGGATGGGCCTCGCCTTCTCTCCATGCGTAACGGCGTTTTCGAGGAGGTTGGAGATGACCTGCTCGAGGCGATCGGCGTCGACCCGCGCGGTGCAGTTGGCTTGTGTGCGCAGTTCGATCGTGGACTGTGGGTGGGCAGCGCGCACCTCATCGGCGATCTTCGTCACCAGCGGGGCCAGGTCGATTTCTTCGGAGCTCAACTCAATGGGAATTCCAGAGGCCAGGCGCGCGCGCGTCAAATCGAGAAGTTGCTCGATCATGCGCTGCATGCGTATGCCGCTGCGCGTCACACGTTCCACGATGCTACGGATCTCGTGTGGCGCGTTGTGGTGCGCCTGCAGCAGATGCGCGGTCATGAGAATAGTGTTCAATGGATTGCGCAGATCATGGCCAAGGATTCCCAGGAACGTCTCCCGGAAATCATCGTTGCGGCGACGGTCGTCGATGTTGGTGTTCGAGCCGAACCAGCGGACGATACGTCCCTCACTATCATGAAGAGGCTTTACGCGCGTCATGAACCAACGAAATTCGCCATCAGCGCCACGGACCGGAAACTCCATCTCGAAGGGCTCACCGGAATCGAGCGAGTACCGCCATCTCTGCATGACCGTAGCGAGCTGCTCCGGGCCCACGAGCGAGGTCCACTGCCAACCCTGTACCTCGTCGAAGGTAGTGCCCGTGTACTCGTACCAGCGGCGGTTGTAGTAATCGATGCAGCCATTTGGCTGCGCGGTCCATGCCAGCTCGGGAAGATTCTCGACGAGCTCCCGGAATTGCCGCTCGCTCGCCTCGGCGCTTGCCAACAGCTTGGCGAGCTCCTGTGCGGCACGGACCTGCGCGGTTACTTCGAAAGCGGCGATGAGCACTCCGTCGACCGTCCCCGACGCATCGCGTAATGGCGCATACACGAAATCCCAGTAGGCATCTTCGAGTTTACCGCCGGCGGAGCGAACCAGTCGCGCCAACTCACCACGAGCGCGATGCGCGACACCGGTGCGGAATACTTCGTCCATGTAGCCGATGAAGGGCTGTCCTCTGAGCTCCGGGATCCCGTCTATGATGGGCTTGCCGAGAATCGACTCGTCCTTGCCCCAGGCGTTGAGTGCCACCGAGTTGGCGAGCTCAGTCTCGTGGTGGGGTCCGCGAAGGACGGCGATGGGAAACGGGGCCTGCATGAAATGTCCGTACAATCGATTGCGCGCTGCCTCCTCGATGGCGCGCGCCTCGCTCGCCATTCCCGCAACTGCCAGCTTCGATGCGACCCGCACGAGCAGGTCGCGCGCCGAGAATGGTTTGACGATGTAGTCGTCCGCGCCTGCGTTGAGCCCCTCGGCTGTGGCCTCCTCACCGGCCCGTGCCGACAAGAGGATCACAGGTGTCAGGCGCAACGCCGGGTCGCTACGGATTCTATGGAGTAACTCGAAGCCGTCGAGGCCCGGCATCATCACATCAGCCAGGACGAGATCGGGCGGGCGGCTTCGAATTGCGGTGAGCGCCGCAGCACCGTCTGCAACTGCCTCGACATCCCACCGCTCGCGCAGGAGACGGGCGAGATAGTCGCGCATATCGGCATTGTCGTCCGCAAGCACAACCCGTGCTCGAGGGCCAGCGATCCCGCGACTCTCGACCTCTTCGCGGGAAGTGGAGGGCACTGCAGCCTGCGGCACATTCCATCGCAGCGCTTCCTCGATGTACGGCGCCACTCCGCCAGATGTCGACGGCAGCGTCCTGACGGCTTGGATTCGATCGGAGGGAAGGTGGCGCTGGCCGCGCGGCATTCTAATGATGAACGAGGTCCCGCGGCCTTCGGTGCTCTCCACGAGTACACGCCCACCATGCAGTTTGATGAGCTCGGCTACGAGGGCCAAACCGATCCCGGTGCCCTCCTGCGTGCGCGCCCGGACACCCTTGATGCGATGAAACCGATCGAACACGTGCGGCAACTCAGCAGTCGGGATACCGATCCCGGTGTCCTGAACGACCACCTCGAAGTCATGGTCGCGCAGCCGCACAGAAATCGCGACCTCTCCTTCAAAGGTGAACTTCAGTGCGTTGGAGAGAAGGTTGAGAACAATCTTCTCCCACATCTCGCGATCGACGTACGCGGGTTCGTCGGTCGGCGTCAGATCGAGCCGCAGTTTCAGCCCAGCCCGCTCGATAGCAGAGCGGAACATGCTTGCGAGATCGCCCGTGAAGGCGGCTAAGTCCGTGGGCTCGTACGAGGCTTCAACGCGCCCGGCTTCGATGCGCGAAAAGTCGAGCAGTGTATTGACCAGCTTCGAAAGTCGCAGCGCGTTTCGGTGCACCAGCGCCCACCGCTCGCGCTCGACGGTCGATAAGGATTCCGCTGCCGCCAGAGCGTCCTCTGCGGGACCCAAAATCAGAGCGAGCGGAGTGCGGAACTCGTGACTCACATTGCCGAAGAAAGCGGTCTTGGCACGGTCAAGCTCGGCAAGGGCTTTGGCGCGCTTGCGTTCCTCTTCGAGCAGGGCAGCGCTACTCACCGCCTGCGAAATGCCCTTGGCCAGAAGCTTGTGAAAGCGGGTATAGGACGGGCTTTGGGCCAGTATCGGGCTCAGGCCTGCAACCACAAACCCCATGGGCTGGCCCGCCCCGGTCCGCTCCAGGGGCAGGATTACGGCGCCTCGCGAGCTATTGGGCCGTGCGGAGAGCGGCACGAAGCGCGGCTCGTCCTTCAGATTTTCGAAATGCCAAGGCCCGGACTCGCCCGGTTGAAGCGTAATGGGTGCTAGCGGATCTCCTGCCGCGAGGTTCGCCGAACCGGCCAAAGTCGCCAGCCCCGCATTGTCCAGCAGGTATATGAGCGCGAAGGGAACATCCGCGGACGAGCGCGCGATCTCCGCCGCTGAGTGGGAACAAGCCTCCGCCGGACTCTGCGCTCGACTTGCCTCGGCAAGCGCATTGAGGAGACGCAGCCGTCGTTCTTCGATGACCTTATCGGTCGTCTCCACGACGGCGCAAAAGACCCCGCCCACACCTCCGGTCTCGTCGCGAATGGGGCTGTAGGTGAACGTGAAGTACGATTCCTCCGGGGTCCCCGTGCGCGCCATCGGGAGCATCAGATCTTCCGACCACGTTGCCTCCCCAGTCGTGCGGACGTGGCGGAGCAGTGGTTCGATGATCCCCCAGATCTCGGAGAGCACGACGCTCGCGGGCTGTCCGAGCGCCCGCGGATGCTTCTTCGGGCCAACCATCGGCACGAGGCTCTGGTTGTAGAGCATGAGGTACCCGGGTCCCCAGTAAACGGCGATTGGAAACTTCGAGTTCAGGCAAATGCTCATTGTCGTCCGCAGGCTCTGCGGCCAATGCGCGAGAGGTCCCAGTGGGGTTTTCCCCCAGTCGATCGACCGGAGGAGCTCGCCCATCTCCCCAGCGCCCGCCAGGAATGTGTCTTTTCCGAGGCGCTGCGTAGGGGTTGTCGGTTGGCGATCACCGTTCATGAGGACAGACGAGCTTGCTGCAGCCGCGCGCTGCTCGCTCCTGGCCAGATCGGTTGGGGCGCGCCATAGGTGCTGGAAGTCGCCACCGAATCGCCCAATTCAATTGCCCTCATCCGCACGGAAGCGTTGCAGGTTGCCGAAAGGGCGCAAATTTCCCAGGTTCGTATCCGGATACGCGGAATCCTCCTGGTAGCGCCCCGAGAAGCTCCGCAACGGCACCGATCTGCTTCTGCGCGAGCTGTTTGATGGCCATCGTCCTAATTGTGCCTGCGCCGTTCGGATTCGTCTCCATCGCTGCGACCGACGCCTCGGAGACCAGAGACAAGCGTGGGCTGCGCTGCCCTTCGCTATGCTTACGGAAGATCGGCAAGCTCCAAGTCACCACGCCCGCGGATCGCCCCGCATCGGCAGGGGTCGTCGTTTTGTTGCGCTGCATCACCAATCGACGAGCTCAGTTAAGGCCCGGGTGCACGGGGCGACCGCAGGGTTCCCCGACGGAATGCGCGCTCCTTCAGCATTGCGAACAGGATCGGCACGAGAACCATCACGGCGAGGGTCGAGCTCACCATCCCGCCCACGATGGGCGCGGCAATCGGCTTCATCACATCCGAGCTGATTCCCGTCTCCCACAGGAGCGGTCCGAGACTGCCGATCACGGCAAAAACAGTCATGAGCTTCGGGCGCAATCGCAAGACCGCTCCGTCGATTATTGCCGCCTCGATATCCTCGTGCTTCAAGGGGTGTCGTTGCGCCAAGCGAAGATCAAGAGCGGCATGCAGATAGACGATCATCACGACTGCCGTTTCGACGGCGATGCCAAATAGGGCGATATAGCCCACCGCGACGGCGACACTAAAGTTATAGCCGAGCAGGAACTGCAGGAGCAGCCCTCCGATGAGTGCGAAGAAGGCCGGGAAGAAGAGCATCGCCGCCTCCGCCACTGAGTGAAAAAGCAGATACAGGAGCATGAAGATCACGAAAAAAACGATGGGAAGGATCAGCTCGAGACGCTTCTTCGCGTGCAACTCGAACTCGTACTCGCCAGACCACGTATAGGTGTAGTCGGCGGGTAGATGCAGTTTTTCGCGCAGCAGCTGGTCAGTGCGCGTGACAAAGCTGCCATAGTCGGAGGTATTCAGATTGAAATAGACGTAGCCCGTCAGCTGCGCATCCTCGTCACGGATCATCGACGGCCCGCGCGAGAAGGAAATCGAAGCCACTTCGCTGATCGGGATTTGTGCACCTGAGGGCGTTGCGATCACGACCCGATTGAGCTCCGCGATGTCACCGCGGAAGTCACGGTTGTAGCGGATATTGACAGGGTAGCGTTCGCGGCCTTCAATGGTCTCCACGATGTTCTCCCCGCCGATACCCGATTGGATGGCGCGCTGAACGTCCCCCACATCGAGGCCGTACCGCGCCGCCACCAGCCGATTCACCGCAATGTTCACGTAGAAGCCTTCTGCGACCCGCTCAGCGAATACGGACTGCACACCTCTCTGCCCGGAAAGGATCGTGGTGATCTGAGCGCCGACCGCCTGGATTCCAGCGAGGCTCGGTCCCTGGATCTTCATCCCGACCGGCGTCTTGATGCCGGTGAGCTCCATATCCAGTCGATTCTCGACCGGCATCGTCCACGTATTAGTGAGGCCCGGGAACTGCAGTTTGGCGTCCATCTCCTGAATCAGTCTCCCGTAGGTCATCCCGGGAGGCCACTCGCTGCGCGGTTTCAGCATGATTGTTGTGTCGTACATGTCGAGCGGCGCGTTGTCAGTTGCGCTCTCCGAGCGTCCGACGGTACCGAACACGGTCTCGACTTCCGGGAATGTGCGAATGATGCGGTCCTGCTCCTGGAGCAACTGCGACGCCTGGGTGATTGAGATCCCCGGCAGCGCGGTCGGCATGTAGAGCGCGGAACCTTCGAAGAGCGGCGGCATGAACTGGCTGCCGATCCGTGTGGCGAGCGGCACGGTGAGCGCGAGACAGATCGCCGCAACGCAGACGGTTGTCTTGCGAAAGCGCAGGCAACGCCGGAGCACGGGAAGATAGATCGCCTGGGTGACGCGCGAGACCGGATTCTTCGACTCGGGAAGGAGGCGCCCGCGAATGAAAATGGGCATGAGCACCGGCACGAGCGTAATGGCGAGAATGGAAGAGCAGGCGATGGCGAGCGTCTTGGTCCACGCGAGAGGGCTGAACAGCCGCCCTTCTTGTGCCTGCAGCAGAAAGACCGGCAGGAACGAGACGACGATGATGAGCAACGAGAAAAAAAGTGCGGGTGCGACTTGTTGGGCAGCGATCAGCAAGACCTGACGGCGCTCTTTATCCGTTGCGCGTGGGGCAGCGAGTGCTGTCCCGTCTGCCGCATGCCGCTCTGGGGCGTCTGGCGGCGGACTCTCCGCGAGTGGGTGAGCTTGCCGCTCGGCGAGAAGCCGGTGGCCGTTCTCCACCATGACGATCGCCGCGTCCACGAGCACGCCAATCGCAAGCGCCAATCCTCCGAGCGACATGATGTTGCTGGAGACGTGGAGATAGTACATCGGGACGAATGATGCGGTCACCGCAATCGGGATCGAGAGGATCGGGATCAGCGCCGAGCGGAAGTGCCACAGAAAGATGATGATGACCAGGCTCACCACGATCCCTTCTTCGATCAAATCACGCTCGAGGGTCTGAATCGACGCCTTGATCAGGCCTGAGCGGTCATAGCCCGCGCGGATTTCAATGCCCGCTGGCAACGAGGGGGTGATCTCGGCAATCTTTGCCTTCACGCCGTTGATCACCTGCAGCGCATTCAAGCCATAGCGCATCACGACGATTCCGCCGACAGTCTCGCCCTCGCCTTGCCATTCGGCGACGCCGCGCCGGATATCGGGACCGAACGCGACGGTGCCGAGATTACGCACGAGAACGGGCGTCCCGTCCTTCGTCGCGACCGGGACATTGGACAGATCATCCAGAGAGCGGAAATAGCCGAGGCCGCGGACCATGTATTCCGCCCCGCCCAATTCGAGCAGGCGTCCGCCAACTTCATTGGTACCAGATCGAATGTGGTCGATCACGGTCGCTAGCGGGATGTTGTAGGCACGGAGCTTCACGGGATCGAGTTGCACCTGATACTGCCGCACGAATCCGCCAATGGAGGCGATCTCGGCCACGCCCGGAACGGTTTCAAGCTGATAACGCAGATACCAGTCTTGCAGGCTGCGCAGATCGGCGAGGCTGTGCTTGTGCGTGTGGTCCACCAGGACGTATTGGTAGACCCAACCTGCTCCCGTGGCATCGGGACCCATGACGGGATGGACTCCTGTCGGCAGGCGGCCCTGGATTTGCTGCATGTACTCAAGCACACGTGATCGCGCCCAGTAGAGGTCCGTGCCGTCCTCGAAAACGACAAACACGTAGGAATCGCCGAACATGGTTTGAGCGCGTACGGCCTTCACGTGCGGTGCGGCCAGGAGCGCGGTGACAATCGGATAGCTGACCTGATCCTCGATGATATCGGGCGGCTCGCCGTCCCAGGGCGTATGGATGATGACCTCCACATCCGAGATGTCGGGTAGCGCATCCAGCGGGATGCGCGTCATGGTCCACACTCCCCCAGCCACCGCGAGGAATGTCGCCGTGAAGACCAGGAAGGGATTTCGCGTACACCACTCAATGACTCGCGCAATCACTTACATGCCCCCCGTTGCGTTGACAGAGAGCTGCTTGGCGGCGAGGATCTGATCGTTCTTCCTGGCAAGAATTGTGACTTGCCAGGTACCTCCGCTTTGCAGTTCTCCTGAGCCCTCGTATAGACCGTTGCCCTTGTCGGTGAGCGTGATGGGGACGCGCATTGCCGCCATGCCCATGGCGGGCATCGCCGCCATGTTGAAAGTCGCCGTGACTTGCACGCCCGCAACGGGCGAGCCGCGCTCATCTTTGAGCGTCACTCGAATGACGTTGTCGCCCTTGCGTGGGGGATTCGGCTCCGTAGTCAGCTCGATGTTTCCGTGGGGAGCGCCCGTTGCTCCCGCAGTGCCCGCACCGGGCGGTGGTGGAACGAAGGTCCCGAGCGCCGCCTGGAGCTGACTCTCCGAGTCGATCAGAAAATTGGCCGATGTGACGATCCTTTCTCCAACCTCGAGTCCCTTCAGCACAATGTAACCATCCCCAACACGCTCGCCGAGCTGAATATCCCGCGGCTCGAGATTCCCCCCACCGTGGTCCACGAACGCAAGCGCTCGTGTGCCGGTCTGGAGCACGCCGGCGGCCGGAATTACCTCGTGCTCTCCGATCGGGATCTCGAGAGAAACGTTGACAAACATTCCCGGTTTGAGCACGAGTGCGGGATTCTGGAACGCAAGCCGCACGCGCGCGGTGCGTGTTGTCATGTCGACGTCCGGGTAGATGAAATCCACGCGGCCGGAGAATGTCCGGCCCGGATACGTGTCGACGGTGAGAGTCGCGGAATCGCCAGCCTTGAGGCGCCCCAGATCGTTCTGGAAGACTTGAGCGAACACCCAGATGGTCGAGAGATCCGCCACGGTGTAGAGGCGGGTGTCCGGCTGAGCGAACTTGTTCGGTAGCGCCTCACGGTCCGTGATGTAGCCCGAAACGGGGGAGTCGATCTCCAGATCCTGCCGGACCTGCCCGGTTGATTCGATTCTGGCGATCTCCCTCTGCGGGATATCCCATTGTCTGAGCCGCTGTACTGCGGCGTCCACCAGGGAGGCGGCGTCCACTGCGACCTCGGGATCCGAGCTGTGCGAGAGCTGTCGTTGATTGTCCTTGGCCAGGAGGAGCTCACGTTCCGTTGAGACAAGCTCCGGACTGTATATCGTGAATAACGGCTGGCCCTTGCGGACGTACTGATAGGTGGCATTCACGAAGACTTTCTGCACATAGCCGGAAAAGCGCACCTGGACGTAGGCGAGCCGGGTCTCGTCCGCCGTAACGTTTCCGGTGGTGAGGATTCGGTCGTTGACCCGTTTGCGCTCGACCTCGCTCGTCTTCACGCCGATGCTCTGCAGGCGCTGCGGGGAGATTTGCAACGGCGCCAGGGCGGGCTCCGTCCTACCGGGCGTTTCCGATGAGGGAGTCGGGATGGATTCCGACGCGAGCGCACCGCTGGGTTGGGATGCAGCTCCGCTCGTCAGCACCGGCTTCGGGGAGTTCCACCACCATCCCGCCACGATTGCGAGGAGAGCGAAGTTTGCGGCGAGCGCCGCAAGGAACGCCGTGCGATAGCTCTTCATCGCCCCACTCCTGGTTCGCTCGAGCGCGGCGCGAGTAGGCCGCCCCCGCTCACCTGCTCGAGCTCTGCCAGTCGTTGGAAGTACTCGGACTGCGCGCGTGCCAGCCCAATCTCAGTGTCGAGCCGGTGCTGCTCGGCCGCCAGCACGTTGAGAAAGTCACCGCGGCCGCTGCCATATTCGGTGCGCGCTACCTCGAGCGTTTCGCGGGCGAGCGGTACGAGCTCGTCGCGATAAAGCGCGAGGGATTGCGCGGCTTCGTGCACGGATGCGTAGTCGGCCGCAAGGTCTGCGAGCATGCTCGCCCGCTGATCCTCGAGTGTCGATGCGCTGCGCCGCGCCTGTGCGCGCGCCGCGTCAACGGATGCCCGGTACTTGCCTTGATCGATCGGAACGGTGAAGGACAGACCGACGATGGGCCGCATGGCCGGATC
>CAZDTG010000134.1:0-11712 GCA_964508005.1 uncultured Steroidobacteraceae bacterium
ACCTTGTACCCAGCGGCGGGCCACCCGTCGTCTTCGAGCCATTTGGCGGCTGGCAGGGCTGAGATCGTGCGTGCTTTGCAAAGCTGTCGTGTAGCCGCGTTCGAGAATTTGGAGTGGACAATGCGCCATGGCCAATCCCATCGTGCGAGCCACTGTCGTACAGGCCGCTCCTGTACTCTTCGACACGTCTCGAGCGCTGCAGGCTCGGGCGTCCACCTCCGCGGGGAGAACGATGCGGGGGGCTGCATCGTGGATCCTCCATTGGGAAACGTTCCCGTCGAGCGCACGTTCGGCGAAGAAACGATCCCATCGCGATGCTTGACCGGCGCATTACCACGCGCGTCAAGTTCGATCTGGACGCCGAAGGACACGATGCGCGTCATAGGGGGCCGTGCCCCGCATAACGCATACGAGTCGGCGCAAATGCGTCGGTGCACGGGATCAGCGCGAGCAGCGCGAACCGGGTGCCGACGCCGCCTCTCGCCGCTTGTCTTACCAGACCTAGACCAAAACTTTCATCTGCGGGCGAACACGCGGCCGCAGGCTGTGCAGCCGTAAAGCAGCAGAAAGCCAACAGACGTGCGCAGACCGTCGGGAGTACACTCCGCCAAACGCCCAGGCTCGGGCGCGGACTTCTGCGGAGGAACTCATGGCTGCTGAGAACGCCGCCAATGATGCGCGAGCGCCGCAACGCACGGCACAGAGTTCAGCGGGAGTGAACCTCTCCCGCGTCGAGGTCCTGCGTGACGGCCGAGTCGAGCCTTTGCTGCAAGCTCAACCGACTCTGTCGAGCGCTCCCCTGCACTGGTCGGGGGTCGCTGTCGAGGACTACTGTGTTCCAGCGTGCGTCATCCCTCGGCACGAGCATCTTGAGAATTTTCTGCACGTCGTGCTGCGCGGATCGGTCAGGTACGAAGTGCTCACCCGGGGGAAAACGCTGCGGTTTACCGCAAACCCCGGCACGACCTTCATTCTCCCTCGAGGTACGGTCGATGAGCTCAGATGGACTGGCCCGACACATCGCATCGCTGCCGCGATCCATCCATGCCTGTTGGTGAATGCGCTGGACGAAACCACTCACCAGAGCAATATCGAACTGATGGAGCAGTGGAATTTGAACGACCCGAACATCATGGCCGTGTTGCTTGCCATGAGGGCCGATCTCAATGCGGGCTCGCCAGCGGGCCGGCTCTACGGTGAATCATTGGCCAATGCGTTGGCGGTGTACTTGCTGAATCGATACGCGGTAAGGCATTACTCTCCGGTCGGCTACAAAGGGGGTCTGCCACGATACCGCCTTAAGCGTGTGCTTGACCACATCGGCGACCACCTGGGCGGTGATCTTAGTATGTCTCAGCTCGCTGCGATTGCTGGTATGAGCCCGCACTACTTTGCCGAGATGTTCAGACAGAGCACTGGCAGCTCTCCGCATCAGTACGTAATCCTGCAGCGAATCGAGCGCGCCAAGGGATACCTCCGTGACCCGAAGCGCAGCGTCATTGAGGCGGGTTTGGACGCTGGCTTTCCGAATCCGAGCCATTTCGCCCGCATGTTTCGCAAAATTGTAGGTATCAGTCCTTCAAGATTCCAATCCGAAATTCGCCCGACTCGACCACTGACATCCACGCCAGCGTCTCGATGCCGAGATACGCCCGTGCGAAAATGAAGACTCCAACACTCGCGTCAAGGTGCCCGAGATCGTCGAGGCACGAACGCGCGCGGCGCTGTCGCAACAACAATTCGCTGCTGTGCAGGGTGTCTCAGCCCCGGAGCGGAACGCCTGATGCAGCGCCACGGATTACGCTTTCAGGTCAATTGGGGCAAAGTCCTACACGCGAAACCGCACCCGGGCAATTTTCCGTCGCGGCCGTCTGCGGCAACCTTCACGTGCTCACAGGCAAATACGAGAGGAGATTGCTCATGCCAAGTGTCACCGGACATACATCAGCCATCCGTGCGAAGAGAGTTCTGGGCACCAAGGTCATCGACACGGCCGGCAACAAGATCGGACAGATCGAGGACATCATTCTCGATAAGCAGTCCAACAACATCATGTTCGCCGTCGTGGGTTTCGGCGGCTTCCTGGGAATGAACGAGAAATACCACCCGATTCCGTGGTCGGCGCTCGATTTCGACCCGGCGGAGAACGGCTACGTGGTGAGCTACACGAAGGAGCAGCTCCAGGCCGCCCCGTGCGGCTCGATCGACGAGCTGACACGCGATGACGGCATGGTGTTCCGCGATCGGACCTACGATTACTACCAGGCCCCGCGCTATTGGGATAGGCCCTTGCCGTAAGTATCCGGCGGCCGGTTTGGCGGTGTACCCTGGCCAAACCGGCCGCATACTCCCAATCTCGTCAGGCTTTCCGTATGGCACTGACTCAACCGTTCGTGTGAAGGGGCAAAATCCGTCCGCGAAGTTGCGCGGGTGCCATATAAGGGTGATCATCCGGCTAAGCCCGCGCCTCAGTGACTTCTTGCACCTGCTGCAATAGTGCCGAGCGGCAAGAGTCACCGGCATACCGCATTCAGGCTATTACAATTCTCTAGCCGGAAGGAGAGCAGGAGGAGATGGACACCGTGAACGAGCATTTGCTCAGCCGACGTCAATTTAGTACGCGTTGTGCGGCGTTCGGCTTATCGTTGCCCCCCATGAGTGCCGTGCTTGCGGTGCAACTAAGTGCACGGGTTCTTGCCGCGACAGGCGCGGCATCGGAGACCGCAGGGCGTACCGTACGGTTTCCAGACGGCACCGCGATCCCGGCGCTCGGGCAAGGCGCCTGGCATCTAGGACAGGGAAGGCATCCGCTGGCTGTTGAAGAAGAGGCGCTGCGCACAGGCATTTCGCTCGGCATGACGTTGATCGATACGTCAGGAAATTACGGAAATGGCCGCTCCGAGCAATTCATTGGTCACGCGATTGCCGGTCAGCGCGACCGTATATTCCTGGTCTCCAAGGTGGAGGACAATCAAGTGTCTGGAGATGGCATCGCCCGTGCTTGCGAGGCGAGCCTCGCTCGTCTCGGCACCGACCATCTCGATCTCTATTTGCTGCATTCGCCAGTCCCCAGCACGCAATTCTCCGGCGTTGTAGCGGCTTTCGAACAACTACGCGTGGCGGGAAAGATTCGCGCTTGGGGTGTATCCAACTTCAACATGGGCCAGATGGAAGATCTGTTCCGTGTTCCAGACGGCCATCGCTGCGCGACCAATCAGGTCCCTTACAGTCTCAACAACCGTCGCATTGAGCGTGACGTTCTGCCATGGTGCACGCAGCACAACATGCCGGTGATGGCGTATTCTCCGCTCGGCGGCGACAATAATCTCCTGGTAGGTGACCGCACGCTGGCGCAGATCGGCGCTGCGCATGAATGCTCGGCAGCCGCGGTTGCGCTGGCCTGGGTCATCCGCAGCGGGAAAGTCATCGCAATTCCCGAATCCGGCTCGCCGGCGCATGCCAAGGAAAACGCTGTGGCGCTTTCAATAGCACTCACGCCGGGCGACATTCAGACATTGGCTGCAGCGTATCCAGGACCATTCGGCGCAGCCTAGCGAGGAGCGTGTAACGTACGCCAATCATCCGGAGCGGCGGCTTTGTTTCCCCTGTTCATTCAGCTGCAAGGAAAGGCCATGCAATCGATACCGGTCGGGGCCACGGGTTCGTTCAGTCTTGTTGTCATGCCCGAGCATCTGGCCAGCCGCTTCAAGGACGTGACATTGCCTCCGGTCCTGGCGACGCCGGTCATGATCATGGTCATGGAGAACGCGGCGCTCAACGCGATCAAGCCTTATCTGGACGCCGGCGAAAGCGCGCTCGGCACGCGCGTCGACGTGCGTCACTTGGCGGCGACGCCGGCGGGTCGCCGCGTCACCGGCGAAGCGAAAGTGACCGACGTTGATGGACGGCGCATCGAGTTTTCGATTCGTGCGATCGACGGGAGCGAGGAAATTGGAGTGGGCACACACGAACGGGTGGTGATACAGCTGTCGAAGTTATCGGAACGGCTGAAGGCCAAATTCGGCTAGCGCGCGTCGGGTGAGGTCACTCGGCCGCCCTGGTCAACGCGCGCGTGAGCGCCTCGTCGAGCCCACGCGCGACGGCGGTCACACGCTCGTCGCCGAACTGACCGAAGGTCGTCGATGGCTGGTCGTACTCGAAGACCCCATGTCCGGCATCGTTCTCGTAAAGCACCACCCGAATCGGAGGATAGAGCGCGGCCGCAAGCCGATGCCTCGTCATAAGCGAGGCCGTGATGGGATTGCCGATGTCGTACTGGAGCGCATTACGCGCTTTGCCGGCAATCTTCAGCAACGCACCATGATCACGGACTTGGAAGATTGATAATTCCGGCCCCTCCTTCTTTTCCCGGGCAGCCCGCTCGAAGTCCCCTTCATCCAGAGCTTTCGCGAGGGTGGGATCCAAGCGAGGCACGGTGCGCTCCAGCGCGGCGCGAACATCGACGAATGACTTCGCCGATTCAATGCGGACGTGTTCAACGGCAATGGTCTGTCTTGTCATGATTCGATGCTCCTCGCTCTGAAACGCCGATGCGCAGTCTCTCCGGCACGGCGCCATACACTCGTTCGCTCGAGCCGGCGGGCCGGATCATGACGCTCCCCGGGGCAAAATCGGCATGCAATTCGCGTTTTCCCTGTTGCTGAAACAGTCGGCCCGTGCGCGATCCTCGCGTCCCCTTCTACTCTACAAATTGGTTTATCGAATGCCTTGTATGAAAGTGCTACAACTTGGCTCTGCATGCGGCTAAACGCCGCCCGGTCAACAGCGGAAACATCAAGCTGAGCACCGATCCGCTGGAGCAGGAGCCGAATCCACGGGTGAAAGAGATTTTGGACGCGATTCGTGGATTACGAGCTCGGCCACCTGCACCTGGTCCGGGAGCTTTTTCGGACAAAGGACTCGAACCTGCGTTCGCGTTACGGGACGGCCGCGTTCACATCGAGGTCGATGCGCCAGGTCCCGGCGTGGCGGCTCCAAACCTCAACGTACCGGCCCTTCTCCACTGCATGGTCGCCGGAGGGGTCCAGGACGGAGTAGGCGCCATACACGTATGCGATATCGCCCGACCCCAGGTTGCGGTCCATGCCAATCCGTACTTTGACACCTGACTTGATCATGTCTGCGATCACTGCGCGAATGGCCGCTTTGCCGCGCACAGGGGGGCTGCCGGACATGACGAGTTGGGCGTCGTCCGAGTAAAGCGCCGCCACCGCAGCAGCGTCGCGACGGTTGAAAGCCACCTCCCACGAGTGTTTCAAGTCGGGTGACACTCCGGGCATGACGATGCCGGGACCGCATCCCGAGGACACGATACAGACGAAGGCAGCCATCAACCCGGACCAGCGCAGCGTGCTCCCGGGACAAGCGGCACGCATCACTGCATCTTCCCGTTCGCTGGCGTTGCGCGGGCAGTCTGCAGTTGCCAGGACTGGTCGACCAGGAAGGCGTGTATCGCTGCCGCGTCTTCGTGCGACAGCACATCGTCCCATCGGGCCATGCCTTTCGGCTGGTACGCACCGCGCAGAACAATTTCGTAGAAAATGCTGTGCGTCGCCGGTGACAGCTGACGCAGGTCCGGGAGAAGGCCGCGGCCGAAGGCATGACAGCGCGAACAGTATCGGTTGTAGAGCAGCTCGCCCTTTGCAATGGTCTCCGGGGTACCCTCGTGCGGGGGCGCCGCATAGTGCACATCATCGCTCACTGGCAAAGGTTTCGGAGTCGGTCCACCGTCCAGCTTGAACGTGACGATGCGTCCCTCATTGCCATACTTATACGCGGCGCTGCTTGCGGGAAATGGCTGATAGAGGATCCCCCCGCCGTACCCTGCCATGACGGATATGTATTGAGTGCCGTTGACGCGATAAGTCATCGGCGCGGCCATGATCGAGGTGCCAACATCGATGCGCTTCAGCAGTTTTCCCGAACCGGCTGCATACACATCGAGGTGACCGCTGGTGTCTCCACGCACGACGAGATTACCCGCGGTGGAGAGGATGCCGCCGTCCCAGACACCATCGGACTGCTGCTCCCAGGCGATCTTGCCGGTGAGAGGGTCAACTGCGCGGACGAAGCCGCGCGATTTGGGGGGTTTGCCCTGCGGGGATAGCGACTGCAGCGAGGGCAGCTTGCCGAACAGGCTCTCGAGCGCCTGGGGGTCGTAGTCCTCGGGGAAAAAGAACGCCAACTCGAAGTTGCCTTCGATCAATCCGGCCCGCCGCTTGGAAGTATCCACATAGACCATGGCCGCGTCACTGACGGGTATGTAGACGAGTCCTGTCTTGGGGCTGTAGGACATGGGCTGCCACCCATGCGCGCCGATCGCGCCGGGAAAAATCAACGCCGGTGCGCGGCCCCAGTCGGCCGCCGGATTGACCACCGGCCGGTGCGTCGCGGGATCCAGGCCGGTGGTCCAGCTCACATAGGCAAATTGATGCGCGAAGAGGAACTCTCCCGTCATCCGGTCGAGCACGTAGAGGAAGCCGTTCTTGTTCGCCTGCATGATGATCTTGCGCGGGTTGCCGTTGAGCCGCAACTCGGCGAGGATGAGTTTGTTGGTGGCATCGTAGTCCCAGCCCTCACCGGGACTCGCCTGGTAGTACCACGCCATCTCACCCGTGTCGGCATGCACCGCAATGATGGAGGCGACGTAGAGCGCATCGCCCTGCCCCGCTGGGTCGCGCTCACCGTGATAAGGCGACGCGTTGCCGGTTCCGAGGTAAAGCAGTTTCAGCTGCGGGTCATACGCCAGCCCGTCCCACGCCGTGCCTCCACCTCCCATACTCCAGTCATATTTCGCCGGCCATGTGCGCGCCGCAGCCTGCAGGTGAGGCTGCTCCTGAGGACCGAGTTTGGGGTCGCGCGGCACCGTGTAGAACCGCCACTTGAATGCTCCACTGTCGAGGGCGAACGCCGCCAACGACCCGCGGCCGCCCTGGAAATCCGCGCCGCCGTTGCCGATCACAATGAGATCGCCAGCGATGACGGGTGCGCCGGTCACGGCGTAATGGAAGCCGTCCGGCTTGCGCTCCGGCAACGTATCGACTCTCCAGACACGCCGGCCGGTGCGGGCGTCGATCGCATGCAGGTATCCGTCGATGCTCCCCACGTAGACCCGTCCCTGCCAGACGGCAAGCCCCCTGTTGACTACATCGCAGCAGGCATACCGGCCCCACTGGCCATCCACCTGCGGATCGTAGGTCCAAAGTTCGCGACCGCTCGCAGCATCGAGCGCGTAAACGCGACCCCAATTGCCTGACGCATACAGGATGCCATCGACCACGACGGGGGTCGCCTCCTGTCCGCGCTTCGTCCCGAGCCTGTAGTCCCACGCGAACCCGAGGCGCTCGACGTTTTGGTCGTTGATGGCCGCAAGAGGAGAATAGTACGTGCCGCCCCCGTCGCGGCCTGGAGTGAACCACTGGTCGGGCTCGGTAGCTGCAGCGGCAAGGCGGCTGCTGTCCACCGCTGCCGCCGGTGCCTCGCTGGCCATCGCAGCCTTGGCGTCCCCAGACCTGGTTTCGCTCGTCTTCGCGCAAGCTGCCAGACAGCCGAGCAATGCGAGGGCGAGCAGCCCTGGACGCAATCGTTGAGTGTTCCGCATTTTTTCCGAAATGTCAGAAGTGGTAGCTCAAATCCAGCCCGAAAGTCAGCGGCTGGGTGATCACCATACGGTTGAAGGTGGGGATGTTCAGATTGATCTGAAAGGCGTTCGTGAGGATCGCTCGCTGGTTGAAGACGTTTCTGGCGAAAAGCGTGGCGCTCCAGCGGTCGCTCTCCACGCCGGCTCGCAGGCTGGTCAGATCGTAAGACGGCAGATCATTGAGCGCGTAGGTCACATCGGTTCGTCGGCCCACATAGTTGTTTTCCAGATGAGTCACGAACGTCAACTGATCCCACAGGCCGTGCCGATACACCACGGCGGTGCTCAACGTATGCTCCGGGACATCCTGCACACGGGTTCCCGGCTGAATGCCCGCCTCGAGGCTGCCAACGACGAAGGTTGCGTGTGTATAGCCGCCGCTCGCCGAGAAGGTCAGTCCCGATAGAATGACGGCGTTCAGCTCGAGCTCGGCACCATAGATGTGCGCGACACCGGCATTCGCTGCGTACGGATATCCGCAAGGCAGCGGCACGTTTTGCTGCGTACCGTTCCACTTCTCGAAGTAGAGCGCGCTGTTGATCGTCACGCGGCCTCCCGCGGCCCGCAGCTTCTCGCCCATCTCGTAGCTCCACACCGTATCGGGCCCGAACGACAGAGGCGCAGGGACGAAGGAGGTCGTGCCGTGGTTCGCCTGCAGGTTCTTCTCGCAGGTGTCGCCCAGAGTGCCGGAAGTTGGAATGGGTTGATTGCCGCCGCCCGGGCGAAATCCCTTGGCGACGGTCCCGTACACCAGCGCGTTCTTGTTAAACTCGTAGGAGAGGTCGAACTTGGGATTGACGCCCTGGTTGGATTCCGGCGCGCTCGAGTAGGCGACCGTGTCGGAGCCGGTCGTGCTGAGAAAGCCCGAGACACTGGTGTCGACCCGGGAATGATACGAATAGCGCCGCGCACCGGCGGTCGCCTTCAGCTCCGGTGTGAGCTGATACGAGAGCTCGGTGAAAAACGCCCGCTGCTCGATCCGTGTAGTCTGCTCTTGCGTAAACCCGTTGCCGGTGCCGAACAACGGCGCTGCGCCCGGAAACAACACCTGCTCGCAGTAGCAGGACTCGAACTTCTGATAGAAGAAGCCGGCCAGCCACTTGAAGGCGGTGTCACCCGTCGAGGTGATCCGGATCTCCTCGCTCGTCTGGCTCGAGCTGTCGTTCTCCACCGGGGTGGGACTGGCCGCACCGATCCCCCCTTGCGAGACATAGAAGGGGAAGATCGCACCCGGCGTGGAGAACGCCCACTGCACCTCCTCGGTGCCGTCCTGATGCAGGGATGTCTTCCTGACCCACCGCGATGTGGTGGATGAGAGATCGAACCCCCGCAGTGCGTATTGAACATTGAGACTGCCGATCGTGATTCGATCGGCATACGTTTCCGCCGAATCGAACGGCTGGTAGTGCGCATTGCTGCCCGGATCGCTGTCAATCTGGTTGAGCCCCCCCTGCGCGATCCTTTGATACATCACAGCGGGCGTGATCGAAAGAGCATCGATCGGCTTCCACAGCACGCTGCCCCGGAGTGCGCCAACCTCGGCGTCGTTGACGTTACGGTAGTTCGCGGAGAGCGGCGCCGGGAGAAGCTGGCCGCGCCGAGTCAGCCCGCCATTGCTGTCGGTCGTCTCGGCCGGAAACTGTCCGTCAGCGACGACTTTCCGGTCGATCCATCCGCTGTCGTGTGATTCCGAGGCGACGATGCGTGCCGCCGCGGTACCGCCACCGAAAGGCAGATTCACCATCGCATTTTCGCCATGATTGAAACCGCCGCCGTGGGTATAGGACGGAGTCAATTCGGCGGAGGCGTCGAACGCTGCGGGATTCGGGGCGTTCGGCACGAGTTTCACCGTGCCGCCCATCGAACCGGCTCCGTACAGCGTCCCCTGCGGGCCTCGCAGCACTTCGACGCGATTCAGGTCGTACAGGTTCGGGTCGATGACCACCTTGCCATTCTGCGCATTGGCGGGCGCCGTCAAGGGTGTCTCGTCGAGGTAGAAACCCACCGTGGAGGAGTTCCCACCGGCTGAGGTCATGCCGCGCATCTCGATCTCGGTCTGCCCGCGGCCGCTCGTGCGCATCGATATGCCCGGAACCGATTGGACGATCGCCGCGAAGTCGGGCAGCCCGCGCTCCTGGATGTCCGCCCCCGTGATGGCGGTAATGCTGATCGGAGTCTCCTGGACCGTCGAGGCGCGCTTGGTGGCAGTCACGACGACTTCCTCCAATTGGGCCACGCTGTCGCCCTTGGCCTGCTGCGCGAGGGCTCCATCCGCCATGGCAACCGATGCGACGAGCATCACCGTCAGAGTCATTTTGCCCGGGCGCGCCAGAATCATTCAGACCCCCTCCTGCATTATGATGAACCGGCTGGTTGTGGCGCGTACGCGACGTTTTCCCCGGCATTGAAGTGTAAAATAGTCGGTGCTACAAGATGACCGTTATCCGCTTTGCGCAAATCGCGCGCAGGCATGGAGGGATGGCGCACCACTGTGACCGGAGGAGTCGGGGTTGACCTGTAACGCATTGCCGCTGGCGGTGAGGCCATGATCGAGGAGCCGGCCGCGGCTGCGGGCGCAGGGTCCTGGGTCTCCGCGGGACAATTCAGCGACGTCGATGCGCAGGCCGCTCAATACCACGGCTACGGACAGCAGTATCAACAGCTCAGCCGAGGTCCGTTCGAAGGCGAGTTCCGGTCGTTCCGATTCGGCGACGAGCTCACCATCTGCTTCGAAACCGCAAACCGGGCGATCGCCGCCTCGGCGGCAACGCCATCCGGCCGCTTTGGGGTCTGCTTTCTGGCGAACTCCTCCCCGCCTTGTGCTTTGAATGCGACCGCGTTCTCGCAGGACCATGTCATCCTGACCCCCGCCAACGGCAGCGTCGAAGGCAAGATGTCAGCGGGGATCGGCATCTACTGCATGGATATCGCGCGTGCGCTCCTTCCGGAACACGGACAGGACATCCGGCTCGCCGGTGTGTTGAGCGATCCGACACACGTGCGCAACCTGCGTGAGCTGGTCCAGTCCGGACTGAGTAGCTTCATGGCGCTCGGCTCGCCGCCCAGCTATCCGGCGGCCGTCCGCGGCTTCAAGTCATCTCTGGCCGACCTGTTATGGCAAATGGCTGACAGACGGGAGAGCTCCGAGTCCGCGGGGACCCGGGGTCATGGCAACAGCCGCACGCTGATCGTCTTTCGCAGGGCGCGTGAGTTCATCCATCATCACCTGTCGGACGGCATCTCGATCGGCGATCTGTGCAAGCACGTGGCCGTGAGCCGCCGGTCGCTCGAGGGGGTATTCCATTCGGTGATCGGCATGGGGCCGGCCAGCTTCATCCGCATCCTGCAGCTGAATCGGATCCGCCGCGATCTGCTCTGCGAGTCCGGTGAGAACGTCTCCATTGGCGTCATCGCCGCGCGGCACGGGATCTGGCATTGGAGCCGATTTTCCCGCTATTACCGCCTGATGTTTGGGGAGCTGCCGTCGCAGACGCGGCAGCGTCACGCCAGCCGGCTGCCCAGGCAAGAGGGCCGTGATGATGCAGTCCCGAATACCGATCCCCGCCTCATCACCGTAGCGGCGAGATAGAGCGCCAATTCGCGCAACGGGCTCAGCGGCATCATAACCAACTCAACTCGCTCCGCCACTCCCAACAAGGTTGCCGAGACGATCGACAGACACCATTGTCCCATCCGATGCTGCTCCACTGTCAGGCATGCGAACCGCCCCGGTTGACGCCGGTGTCTGGAAATGCCGCGATGGTGCAGCGCACAATTGCTGTTCTCGAAGCTGCACGCGATATAATTCGATGGAAGGGGTCGGCGAGCATCTGCGCCAAGGAGAGTCAAAGGCTCTACGCCCTGCTCGGCGGCAACGAGTTGCGCTCACGTGTAGTGCAGCGCATTGGGAGCGGCCAACTGCCATCGACGACCGTGGCCACCGCCAAAATCCTGCGCCGTTTCGACACGGTTGCCTTGGCCATCACGGCAGTATCCCTGCTGAGTCTGGTTTTCTTTTCATACCGTTGGTCCAAGAACGGCTTCTTCTGGGA
>CAZDTG010000135.1:0-11610 GCA_964508005.1 uncultured Steroidobacteraceae bacterium
AACGCACGAAGCAGGCGAAGTACCGCCTCACGCACGGTAACGCGCGGCTCGGGGCTCGCGCCCGGGTGCGTACTTTCGGCTGCCATCAAAATCTCCTCTACCGGCGCAACATCCGGCGTGCGCGCTTTGGCCAGCCTGCGCTAAAACCAGTTGTAATTGAAGCTGATGCTGATGCGCTCCGCCGCGATCGGATTCGGCGCCACCTCGTGGCGCAGCCAGCTCTCGAACAGCACCACGTTCCCCGCCTGCGCGGGGATGATGAACCAGGGTCGGTTCTCGGGACGCGCCCGCGCGAGACGTGGCGGCGCCGCCATGAAGCGCTCGAGCCGCGGGTCTTCGAACTTCAGGCCGGGCGAGCCTTTCGCGGTCTTCACGTAGTAGGTCCCGCTGATCGTCGCGAGAGGATGCAGGTGCAAGCCATGCACCACCTGCCGGGGCATGATGTTCACCCAGCAATCCGTCATTGCAAGGGAGCGACCCTCCAGATCGAATTCCAGCGCGCGTGCGAAGCTCGCGACGTGCCGATTCAGCTTGCGCTCCAGGTCGGCAAAGGTCGGCGACAATTGATGCATGCGGCTCGCGGAGTTATAAGAGGTGAACCCGCCGGGATAATTTTTTGCAGACCAGCGCCGACCGGCTTCATCGTCGTGGCGGAGCTGCTGACACTCGCGGAGCAGCCGGTCGTTGAGCTCGCGCCAGCCGGTACGGCTGAGCCGCGCCGAATGGACGAGCGTCGGAAAGAGCGTGTGCGTGGTCATCCGATCCATTATATGAAACAGGCACCGTACGGCACATGGCACTCGCCTCTCGCGGCGGCCGACCTGGCCCGCTCCGCGATCTCACTCAACTACGTGCAGGTCGCCGCGGGCGTGCCTCATTGGGTGGAAGGTCGTCCCGCCGAGGGCGGCCGCAATGTCCTCGTGACCGGCGCGGCAAGTGGCGCCGTGCGGGAACTGACGCCTTCCGGTTTCAACGCGCGGACACGCGTGCACGAGTACGGCGGCACGCCGTATGCGCTGGGCGAGCACGCGATCTACTTCAGCAACTTCACCGATCAGCGCGTTTATGCCCATCGTGCGGGTGAAGCGCCCGTGGCGCTCACTCCGGAGGGCTACCGCTACGCCGATTACGAGCTCGACAGGGCCGGCAAGTACCTCTTCTGTGTGCGAGAAGATCACACCGCGGGCGGCGAGCCCAAGAACACCATCGTCGCGCTCGATACTGCGGCGGGCGGTGCGGGCACGGTGCTCTTCGACAAAAGCGACTTCGTCGCGTACCCCCGCGTGAGCGCGGACGGCCGCCGGATGGCGTGGATCGCCTGGAACCATCCTGATATGCCCTGGGACGCCACCACTCTTTACGTGGCGAATCTGGCGGGCACCCGGCTTTCCGGGATCATCGCTCTCACCAGCGGCACGCGGGAGGCGGTGCTCGAGCCGCGTTGGGCCGCCGACGGCACGTTGTATTTCGCGTCCGACCGCTCGAACTGGTGGAACCTGTATCGCTGCAAAGACAACCGGATCACGACCGCGCTGTCCATCGAGGCGGAGATCGCCAGCCCGCTGTGGACCTTGGGGCAATCCAACTACGCGCTCACGGGCGATGGCCGCGCCGTCGTCCGCTACACCGCCGGCGCGCGAGACAGGCTCGGCGTGCTCAGCCTCGCCTCCGGAGAGCTTGCCCCCATCGATCTGCCCTTCGTTGGCCTGTCGAACATTCAGCTCCTCGCGCCGAACACCGCCATCGCGGTCGCGGCCTCACCGGTCGAGGAGGCCGCGGTGGTGAGGATCGACCTCGACACCGGCGGCCACGGCGTACTGAGGACGCCCGCCGCGGTGCGGCTCGACACCTCATTCATTGCAGTTGCCGAGCCGATCGAGTTTCCGACGGCCGGCGGCCGCACAGCTCACGCGTTCTATTACCCGCCGGCCAGTCCCGACTTCACGGCACCTCCTGCCGAGAAGCCGCCGCTGGTAGTGAAAGTGCACGGCGGCCCGACGAGCCACTCGAAGCCCGAGCTTGCGTTGGCGACGCAATATTGGACCTCGCGAGGTTTTGCGCTGTTGGATGTCAATCACGGCGGGAGCAGCGGCTTTGGCCGCGCCTACCGCGAGCGCCTCAACGGGAACTGGGGCGTGGTCGACGTGGGCGACGTCGTCGCGGCCGTGAAGTACCTGATCGGCGAGGGGCGCGTCGACGGCAGCCGCGCCGCCATTCGCGGCGGCAGTGCCGGCGGCTTCACGGTACTCGCCGCGTTGGCTTTTCACGATGTATTCAGGGCGGGGGCCAACTACTACGGCGTGAGCGATCTCGAAGCGCTCGCACGGGACACGCATAAGTTCGAGTCCCGTTACCTGGATCGGCTGGTGGCTCCCCTGCCCGGCGGACGGGAGATCTATCAGGCGCGCGCGCCGATTCGCCACCTCGAAGGATTCAGGGCCGCGCTCATAACGTTTCAGGGTGTGGAGGACAAGGTCGTTCCGCCGGACCAGTCGCGGGCCATCGTCGCGGCCCTCAAAGCCAAAGGGGTGCCGGTCGCGTACCTCGAATTCGAGGGTGAGCAACACGGTTTTCGCAGGGCCGAGAACATCGTGCGCTCGCTGGAATCGGAGTTGGCGTTTTACGGGCGGGTGTTCGGGTTCACGCCGGACGGCCCGCTGCCGCCGCTCGCGTTGCTGGCTTAGCCGCGTGGCCGTCCGCTCTTGACCTCATTGCGCTGGTCGCGCAGAAAGGGACGATCGATCTGCTCCGCGTAGAGATCGATGTCGCCGGCGGTCACTCCGCAGGCCCGGAAGTGTTCCTTCCAGCCGTCGACGACCCGCGCGACGGCGCGTATTTCCCGCACGGCGTCGTCGCTCCGCAGCGCGAACATCTGCGACATCGTCAGGGCGTTCGCGAGCGTGGAGTCGGCTTCCTGCTCCCCGACGCGCATCTGTTGAAATCCCAGGCCCTGCCCGCAGGGCAGGACGTCGTACGCAGGGGACAGCTCGTACTGTTGCGCGTCAGTCATCAACAGCGCGTGATTCTTCTCGTGATCGTCCGTGTTGTCGATCAGGATGTTGAAGACCATGCGCCGAAATAACTCGCGCATGTGGCCCACATACACATCACCCGCCGTCACGCCCCTGCGGCGCAGCAGCTGCGCCAGCTCCGGATATCCAAAACGTTCGGCGGCGGCTCTGAGGGCGACACAGGCGGAGAGGCAGTGCAATCGCAAGCCACGTTCGCGATCGAATCGTTTCACGGCGACCGCGTGGCCATGTGTGAGAGGGACGGCCATGGTCGCGGCAACCCGGATCTCGGCCTTGTGCGCGAGCGTCATCGCCGCGTGCTCGATCAAAGGCGTATCCGTGGGCTCGCCGTCGGCGAACTTGATGACCCATTGATCGCCCCCGATGTTGAGCAGTGCCTTGGGGCGGGCGCCTCCCATGGTGACGCCGGGTGCTATGAGCCGCTTCTGCTCGGGAGGAACGGGCTCGTTTTCCTGCACCTTGCGGATCAGGGTGTGGATCTCGTTCGCTTCATCGAGGGTGGGTAGCGGACCCAGGCGGCGCGGCAAGTATTCTTCGCTCGAGGTGGACACGCCCAGGGCGCCGAAGCGGTCATCCCCGGCAAAGTAGAGGTATTCGAGCAGGGACAGGCGCGGTGGCTTGTCTATGACCCGAATGACCCGCTCACCCCAGCGATCCGGCCGCGCGTCATCCACAGCCCCGGCCGCCACACCTTTTTCGGTCGGCAGGAATTCCTCGTCGATGAGCGGGAGATCCTCACTGAGCGGGAAGCCACGCTGCAGCCAAGAGTCGGCATACCGAAGCGACACGCCCTGCACCGAGCGCACCAGGTTGAGTTCCCCGACCAGGAGCGGCCGTTCCGGGCGGGTGAGGAGCCACAGATACAGGCGGTCCGAGGGTTGGTAGGAAGCGGTTTTGCGACTGCGCGCACCGCCGGCAGCCTCGGTAGTCGCCGCGGACACACGCGCAGCCCCGCCGCCGCTGGTCTGACTATTGGTCACGCCTTATTCCGACCCAGCCGAGCCTCAGCCGACGCACTCGATCGGACGGCGCGGCGCTTCAGAGCGCCGCGCACGTCGTTCTCCAAGGCACCCCGATCGTTCCCAGGCGCCGCGATCTCGGGGAGCGCAGACACCCGTCCGATTAACCATAAGGCGGTAGCATAGATCCCTGCACTCACGCCGGGGTCGCCCCGCTCCATCCGGATCAGCGTTGGTACAGAGCACCCCAGGCGCTTGGCCCACGCGCGCTGCGACTCCCGCCGCCGCACCCTGGCAATAGCCAGGTTCTCGCCCAGGGCCCGCAGCGCCTGCTCCGCAGCCGGCGGCATGGCAGTCAGCGCAGCGGGGCTCTTGGGCATACAGCCATTCCGGTGGCGGCGGGGATCGCCGCCATATAACAAAGATTTTATCAATCCTGCCGGTTTGGTCAAGTCTATATTAGTCGATCATCAGTCCCGTAAGTAAAAAAGACCTTATCAAATCTCGCTCGGCGATAACATCTATGTGACTTAGAGGCCCAGCGCGCTCAATCCCGGGTGCTCGTCCGGGCGGCGGCCCAGCGGCCAGTGGTATTTGCGATCCGCGGCGGCGATAGGCAGATCGTTGATGCTCGCAATGCGCACTCGCATCAGCCCCTGATCGTCGAACTCCCAGTTCTCATTGCCGTAGGAGCGGAAATGCTGCCCGCTGTCGTCATGCCATTCATAGGCGAAGCGAACCGCGATCCGATTGCCCGTGAAGGCCCACAACTCCTTGATGAGGCGGTAATCCAGCTCCCGGTTCCACTTGCGGGTGAGGAACTCCACGATCTGCGCGCGACCCTGGATGAACTCGGCGCGATTTCTCCAACGGCTGTCCTCCGTATAGGCCAGCGAGACGGCAGCGGGATTGCGGGTGTTCCAGGCGTCCTCGGCCATACGGGCCTTTTGCGCGGCACTTTCGGCAGTGAACGGCGGAACGGGTGGGCGCGACATGGGAACCTCCTGGAACGGATGACGTGGCTGGCTGCCCCATTATCGATCAGACTTCCGCCCGTAGAATCCCTCTGAAGGGCCAATGACTACCGCCCCCCCGAAAGCGCCGCGCGCGACTTCGACCGGTCGGCCGGAGGCGCCCGAAAGCTTGAGGCTTAAAGTAATAATCTCTATAGTGCCCCAATGAACCCACTCGACCTCTATGACATCGCCGGCGCCCTCACCGAAGAGGAGCGGATGGTGCAGGACTCCGTCGCCCGCCTGGTCGACGAGAAGGTGTTGCCGATCATCCAGAAGTGCTTCGAGGAGCACCGCTTCCCGAAGGAGCTGGTCCCCGAGCTGGCTGCACTGGGCCTGCTGGGCTCGTCCATCAAGGGATATGACTGCGCCGGGCTCAATGCCATCAGCTATGGTCTGATCTGCCAGGAGCTCGAGCGTGGGGACTCCGGCATCCGCAGCTTCGTCTCGGTGCAGTCCTCCTTGTGCATGTATCCGATCTACGCCTTCGGCTCAGAGGCGCAGAAGCAGAAGTACCTGCCTCGCATGGCCCGCGGCGAGGTCATCGGCTGCTTCGGACTCACCGAGCCGCACGGCGGCTCGGACCCGGCCAACATGAAGACCCACGCGAAGAGGCGCGGCAAGGACTGGGTCATCAACGGCTCGAAGATGTGGATCACCAACGGAACGATCGCGAATGTGGCCGTCGTGTGGGCCATGACCGAGGAAGGGATCCGCGGGTTCCTCGTGGACAAGGGCACGCCGGGCTTCGCCGCTCCCGAGATCGAGCGCAAGTTCTCGCTGCGCGCCTCCGTTACTTCCGCGCTCTTCTTCGACAACGTCGTCGTGCCGGAAGAGAACGTTCTCCCGGGCGTCGTTGGCCTCAAGGGCCCGCTCTCCTGCCTCACCCAAGCTCGCTACGGCATCTCCTGGGGAGTGATCGGCGCGGCCCAGGCGTGCCTGGCGCAGCTTCTGGACTACACCAAGGAGCGCACGCTCTTCGGCAGGCCGCTCGCACAAAATCAGGCGACCCAGATCCGGTTGGCCGAGATGGCCCGCGGCATCACCACCGCACAGGTGTTGGCGCTGCAACTTGGACGCCTGAAGGATGCGGGTACCCTGCAGCCCGCGCATGTCTCGCTGGCCAAGTGGAACAACTGCCGTATGGCGCTGAATGTGGCCCGGGACTGCCGCGACCTGTTGGGCGGCGCCGGCATCAGCGCGGAATTCGTCCCGATCCGCCACATGCTCAACCTCGAAAGCGTCATTACCTACGAGGGAACGGAGACGATCCATCAGCTCACGATCGGGCGCGCGCTGACGGGGTTGAACGCGTTTTAGCGTTACCGGCGGTCTATCCAGACCTCAAGAACGGGCCAGGCACCTGGCGCGCGCTCGATGTCACGCCCGCGCCCTTTCCAAGGCTGGCTTGACGACCGCCACACTGCCGATCTCGGCCAGCTCGCGCGCCAACGCCTTGCCGTCCTCGTCCGCCAGCGCCGCCGCCTGCAGGCGCGCGAACACCGCCGCGCCATCCGGTCGCGGTGCAAGCTCATCGATTTTGTCCACGAGCGCGGAGAAGTTCCGCCAGCCCCGCTCGTGTGTATCGCCATAGCCCTTGACGAGCCGTTGCGCGCGAGCCAACTCGACAGCCAGCGGGTAGTTGGTTGCCGCCAGGCCCTCGATGCGCCCGAGCCAGCGCTCGATCCGCTCGCTCTCTTCCTGGTATCGCAAGGTCCCGCGCCGCCAGCGCTTCAAGCCGCCCAACGTGTGGAGCATCAGAAAGCCGGTGACCGTGCCGGTGCGCATCTGCTTGCCACCCGTCCAGTGCGTCAGCCAGCGGCTCACTCCCGGCGATCGCAACACCCAGCGTCCCATTCCCGCGGGCAGGGTTCCCGCGATTTCCTCCACGCGCGGCTTCATGAATTCGGTGATGCCAAACAGCTGCCCGGGATCCGCACGGATCTCATCTCGAACGCGCGCGAAGCGAGCCGCGCGCGTCTTCAGGTCCGCAACGCGAATGGTGTCCTCGAACGTCATCCACAGCGCCAAACTGCGCGCCACGGCCTCGGTGAGCGACCATTCACTGTAGTCGCCAGCGGCGCCTGCGCCAGCGACCTGCCCGCCCTGCTTCGTCTCGAGAGCAGCTACCCGCTCGAGCCGGTCCAGGTAAAGGCGCGCATAGTCCGGGTCCTGATAGTCGATCGCCCGCCGCGCCCCTTCCAACGCGACCTTCTGCACCGGCGCGGCAAGACGCCGCACACGATCCAACAGCGGTTGCAATTTCGGGGAGCGCGCCTGCGCCGGCACTTCGCTCAGCTGCCCCGAAGTGGCTGCGCCAGCAGCAACGCCCACCGTCTCCCGCGCGCCGGCGCCTGGCACCTCGTCACCACCCCGCTCCGCCCGCTGATACGCATCCTCGAACGCAGCGAGATTCGTGCTGACCGCGATGCCGCCTTTCTTGATGGCCGCTTCGAACGCCGCCTTGCGGAACGGCAACACGCCAGCCCCGCCCAACGCACCCAACATCACCGAGCTGATCACGCTGTGGTGGCTCTCAGCCATCGCGTCCATATCGAACAACACGCTGCGCTTCGCCTGGCTCCGGACCAACTCGGTGAGCTGCTTCGCATCCGCGGTACCATCGCCCATGGCGCTTTTTTCGCTGATCGCATAAGAGCGATGCGACGAAGCGATCAGTGTCGTCCTGTCACGCGTCACGAAACCGCGCTGAATCGCGCGGGCCGCCTCGGCGAGCTCCGAAGCCAGCACGCAGTCGACGTCCCCCGACACCGGCATGAGCGCCATGATCGGATCGCGCCCTGCCCCGGCAGCTGCGGCCTTGGGGAAGAATTCGAGATAGTAGATCGTGGCACCGGTGCGCTGAGCCACGCCCGGCACCGATGTCGTCTGCGCGAGATAGCCCTCCGACTCCGCGATACCGATCAGCCAGTTGGCCAGCACACCACCGCCCTGCCCGCCGAGGGCGGCAATGGTCAACTTGATCGGTCGCTCAGAGGGCATACTGCAACCGCTTACGCTCGCTGCGGCGCTGCAGGAAGCCGATTACCGCGCCGCGCACCCTGGCAAGGAAACGATCCCAACCCGACGGGTTGTAGACGAGCTCGGCACGGTAGAAGGACGGGCACAGCACGGCCGCATGCGCCACTTCACCGCAGACGCCGCAACCGACACAACTGTTGTCGACATGCGCCACCGGATCGGTGCGCAGGGGATCGGGATTCTTCTTCACCGTCAGCGAAGGACATCCCGACAGGCGAATGCACGAATGATCGCCTGTGCACGTGTCGGGATCGACGCCAAAGCGCTCCCGGACCACGCGCTGCCCCTCCTTGATCGCCTTCTTCATGAGCGGCTTCACGCGCCGCTGGCGGTTCAACTGGCATTCGCCCTCGGCGATGATCACCTTGGGCCCGCGGAAGCCCGTGCTCAAGGCTTCCCGCAGCACCTTCAAAGTCCCCTGCATGTCGTACGTCCGGGTCCGCCGAACCCACTTGACGCCCACACCCCTCACGGCGCTCTCGATCGTATGGTTTCCCTCGCGGTGCACGTTAGGCGCGCGCGACGACAGGATGTCCTGGCCGCCCGTCGCGGCGGAATACCCGTTATCGACGATGACCGTCAGATCGTCGTGCTTGTTGAATACGGCATTGCCGATGCCGCTGGTGAGCCCGTTGTGCCAGAAGCCCCCGTCACCCATCACGGCGACCGCGCGCTTGCCGCCTTCGGTGCCGAGCGCGGCAGCCCCGGCGGCGCCGAGGCCGTATCCCATGATGCTGTTGCCCATGTTGAATGGCGGCAGCGTCGCAAAAGAATGGCAGCCGATGTCCGCACTGATGTGCAGCGGGCCGATTTCGCGCTGCAGCAGCTTCATCGCCGAGAAGAAGGGCCGCTCCGGACATCCCGTGCACAGTCCCGAGGGCCGCGCCGGAACGAGAGCAGCCAGGCGCGCCGCGGGCACGAGGGGCGACTCGACCGGCCTCGCGCGCGCTGCCGTCACCAACGCACCTTCAGCGGAGTCGCGTGCCGCGGGGGCCACCTCACCATGCATGGTGTCGCGCGCCGATGAGCCCGCAGCGCGCAGATGCGGAGCCCAGCGACCGATGAACTCGGCAAGTCCCTTGCGCAGCACATCTACGGAATACTCGCCGGCCGGCGGCAACACGTCCTTGCCGATGAGTCGCGCCTCGACATCGTGTTTACGCAGAATCTGGTTCGCCGCCTGCTCGATGAACTCGGGCTGCCCTTCCTCGACGATGAGCACGGCACGCTTGCCGGCGCAGAACTTCACCCACTCTTCGGGGACGAGCGGGTATGTGACATTCAAACAGTAGAGCGGGATCGTGCTGGCGCCAAACGTGTCCGCGCAGTTCAGGAGCTCCAAGGCGCGCAGCGTGCTGTTATATAGCCCGCCCTGCAGCACGATGCCGATGTCGTCGGCTTCGCCTGGGATGAGCTCGTTGAGCTTCCGCTCGGCGACGAAGCGCACCGCGGCCGGGAGGCGCTTCTCGATCTTCTCCTTCTCCTGCGCGTACGTGGACGGCGGCAGGATGATGCGGCCGTAGTCACGGGAAGGCGTGGCCAGCGCGTCAGCGGCGGAAAATGCCGGCCGCCTGTTGGCCCTGGCCGTGAAGCGGCCGTAAACATGGCAGGCGCGTATGCGGAGCATCAGCATGACGGGCGTGTTGCTGGCCTCCGACAACTCGAAACCCTGCTCCACGGCGCGCACGATGTCAGGCAGATGGGGCTTGGGATCGAGCAGCCAGATCTGCGACTTCATCGCGAAGGCATGCGTGCGCTCCTGCATGATGCTCGCGCCTTCGCCATAGTCCTCGCCGAGCACTATGAGAGCGCCGCCGCGCACACCCGCGGATGCCAGGTTGGCAAGAGCATCGGAGGCGACGTTCGTGCCTACCGTGGACTTCCAGGTAACCGCGCCACGCAACGGGTAGTTGATGGATGCCGCGAGCATTGCGGCCGCGGTCGCTTCCGAGGCGCTCGCCTCGAAGTGGACGCCGAGCTCATTGAGGATCTCCTCGGCATCCGCAAGGACATCCATCAGGTGAGAGATCGGCGCTCCCTGATACCCGCCGACGTAGGCCACCCCCGACTGCAGGAGCGCCTTGGTGACCGCGAGAATGCCTTCGCCGCGGAACTCCGCGCCTTCGCCGAGGCGCAGCGACTGGACTTCTTTCGCAAACGAGCGCTCGGCCACGACGATGATCTCCTCATGCGCTAAAGCGCAGGACTTACGGGCTTCGCCAAAGCGCGAAGCCCGTAGATTCAGTTTAGACCGGAACCAGAGCCAATACGCGCAGCGGACTGCCCGAGCCATTCACGATCTTCAAGGGCGGCGCGATCACCACCGCACCCGTGGGCGGCAGCTTATCGAGGTTGGTCAGGCTTGCCAGACCAAACTTGTTCGAGCCGTGCATGATGGTATGGCACGGAAACATCGGGTCGAAGCTGTGCGCCTGCCCCGCGTCCGTTCCCACGGTCTCCACACCGACTCCGAGTATGTCGCGCTCGCGTGCCAGGAACGGCACGCATTTGGGGTCGAAACCCGGAGTGTGGGATCCGTCCGGTCCGGCGTTGAGGAACTTCTTGCTCGTGCCGTGCTTCGACCAGTCCGTCCGTATGAGCACCCAGGCATGCGAGGGAATGCGGCCGTGCTGCGCCTCCCATGCCTCGACCACCGCCTGCGTCACCAGGAAGTCCGGGTTCGCCGCCGCCTGTTTGGCGACGTCAATGACACACGCTGGACCGATGAAGCGGTCGACCGGGATATTATGGGTGGCGTTGTTCGGATAGTCCTTGCCTGTCACCCAATGCACCGGCGCATCGAAGTGCGTGCCCGTGTGTTCCCCGCACGCGATGTTGTTCCAGTACCAGGCCGGGCCCCGCTCGTCGTAACGCGAGATCTCCTGCAGAGAGAACGGCTTCGACGGGCTGAACTGGGGCGGCAGCTGAATGGTCGGCGTCGACGGCTCCAGGGGTACCGTCAGATCGACGACGCGGATACCGCCGCCGACGATGCCGCTGACCAGCTGGGCGAGTGCCTCGGAGGGGACCTTAGACGCAGTTTGTGTGGCCATATATCCGTGCTCGGTGGGCGAAGATAATTGACACTTCAAGTATTCGACAATATAACATACGCACGCTCACTCGCGATATGGGTTAAAGGGGTGCTGCCGCAATGAAGCGAATCGTCTGCCTGGGCGGCGGTCCCGCGGGGCTGTACTCGGCCATCCTGCTGCGCAAGGCCCTCCCGGCCGCGCGGATCGAGGTCTACGAGCGCAACCGGCCGGATGACACGTTCGGCTGGGGCGTGGTGTTCTCCGACCAGACGATGGGGAATTTCCGCGCCGCCGATGCCCCGACTCATGGCGCGATCCTGGCGAATTTCCATCACTGGGACGATATTGCCATCCATTTCGGCGGCCGCAAGCTCATCAGCGGCGGCCACGGCTTCTGCGGCATCGGGCGCAAGAAACTGCTGCAGATCCTGCAGGAGCGCGCGCACGAGCTGGGCGTTCACCAGAGCTTCCGGCACGAGGTCGAGGACGAGCACGCCTTTGCCGACGCGGATCTCATCATCGCCGCCGA
>CAZDTG010000136.1:0-11561 GCA_964508005.1 uncultured Steroidobacteraceae bacterium
ACCAAGGGCATAGCTGTGTCAGCGCCAGCGGCCAGGCACGGTACCGCGGACCGCGCGGAAAGAGCGCGATCGGCGCCCTGATCCCTGACGAATTGTATGTGACCACAATGGAGGGAAAAAAGGTGCACCATTGGCTCGCCGCGCAGGGCTCGGAGTACGATGCCCTGCGCGAGCGCCTCGGTAACGTGACACCCTCTTTGTTGGATGAATTGCAGGATCTCCATGATCGCATCGGATCTTGCATGCCGAGTCTGTACAGACATCTTGCGGTGGCGGGCGCCCAGCGAATTGCTCATGGTTTCAAGCTTTCCATGAACTTGGTGCATCGATGTGCCGCCTATCAGCACTTAGGGGGACCGCAGATCGTCTCAACGGCCGCCACCCGCGCGGTCCCCGCCGCGACCCGCGCCGTTGACGTCGCCCCGGGCCCTGACCTGGCGGCGGCCCCCACGCCTGCTCCCGAGCCCATGCAATTGACGGAGGATCCACAGAACGATCTCGATCTCATCGCGCGAGGCATCGCGAAGGCGATAGCCGCGGCGCGCGGCCTCGATCAGCCGGGTTCATAGCGTCAATCTGATTGAGATTCGGGTTGCTCGGAGGCCGACTCTCGAATTGGGGGTTCGTTCCAAAATCAGCCCGCTGTCGCTCCGCATAGGCTTCATCGCTCAGCAGCTCTCGCACCGGCTTCGTGAAGACCGCCGATTCGATGAACACCATGGACTATGATCCTACGTCAATGACTACTGGATGCATTGGCAGCAGACGCTGATGATGCGATCGGGATTCCGTACGTCCAGGGTTTCAGCTGCCTTCCGTCACTTACCGTAAGTAACTACGCACGCGGCAGCATCTGCTTCACGCTGCGCCTCACGAACTGGGTGAAACCAAACCTGTCATGAGGAGATACAACATGCGTACCATCAAGCTCTATACACTGTCGGCGGCCGCGGGTCTTCTTCTGGCTGGCGTCGCGCACGCAGATGATTCCGCCCTCTTTGCCCGAGGCGGATACGCCAGTGAGAGCATCCACCGCAGCGTCGATGCCCCGCGAGGACTCGCGCGCAATGCCGAACCGCACTGGACCTCTCGCATCGGGAGCGGAACCGTCACGGCTTTCGAGGCAAGAAAAGTGGCTACTGACAATGCTAACGGTGTGCGAATTCAGGAAGGGGCGGCGCGTTATCCAGCACCCTACTGGGCATCCGTAATCGGGACCGGAACCGCGGCCAAGCTCTGAACTGAGCGCGCGCGTACGGAAGTTGCCCCGAAATCGGCGGCGGAGCATAGGGGATCGCGAACTCGGACGCGATCCCCTGTGGTTACACACGGTAAGTAACAGGGGTTGGGGCACCGCGCCGCCGGCCAAGTCAAAGGTACGTACTATTCAATCAGTCCAGCACGGCGTGCAAGTTCTTCAGTGACCCTGGACACGTCCTCATCCAAATAGATGTTGCGCAGTATGGGCTTGCGGCCACCGGTGAGCCTCAGCAGTGTATCCCGTTCTGCTCGAGCTTCCGCCTCGCGGCCGAACAGGGTGTAGATGAGACAGAGATGATAGTGGTTGGGATAAAAGACGTCCCTTAAGGTTACGCCCTGTTTGAATGCCGCAAGTGCCTGCTCGTACTCCTCCAGGACGTAATAGCACTGGCCGAGTACAAAATAATAAAATCCAGAAGGATGAGGGTTGAGGCGCATTCCCTTCTCGATGTAATGCAGCGCCTCCTCCCCCCGTCCAGAGCCGCAAAGCGCGCTGGAAAGGAAAAGATGCGCGTCGGCATCGTTCGTGTCCATGGCCACGGCTTTCCAACCTGCGGCAATAGCCGCCTCCCCCTGTCTGCGCCATAGCTGCACCCAGCAAAGAATCGACTGAGCCTGCGGAAGCTGCGGGTCCAGATCGACAGCCAGGCGGGCGTGCTCATGGGCTTCATCAATCCCATCCGGTCTCGGGTCCCAGTACATGATCCACCCAAATGCCAGAGCTCTCGCCAACCAGGCGTGCGCGGCCGCGTAAGTAGGATCGAGGTCCACGGCACGGGCGAAGTATGCGCGCGCTTGTTCCACCGACTGCTGGCTTGAGAGCCAAAAGCGCTCGAGTCCCCGCAGCAAGCAATCGTGGGCCTCGACGCTGCGGGCGCCGTCGTGACCAGTGCGTACTCTGTCGGGCGCGGTGAGCTTGACTTGCAGCACCGCGAGGATCCGCCGTACCACGTCATCCTCGACCGCGAAGATGTCTTGCACCTCTCGGTCGAACCGCTGCGCCCAAAGGTGTCTTCCTGAGGCCGCGTCGATGAGTTGCGTGGTGACGCGCACCCGGTTCCCCGCGCGCCTCACACTGCCCTCCACCAGATACTTCACGCCAAGCTCCTGACCGATCTCTTGGACGCGCTTGTCCATGTTCCGATAGACGAAAGAGGAGTGACGAGAGATGACAAACAAGTCGGGCAGCCGTGAAAGCTCCGTGATCAGGGAATCTGTCACGCCATCGGCGAAATAACCTTGCTCCGCATCGCTACTCATGTTGGTGAACGGCAGCACTGCAAGGGAAGGTTTGTCTTCGATGGGCGGCGGATGAGGGGCGACCGTCACTGTAGTGGCTTCGCCCTCGCGGGAGATCGGAATGGTGGGCGCGGACACTGTCCTGAGATACCGCTCTTCAATCTGCACCGCATAGCGGCCCTTCGGCAGCTCAAGACGTACCGGATCATCCCGGCCTTCGCGATCGTAATATTCACGCAGCTTCGCGCGCAGCCGCGCAGCCTCCACGCGCACGATGGGGTCGATCGCGGAATCGAAGCTCGGGTCCCGATCGAAGACTTCGACGCCGATGGTATATCCCTTCAACCGGTCCGCGTGCCCGGCCAGAGTCTCAGTCACGACGAACTTCAGGAAGCGCTGTAGGCGCTCCGATTGCGCGAACAACGCGCTGAGCAGAATCTTTTCAAGGCACGCATGAACCGTTGATCTTTCTGCGTCGGTCAAACGTGCGGTTGCACTGGTCATCGCTGCCGTCTAGCGGTTGGTGTCCGCGACGCAGTCTAGCACCGACTAATCGCCTGGCTCTTGCCCTAGCTGCGGCGATCCTCTCGCGGCGTGAGTCCGAGCCAGGCGAACGCGGCTTGCGGGCGTAGCGGCCAACATCCTCGATGACATATCGAAGCGGCCTCCCTCGGTTCCGTATCAGGTGTCAACACGGTGTCCATCTGCCTCTCCTGCTCGATCGAGCCGCCACTGGACTCAGCGTCCCTCGCGAAGTTGTTTGGATCGTGTCTGAGGAGGACGTAGAGTGTTGCAGCTGACACTCGGCGGGGCGCTGAGTCGCGGCACAGGAGACCTCCGATTCCACCGGAGTCAGACTCCCAATGAGGTCGGCGGCAATGTCCTCGCACCGTCGCCCCGTCGCTCTTGCATAGCGGAATACGCGACTACAGATGGATCGGACGCGGTGTGCCAGATCGTAGGTGCCCCTTGACTCAATACGACGTAACACCTCGAGCAGGTCTGGTGCACGCAATAACCGCAAATCCTGCTGATCGATATAAGGAAAATCGTGGAGCTTCAGCCGTCGTTGCATCGAATCAACTGTATCCGAACTTATCGGCTCGCGACTCCGGATACGCCGGGCAGGCGACGATCTCAGTATCTGCTGGACGACATCGATTGCGGTCTGAGAGCGCGTCTCGGGATTCATATTGGCTGCCTGTAGAACATCGATGAATTCGCGCGCGACAAACTCGAATGTATTGCTGACACATATCCTCTCGCACTTACGGCGAAGCGCCGGGTCAATTCCATGCGCGATATCCCGGCGAGCCGCATCACGTCGTTCGCGTGCCACTTGTAGGGAACTCTCGGGTTAGCTTCCTAACGATATCGTATTCGGCTCGTTGTCGGGGGTTCGCGGGAGGAAGCGATACTTGAATCGCCAGAGTCGACTCCCGCCTGGAGTGAGGAACAGGTAGAGACCTTTTTCGTCAGCCACTTTTCGTGACTTCGCAGGATAGACCAGGCGCATTTCGCGGCCGACTTCGCGGCGGACGTTCCGCCGGCCGTGTCCCACTTCATGGCGCAGTCGCAGGTGCCGATCTCCACCGACTCGTTCACCCATAAGGTCACGAACCCCGCCTGGAAGACCAAGCCCAGCTGGTACATAGTGGCCACCGCGGACCGGTCTATCAATCCGGACTAGTGTTGATCTTTACTGCAAAGGAGAATCGTCGTGAAACAGCATATTGAGAACGTCGTTCTGGTGCATGGAGCTTTCGCCGACGGCTCCGGCTGGGAAGCCGTCGCTAACATCCTCAAGAATGATGGGTACAAGGTGTCGGTGGCGCAGCCCCCCGAGACCTCCTACGCCGAGGACCAAAAGTACACGAAGGCCGCAATCGACGCGATCGGCGGGCCAGTGGTTCTCGTGGGCCACAGCTACGGCGGGTCCATCATCACCGAGGCCGGCAATCATCCAAACGTTGCTGCGCTTGTCTATATTGCCGCATTTGCGCTCGATGAAGGTGAGAGCTGTGCGTCGATCGAACAGGCGCTGCCGCAGGCGTCCAAGGCGTTCAAGCCGGACAGCAACGGCAACTGGTGGATAGACGAGGAGCAGTTCGCAGCTGACTTCGCTGGAGACATTCCGCCGGAGAAGGCGTGGTTCATGGCTATCTCGCAGGTGCCGATCTCCACCGACTCGTTCACCCATAAGGTTACGAAGCCCGCCTGGAAGACCAAGCCCACCTGGTACATGGTGGCCGCCGCAGACCGATCGATCAATCCAGAGCAGGAGCGGATGATGGCGAAGCGTGCCCGCGCCAAGACCGTCGAAGTGAATGCCAGCCATGTGGCCTACATGTCGTACCCGAAGGAAACAGCCAAGCTCATCGAAGAGGCTGCCACCTCCGCACACGTCAATGAGTAGTCATACGCTCGCAGACAAATGATCTCCGCCGATCCGGTAAGGGTCGGCGGAGATTCTGTATGGATATAGCCATTTCGGGAGAAGGCAAATGAAAGGTCGAATCACCATAAACGGGCATGACGGCACGTTTGGCGCTTACATCGCCCTGACACCGACTCAGCATCCAGGGCCGATCTCATACGCATTGGGCGCATCTTGGGCCAAAACGCGTTCCGCAGTGCCTGGCGAGTCGCAGCGCAGTCCATGCGCTACGGGGACCAGTACGGGGACTATACGGTCGATCTAAGATCCGGGGAGCGCGGAAAGTGCACGTAAGTTATTGTTTAGATTGGTGGGCCGTGTAGGAGTCGAACCTACGACCAAGAGATTAAGAGTCTCCTGCTCTACCAACTGAGCTAACGGCCCATCATGAAAAGATGGGGTGGACGATGGGACTCGAACCCACGACAACCGGGATCACAACCCGGGGCTCTACCAACTGAGCTACGCCCACCATCGACCTGCCCGCGGCGCAACCGGCGTGCCGGGTGGCTTCGAAAGTCGGCGATCGTGGCTGATGCGAGGCGTCCCCGCCTGGTGCGCCCGCGTCTGTAAGCCCTTTGGAAACAAAGACCTACGAGATCGCTCCCCGAATCCACCCGCGCTTTCACGTCCCTTTCGCGACGGGGCGCGAAGTATATACGAACTTTTGGCGGGTGCTACCCCCTCCCTGGGCCCGCTTCCCCGGGAGGTCCGGTCGACCTGGACCTGAGCGTCGCCGACCGGCCGAGCCGGGGTGCCACTCAACCGCGCAGCCGCTCATTTGTCGGGTCCCAGGCCGGCTGGGCGATCGCTCGGGCGCGCCGCCTCTTGCCGTCCAACAGGATCTCGAACTCGGCGCCTTCCTGGACTGATTTCGGCTCCAGATAAGCGAATGCGAGTGACTTATGCACGGCAAACCCGTAGGCGCCGCCTGTGGTGATGCCGACCAGCGTGTCGCCGCGATAGACGGGCTCGTTGCCCAGACAATCCTCCGCCTGTGTTTCTAATTCCAGATACGTGAGGAGGATGCGCGGGCCCTCCCGCATTGCCCGCACGGTGGCCTCCTTGCCAATGAAGTCCTTACTCAGGTCCGCGAAGCGCTCCATACCCGCGTCCACCAGCGTGACCTCGTTCGTGAGCTCACTGCCCCACCCACGATATGCCTTCTCCATACGCAGAGAGTTCATTGCGTAGGTTCCAAATAGCTTGATGCCGTGAGACTGTCCCGCGGCCATCAAAGCCTCATAGACCAACGGCATGCGTGCCATGGGAATGTGCAGCTCCCACCCGAGCTCTCCCACATAGTTCACGCGCAGCAGACGTACACCCGCTACTGCGGCCACCGCGCAGACTTTGCCGGTCAGCCAGCGAAGGGCGGAGTTGGAGAGATCCTGGGTGGTTACGGCCGTCAACACCTCGCGCGCCTTTGGTCCCGCGAGCACCAGCACACCATAGTCATCCGTGACATCGGCGATTGATACGCGCTCGTGCGGCCGCTTGCGCCATTGCAGCTGATCCATGTCATGCAGCTGTGCCACGGCGGCTGACAAGACATAGAAGTGATCGGAGGCGAGTCGGGTGACCGTGATTTCGCTCTCGATATAACCGGCGGGCGTAAGCAACTGGGTGAGGGAAATGCCGCCGTCTTTCGCAGGCACCTTGTTGGCGCAGACGCGTGTCAGGAAGTCGAATGCATCTGCGCCGGTCACCTCGAATTTCGAGAACGTGGAAAGATCCATGAGCCCGACGCGCCCGCGAACGGCCAATGCCTCCTCCTTCACCGGCTGCCACCAGTTCGAGCGTGCCCAGGAAAATCGCTCGCCTGCCCCCGTCGGGCTGTACCACCGCGGGCGCTCCCAACCGAACACCTGGGCAAACTGGGCGCCCTCGCCCGCCAGGTGCTGAAAGAGCGTCGATTTGCGCAGACCCCGCCCCACCTGATGCTGCTCGCCGGGCGCATAGCAGTAGTACATGTGGTGATAGTCCTCAATGGCAGCGCTCGCCACATAGTCCCTGGTCGCCCAATTGCCGAACCGGCGCGGATCGAACTCCCGCATGTTGATCTCGGCCTGGCCGTGCACCATCCACTGCGCCAGATACTTGCCGGCGCCCGCACCCTGTGCGACCCCGATGGACGCGCCGCAATGCATCCAGTAGTTGCGCGGGCCCGGCGCCGGGCCTGACAGATAGACACCATCGGGAGTGTGGGTGATCGCCCCGGAGATCACGGACTTCACGCCCCCCTTGCCAAAGAGCGGCAGCCGCTCGGTCGCTCTCTCGAGCCACGGCATGAGACGCTCCAGCTCCGCCGCGACGAGCTCACTCTCGAAGTCCCACGCGGGTGGTCCGCCACCCCAGCACACGTGGGCGGTCGCCGTCTCATACGGACCGACCAGAACGCCGTGCCCCTCCTCCCGGAGATAGGAATTGGAGTACGGGTCGCGGACCACCGGCAACTCGGTCGCCAGGTCGACGAGCTCCTGCAGAGGCTCCGTGATCACATAGTGATGCAGCATGTTCGCGATGGGCACGTTCAGGCCCGTCCAGGAACCCACGACATCGCAGTAGCTGCCTGCGCTGTTCACCACGTGCTCGCAGACGATGCTGCCCTGGTCCGTGACGACCTCCCATTCCCCGGAGGCAAGCTGTTTGATGTTCGTTACGAGCGTACGCCGATGGATCTCGGCTCCCAATTTGCGCGCCCCGGCCGCCATCGCGTTCGTGACATCAGCGGGTGCCACATGACCGTCAGTCAGCGTGAGAAAGGCGGCTTTGATACCAAAGGTCTCGAGATATGGATGGTAACGCGGAATCTCCGCCGGACCGATCACGTGGGCTTCGTAGCCCGCGAGCTTCGAGATGCCGTAGACATGATTGAACCAGCGAACCTCCTCTTCGGTCGTCGCCAGGCGCAGGCCGCCGCACCCGTGCCAGCTCACCTCGTGACCGGTCAGCGCGGCGAGCTTCGGATACAGCTCGGTCCCGTACTGATGCACCTTGGTGATATTCAGCGACCCGTTGAAGAGCGGGCACTGACCGGCCGCGTGCCAGGTTGAGCCGGAAGTGAGCTCGCCCTTCTCCACGAGCACCACATCCCGCCAACCTTCCAGGGCGAGGTGGTATAGGAGACCCACGCCCATCACCCCGCCGCCGACCACCACCACACGTGCGTGTGACTTCATGGACGCGCTCCGATGACCGCTGTACGACAAGTGATGGCTAGCATTTGATCTTCTTCATGGCGGGGTCATACAGGGGACGCAGGCTTGCTTCAACTTCGTAGCGCCGCGCAGCCACTTCGATCTCATAGCGTCCCTCCTTGATCCACTCCTCCGTCACTGTCTGGTCGCGACTCACATAGCCCATGGCCACGTTCCGAGCGAGGGTGTGGCCGTACATGCCGGAAGTCGTGCGGCCCACAATGACTCCGTTGCGGTAAATCGGCTCTTCGTGGTAACTGGTCGCAGCCGGGTCGAGGAATTTGAAGAGCACGAGCCGACGCTGCGCGCCGCTCTCCTTCTGCCGCAGAACCGCATCACGGCCGATGAAGCCCCCCGCCTTGTCGAAGTCGCAGCAGAAGCCGAGTCCCGCCTCGAGCGGGGTATCGTGGTCGCTGACGTCGTGCCCGAAATGGCGATAGCCCTTCTCCATCCGCAGGGAATTCAGCGCGTGATACCCGCACAGCCGCAGGCCAAATCCCTTGCCGGCCTCGACCACCCGGTCGAATACGTCCGGCGCGAACTCGGTTGCAACGTAGAGCTCCCAACCCAACTCACCGACGTAGGTGATTCTGGAGGCGCGCACGAGTGCATAGCCGATCTCGATCTCGCGCGAGGTCGAGAAAGGGAACTGCTCATTACCCAGGTCATCGTCGCTGAGTGTCTGCAGCAACGAGCGTGCGTTCGGCCCCATCACACTGATGACGGCCATGGATGAGGTGACGTCGGTGATGGCGATACGCGCCTCGGGGGGCGTATTGCGCCGCAGCCAGTGCAAGTCTCGCGTCTGAGTCGTGGGACCCGTAACCACCATGTAGGTATCGGCACTCAGGCGCGTCACGGTCAGATCGGCTTCGATGCCGCCGCGCTCGTTGAGCCACTGGGTATAGACGACTCGCCCGATGGCGACATCGATGTTGTTGTTGCAGATCCGGTTGAGCACCGGCATGGCGTCCCGGCCCTGCACCAGGATCTTGGCAAAGGAGCTCTGATCGAACACACCCACGGCTTCGCGTACGGCCCGGTGCTCGAGGCCGGACCAGGGCAGCCAGTTCTGTTTGCCCCAGCTGTACTCGTAACGGGGCTCGGTTCCCTGCGGAGCGAAGAAGTTGGCGCGCTCCCACCCGGCGACTTCCCCGAAGCAGGCATTCGCGCGCGCCAGACGCTCGTGGAGGATGCTCTTGCGGGTGTTGCGCGCGGTCTCGAACTGCCGGAACGGCCAATGCATCGCGTACAGCAGACCGAGCCCTTCCTTCGTTCGATCGTACAGATAGCGGGAATTGCCCTGGAAGCGCATGTTGCGTCGAATGTCGACATCCCACAGCTCGAGCGGCGCGTGGCCGGCGGCGATCCACTTCGCGAGCACCATCCCGGCACCGCCCGCGGATTGAATTCCCACTGAGTTGAATCCGGCGGCAACGAAATAGTTGGCCAGCTCGGGCGCCTCGCCCAGCTGGTAGCGATCGTCGGGCGTGAAGCTCTCCGGCCCGTCGAAGACGAGCTTCAGGCCCGTGTCGCGCAACAGCGGGACGCGGCGCATCGCGGCCTCCAGGTACGGCTCGAGGTGGCTCATATCCGGCGGCAGCTGATCGAAGCTGAAGGTATCTGGAATGCCTTCGTGACCCCAGGGCTTCGCGTCGGGCTCGAAGGTGCCGATCAGCAGCTTGCCGGCGTCGGTCTTGAAGTAGTTACAACTATCCAGATCGCGAAGGGTCGGCAGAAGCGGCAGCTGTGGAATGGGCTCCGTGACGACGTAGTAATGCTCCGCGGCATGCAGTGGAATGTTGACGCCGGACTTGCGCGCCAATTGGCGCGCCCACATGCCGCCGCAGTTCACGACGAATTCCGCGTCCACCTCCCCGCGCTCCGTGATCACCCCGCAGGCCTTGCCGTTCCTCACCTTGACGTCGAGGACCCGGGTGTTCTCGAGAATCGTCACGCCGCGCTTGCGTGCGCCCTTGGCGAGGGCCTGCGTGACATCCACGGGGTTGACGATTCCATCGCGGGGCAGATAGATGCCCCCGACGATATCCTCGACGTTCAGCAGCGGCCACAGCTCCCTGGCGCGCGCCGCGGTCACCACCTCGCAAGGGAAGCCACACAGCTTGGCCATGGAAGCCCCGCGCTTGAGCTCCGTGAAGCGCTCCTCATGGGTGGCGATCGTCAGCGAGCCATTGCGCACGAATCCCGTCGCCTGGCCCGTCTCGGCTTCGAGAGTCTCGTACAAGTCCGCGCTGTACTTCGCGAGCATGCTCATGTTGTAGGTTGCGCGCAATGTCGGAACGAGGCCGGCCGCATGCCAGGTGGTGCCGCAGGTGAGTGCCTTGCGCTCCAACAGCACGACGTCGCGGATGCCCAACTGACTCAGGTGATAGGCCACACTACAACCGATCACACCGCCGCCGACGATGACGACGTGCGCCGAGCGCGGCAGGGAATTCTCCATCACAGGACTGACACTCATCACGTATGTACCTCGAATCAGGCAAATTGCGTCCGCAGCCACGCTCCGAATCGTTGGATGCGCGGATCGGTCATGCGTTCCTTGCGGCAGATCATGAACCATTGTTCCGGCTGCTCCACATCGACGGCGAAGGGTGCGGCGAGCCGGCCCGATTTCAGATCGGCCGCAACGAGGAAATCCGGGGCCAGCGCAACGCCCTGACCGTCGACGGCAGCTTCGATGGCCAGCAGATAGCTGTCGAACTGAATCGTCGCGTTCGGCTCGCTGTTGGGCACCCCGGCAGCCTGCGTCCACAACGGCCAGTCATCGGGCGCGGTGTAGACTACCAGCCGACTCGCCTGGCGCAAGCGCGCTGCGTTCGGTCGTGAGCCGAGCTTCTCTGCCACGGCCGGCGCGCATACCAGGGCCAGGCGCGCCCGGTGCAGCGGCAGATAATGGATGTAGGAGCGATCCGGCCGGCGGGTCTGGATGATGCCGACATCGGAGGAGTCGATGTTGAGCTCCCAATCGAGCTGGCTCGTTCCGAAGCGGATCGTCAGGTCCGGATTGCTCTTGCGGAATGCGGCGAGCCGCGGGATCAGCCAGCGCACTACGAAGGTGATGTAGGTTGCGACGACCAGGTCATCCGAGGCGCCCAGACGGTCGATCAGCGCGGTGCCGCGCGCGATCTTCTCGAAGGCTTCCTGCAGGTAAGGGAAATACAACACACCGGCGTCGGTGAGCGCGAGACGCGGCATCCGCTCGAACAGTCTGACTTTGAGGGAATCCTCGAGCGTCGCGATCTGGTGGCTGATGGCCGACTGCGTCACCCCGAGCTCCTCGGCCGCCCGGCGGAAGCTGAGCAAGCGGGCCGAGGCCTCGAAGGCACGTAACGCTCCCAGCGGCGGGAGTCTGCGCCGAATCATTGCACCACCCGTATCGGACTCGTGGGCTCTACCCTAGC
>CAZDTG010000137.1:0-11410 GCA_964508005.1 uncultured Steroidobacteraceae bacterium
TGGCGTCATCCGGTACATCGGCCTCGTTCAGCGTATCCGCCGGCTCCGGTCCGTCAGGCTCATCCAGCGCATCGGGCTCCTCCAGCGCATCAGGCTCCTCCAGCGCATCAGGCTCCTCCAGCGCATCAGGCTCCTCCAGCGCATCAGGTTCGTCCACCGCATCGGGTTCATTCGGCCCGGGCTCATCCAACGCATCCGGCTCCGCGGGCGCATCCGGCTCAGGCGGCACATCCGGCTCAGGCGGCACATCGAGCTCAGCCGGCGCGCCGGGCTCATCCGGAGCCAGCAGCAGCGCGGCCAGCTCGGGAAAGTCAACCAACTCGTCGACGGGACCGACTGGCGGCTCGAGCGGCACTCTCGGCAAGCCGACGGAGCAGGCAACGCCTGCAGCCCGGCCGCAGCCAAATCCCAACGCGAGCCCGCCGCCTCAGCTGACCGCCGCGCAGACGCCGTCCGGCGGCGCGGCAACCGGCGCGCAAGGCGGCGCAACGCCACAGCAGAAGGGCACGGGTTTCATACAAACTCTGGCGCAATCGCGCGCGGATGCCGGGCAGAGTGCCAACACCACGGCTGAGGCGGCACCGGCAGAGGGCTCACGGGGCAAATCGAAAACGCAGGGTGATGAAACAGCCTCCGCAGCCTCTCTCGCCTTCATCTCGCAAGCGCTGGCTGCAGGCGTAGCGGGCATCCAAACGCCCGCCCAGAGGCCGATGACGGCCCCCGATTCGAAGGATGCCGTCTCGCTGACGAGCGGCTCCTCCGTCCAGAGCATCGTGGCGAAGCTGACAGAGGCCACGGCAGGCGAGCTGAAGGCAGCTACCGAGGGCGCCGCCAGCCTGAAGCCCGACATGCCGGTTGCCAGCGCACCCGCCGCGGATGCCGGCAGCCAGGCCGTGAGCGCGTTCCAGGCGCACATGAGCGTCAGCTCACACTCCCAACCGACGGGGGGTGCTGACACAGGCAGCAGCAAGATGAGTGCGCCCGTCGGCACGGCAGCCTTCAACGACGAGCTCGGCGGAAAAATCACCTGGATGGCGCATCAAGGAGTGCAATCCGCCTCTCTGCAGCTCTCGCCGGAGCACCTGGGACCGGTCGATGTCCGTATATCGGTGCAGGACGGCTCTGCCACGGTCTCGTTCAACGCGAGCCATGCGGACACGCGCACGGCCCTGGAGCAGGCGCTACCCCGGCTCCGCGACATGTTTGCAACGCAGGGGCTCACACTTTCCGACGCCAGCGTGTCGCAGCAGTCGCCGCGCGGACAGCCCCAAAGACAGCCCGTCGCAACCATCGGCTCAGTCGGGGGTGTCAGAGATGAGCCAACTTCCTCACTGGCATCGGTCGCCGGTACTCGTCTGGGTCTCGTAGACACTTACGCCTGAACCCTTCGAGCGCTGGTCGCGCGCAGCGCCAAGATTCCGTCGCGTGCGGCCCCATGCGATGCGCTTCACACTCTTCCAACAAGCGCTAAAGCCTTATGTGACAGTGAGTTAGGCGCGTCGCGACGCCTGTGGCATGAGCGTTGCACCCCGCTTGGGGGTGCAGTGCAACCGCAGCGTGCAGCAGGAGTGATCCAGGCGATGGCCGACGTACCCATACTCAACCCGGCGGCGGAAGTGGCGCCCCGCGCGGTGAGTCGCAACAAGACCGTGATCATGATCGCGCTGCTGGTGCTGCTCGTGGCCGGCGGCGGCGTCGGCGCGTGGCTCGTCATCGGTCCGCAGGGCGGCAAGCAGCACCCGGCAGTCAAGCATGAGCCCCTCCCGCCGCCCCAGTACGCGGCCCTCGACCCGCCTTTCGTCGTCAATTTCGAAGCCGACCAGCAGGTGCGCTTTCTCCAGGTGACCGTCCAGCTGATGTCGCGGGACGCGGCCACCATCGAGGTCCTGAGAACCAACGACCCTGTCGTGCGCAACGACCTGCTCCTGCTGTTTGGCGGCCAGAAGTACTCCGTCATCTCCACACGCGAGGGCAAGGAGTCGCTGCGCACCCAGACACTCGCAGCCGTACGCAAGATCGTGGCGGGGGCGGGCGGCAAGCCTGAGAAGGTCGAGGCCGTGTACTTCACCAGCTTCGTGATGCAATAGCGGAGCGATCCGGTGAGCCAGGAAAAGATCCTCGACCAGGCGGAGATCGATGCCCTCATCCACGGCGTCGACTCGGGTGCGGTGAGCACCGAGGCCCCGCCGGCGGCACCGGGCGAAGCCCGGTCCTACGATTTCAACACCCAGATGCGGATCGTGCGCGGGCGCATGCCCACGCTCGAGATGATCAACGAGCGCTTCGCGCGCCTGTTCCGCGTCAGCCTCTACAACCTGCTGCGGCGCTCGCCGGAAATCTCCGTCGCGCCGGTATCGATCAAGAAGTTCAGCGAGTACGTCCACACCCTGCACGTGCCGACGAACCTGAACCTGGTGAAGATGAATCCGTTTCGCGGCACGGCGCTCATCATGCTCGACCCGAAACTGGTGTTCGCGGTCGTCGACAACTTCTTCGGCGGCACCGGCCGGCACGCGAAGATCGAAGGCCGCGATTTCACCGCCACCGAGCAGCGCATCATCCACATGATGCTGCGCAACGTGTTCGCCGACCTGCACGAGGCCTGGGCCCACGTCGCCAACATCGAGCTCGAATACCTGCAGTCGGAGATCAACCCGCACTTCGCCAACATCGTGTCGCCGTCCGAGATCGTCGTGATCACCAGCTTTCACGTCGAGCTCGACGGCGGCGGCGGCGAGCTGCACATCACCATGCCGTACGCGATGATCGAGCCGCTGCGCGAGGTCCTCGACTCCGGCATCGCCAGCGACCGGGTCGAGAAGGACGAGCGCTGGATGGTTTGCCTGCGCGAGGAGATAGGGGACGCGGAGGTCGAGCTCTCGACACTCCTGGGCCATACCTCCGTCACGCTCGCGGAGCTGCTCAACCTGAAGGCCGGTGACATCCTGACCTGCGACTTCACCGGCAAGGTGCTGGTGCTCGCCGAGGATGTGCCCGTGTTCCGCGGCAGCTTCGGCCTGTCGCGCGGCCAGCAGGCCATCAAGTTCGAAGAGCGTGTTCGCCGCAACAACCCCGCCATGATCGAACACATGCCCATCAAGAAGAGCTGAGACGACCTATGAACGCCAACGAGGCACGCGCCGCCGAGTTCGACAACCTGCAGGATGAGGCCCAGCAGGGCCCCCAGGACGTGAACCTGGACGTCATCCTGGATGTCCCGGTCACCCTGTCGATGGAAGTCGGACGCACTCGCATCCCGATCCGCAACCTGTTGCAGCTCAACCAGGGGTCCGTGGTCGAGCTCGACCGCGCCGCGGGCGAGCCCCTGGACGTTTTCGTGAACGGAACGCTCGTGGCGCACGGCGAGGTCGTCGTCGTCAACGAGAAATTCGGTATCCGGCTCACGGATGTGATCAGCCCCGCCGAGCGCATCCGCAAGCTCAAATAAACGAGCCGCCCGCAGCATGTTTGCCGCTCCCCAAACCACAGGCGCGCCTCATCCGGTCGGCATAGGCGGACTCGGCGAGGTCGCCTTTGCCCTCGTCATCGTGCTCGCCGCGATCTTCGTGGTCGCCTGGGTCGTGCGGCGGATGCGAATCGGGGGCAACCGCGTCGGCGGCGCCATCGACGTGCTCGCCGATGTGCCGCTCGGGCAGAAGGAGCGCGCGGTCCTGTTGAAAGTCGGCGGGACGCAAATCCTGCTGGGCGTCGCTCCAGGGCGGGTCAACACGCTGCACGTGCTCGCCGAGCCTCTCGAGCTCGCCAAGCCGCCCGCGGCGTCCCCCGGCGACGCCGGCAATTCATTCCGTGCGATCCTCATGCGGAGTCTCGGAAAGTGAGGCGCACGTTGCGACCAACATTGCGCGCCTGTGCCGCGCTCCTGCCGGTTGCCTTGCTCCCGCTGGCCGCCAGCGCCGAGCCAGGCCTGCCCGCTCTGATGGTGCAGACGGCGGCCGGCGGCGCCCAGACCTACTCGCTGACCCTGCAGGTCCTGCTGCTGATGACGGCGGTGACACTGCTGCCGGCGATTCTTCTCATGATGACCGCCTTCACCCGCATCGTGATCGTGCTGGGCATCCTCCGCCAGGCCATCGGCGCCGGCAACACCCCGCCCAACCAGGTGTTGCTCGGGCTGGCGCTGTTCCTGACTCTGTTCGTCATGTCCCCGGTGGTCGAGCGCATCAACGAGGACGCCTATAAGCCCTACTCCGCCGGCACCATGGAGGCATCGGTCGCTCTCGAGCGGGCGCTGGTGCCGCTGAAGAAGTTCATGCTCGACCAGACCCGCGAGAGTGACATCGCCACCTTCGTGCGCATCTCCGGCGGCAAGGGCTACGCCACGCCGCAGGACGTGCCGCTCATCATCCTCGTACCCTCCTTCGTGACGAGCGAGCTGAAAACGGCCTTCCTGATCGGCTTTCTCATCTTCATCCCGTTCGTGATCATCGATCTCGTGGTCGCGAGCGTGCTCATGTCCATGGGCATGATGATGCTCTCCCCCGTGCTCATCTCCCTGCCGTTCAAGCTGATGCTGTTCGTGCTCGTCGACGGCTGGTCGCTGGTCATGGGCACGCTCGCCTCGAGCTTCTACTCCTGACCTCGAGGCGTACGTGAATCCCGAAACCATCATGACCGTCGGCAGCCGCGCCCTGGAGATCACCTTGTTGATCGCGGCGCCCCTGCTGCTCGTGGCGCTCGTCACCGGGCTCGTGATCGGCGCCTTTCAGGCGGCAACCTCGATCAACGAGCAGACGCTGTCGTTCATCCCGAAGCTGATCGCGATCTCCGTGACTCTCGTCGTCGCAGGTCCGTGGATGCTGAAGGTCCTCGTCGGCTACACGCGCGAGCTGTTCGAGAGCATTCCGACGCTCATCAACTGACGACCGACCCACTCACATGCTCCTCACCACAGGACAGCTCGAAATCTGGCTCGGCCAGCTCTTCTGGCCATTCGTGCGCGTGGGCTCCTGCTTCATGGTGGCTCCCGCGTTCGGCGCACGGTTCGTGCCCGCGCGGGTGCGGGTCGTGCTCGCGGGCGCCGTCGCGGCGATCATCGCGCCGCTGGTGCCCTCGCCCGCGGCGGTCGCGCCGTTCTCGGCCGCCGGGCTCATCATCACCGGCCAGCAGGTACTCATTGGCATCGCCCTGGGTTTCTGCATGCAGGTCGTGTTCGACGCCGTAACGCTGGGCGGACAGCTGCTCGCCAACAGCATGGGCCTGTCGTTCGCGTTCAATCTCGATCCCATCCACGGCGCGCAAACGCCGGTATTGGGACAGCTCTACACGCTCCTGGTCACGATGACCTTTCTCGCCCTGAACGGCCATCTGCGGCTCATCGAGATCCTGGTCGAGGGCTTCCGCACCCTGCCGGTCGGCACGAGCGGCCTCGGGCCGGAGGGACTGTGGACGGTCGTGCGCTGGGGCTCGACGCTGTTCGCGGGCGCGTTGAGCGTCGCGCTGCCGGGCGTCACCGCGCTCCTCATCGTCAATATCGCGTTCGGTGTCATGAGCCGCGCCGCGCCCACGCTCAACCTGTTCGCCGTCGGACTTCCCGTGTCGCTCGTCTTCGGCCTGGGGATCATGCTGCTCGGCCTGCCGAGCGTGCAGTCGGGCTTCGTGCAGCTGTTGCAGGAGGCTCTCGTGTTGGTCCGCAGCCTGTGCGGAGCGGGGGGCTGACATGGCGGAAACAGGCGAGAATGGCCAGGAACGGACCGAACAACCGACGAGCAAGCGGCTGGAGGAAGCCCGCAAGCAAGGCCAGGTACCGCGTTCCTCCGAGCTCAACGCCGCATCCGTCATGCTGCTCGCGGGCGGCGGCCTGTATTTTCTGGGTGGCCGCCTCGGCAGGCAGCTGCACGAGCTCATGCGCTCGGGCCTGAGCCTGACGCGCGCGGAGTCGGTGGACGAGAGCCGCGCGGTCGCGACGCTCGCGAACGAGTTGCTGCACGCCTTCCTCGCGTGCGCACCGATCCTCGGCCTCACCTTCGTGGCGGCGCTCACCGCGCCTCTCGCGATTGGCGGCTGGAATCTGAGCTTTGCGGCGCTGGCTCCCGATTTCAACAGGCTCAATCCCGCCTCCGGCCTGCAGCGCATGTTCTCCGCCCGCGGCGCCGTCGAGCTGGCCAAGGCCTTCGCCAAGTTCCTGTTCATCGCGCTGGTCGCCGCCTGCCTGCTGTGGAAGAACTCGGGCGAGCTCATGGGCCTCGGCGCCGAGCCCGTCGACGCGGCCCTCGAACATGCCGCGCACCTCGCCGGACACGCCTTTCTGGTGCTCGCCGGGACGATGGGACTCATAGCGGCGGTCGATGTGCCCTGGCAGCTGTGGCAGCACAATCAGAAGCTCAAGATGAGCCGCCAGGAAATCAAGGAGGAGATGAAGGAACACGACGGCTCGCCCGAAATGAAAGGCCGCATCCGCAAGGCGCAGCAGGAGCTCGCGCGCCGCCGCATGATGCACGAGGTCCCCAAGGCCGATGTGATCGTCACCAACCCGACCCACTTCGCCGTTGCTCTGCGCTATGACGAGAAGCGCATGCGTGCTCCGATCGTGGTCGCCAAGGGTGCGGACCTCATCGCGGCCCGCATCCGTGAGATCGCCGCCGAGCACAACGTGCCGATCTTCGAAGCCCCTCCGCTTGCCCGCGCTCTGCACCGCCACGTCGAGATCGGCGGTGAGATCCCGAGCAACCTCTACGTCGCCGTCGCGCAGGTTCTCACTTACATCTACCAGGTGAAGAGCGCGCGCCGCTATGGCGCAGTCATGCCGCAGCCCCCGGCCATCGATCCCGGGCTCGATTCCGACGGACCCAGGCATTGAGGCAATCCATGGCAACCGCTTCCACCAACATGATGCCCACGATGCGCGACCTCGTCCGCACCGGCGCCGGCGTGCCCGCGGGCGTGCTCGCGGTCCTTGCGATGATCGTGCTGCCGTTGCCGCCAATCGCGCTCGATATCCTGTTCACGTTCAACATCGCCCTCTCGATCGTCATCATAATGGCCGTGTTCTACGTGTCGCGGCCGGTCGAGTTCGGCGTGTTTCCGACCGTGCTCCTCGTCGCCACGCTGCTGCGGCTCGCGCTGAACGTCGCCTCCACCCGTGTGGTGCTCCTGAACGGACACACCGGTCCGGGAGCGGCCGGCCGCGTGATCCAGTCGTTCGGCGAATTCGTGATCGGCGGCAACTTCGCGGTCGGCGTCGTCGTGTTCGTCATCCTGACCATCATCAACTTCGTGGTCGTCACGAAGGGCTCGGGACGTATCTCGGAAGTCAGCGCCCGGTTCACCCTGGACTCCATGCCGGGCAAGCAGATGGCCATCGACGCCGACCTCAACGCCGGCCTCATCACCCAGGACGAGGCGCGCGCGCGCCGGGCCGACGTCCGCGCGGAAGCCGACTTCTACGGCTCCATGGACGGTGCCAGCAAGTTCGTCCGCGGCGACGCGGTCGCGGGCATCCTCATTCTGTTCATCAACATCATCGGCGGACTGGCCATCGGCACGATCGGACACGCTCTGCCGATCGCGGAAGCCGGCAAAACCTACACACTGCTGACCATCGGCGATGGCCTGGTCACGCAGATCCCGGCGCTGCTGTTGTCGACGGCGGTCGCCCTCATCGTGACGCGAATGTCCCGCGCCCAGGACATGAGCGGTGAGCTCACCAAACAGCTGTTCGGGCATCCCAAGGCCCTGGGCGTTGCCGCGGGCCTGTTGGGCGTCATCGGTCTGGTGCCCGGCATGCCGAACCTCGCCTTCCTGTTGATGGCGCTCCTGTGCGGCGCCACTGCCTACGCCGTCGCCAGGCGCCGTGCGCTGCCGCCGCCGGAAGCCGCCGCGCCCCTGAAAGCCGTGCCCGCCAACAACGAGTCGCGCGAGCTGTCGTGGGACGATGTCAAGCCGGTCGATCTCATCGGCCTGGAAGTGGGTTACCGCCTCGTGCCGCTGGTCGACAAGCGCCAGAGCGGAGATCTGCTCGCGCGTGTGCGCGGCGTGCGCCGCAAGCTTTCGCAGGACCTCGGCTTCCTCGTGCCGCCGGTCCACATCCGCGACAACCTCGACCTCGCGCCGAACGTCTACCGCATCAACCTGGGCGGCGTACCGGTCGGTGAGAGCATCATCTACCCGGACCGCGAGCTCGCGATCAACCCGGGACGGGTGTTCGGCCCCATCCAGGGCATTGCCACGAAAGATCCGGCGTTCGGCATGGACGCGGTGTGGATCGAGCAGGCGGCGCGCGATCACGCGCAGACGCTCGGCTACACGGTCGTCGATCCCAGCACCGTCATCGCCACCCACCTGAGCTTCATCGTGCAGGCGCATGCGCACGAGATTCTCGGCCACGAGGAAGTCCAACAGCTCCTCAACACCCTCGCCAAGACGGCTCCGAAGCTCGTCGAGGACCTGGTGCCGCGCGTGTTGCCGTTATCGACCCTCGTGCGCGTCATGCAGGGATTGCTGGCGGAGCGTGTGCCGGTCCGCAACATGCGCACGATCGTCGAGACGCTCGCGGAGCTTGCGCCGAAGTCGCAGGACGCAACGCTGCTTCAAGGCCATGTGCGCGTGGCGCTGGGCCGGCAGATCGTGCAGGACATCGCCGGCGTCAATGCCGAATTGCCGGTGATCACGCTCGAGCCCGATCTCGAGAAGCTGCTGCAGGGCTCGCTTGCGGGCAATGCCGCCAACCCGGGACTCGAGCCGGGACTCGCGGAACGCCTGCAGCAACGTCTCGCGGAGGCGGCGCGACGCCAGGAGACTGCCGGCGAGCCTGCCGTCCTGCTCGTCCCGCCGGCACTGCGCCACACACTCGCGAGATTCACGCGCTCGAGCGTGCCGAACCTGCACGTGCTCGCCTGGAGCGAGATTCCCGATAACCGCAAGGTCCGCCTGGTTTCGGCGGTCGGTAGGTAATTGTAATGAGGCCTGGACATGAAGATCGTCCGACACACCGCACCTGACATGCGTCAGGCGTTACGCTCGATACGCGAGCAGCTCGGGGAGGATGCCGTCATCCTGTCCTCGCGACGCATTCCGGGCGGAGTGGAAGTCACGGCCGCCGTCGACTTCGACGCCACGAGCTTGCAGGCCGCCGCCAACGCGCCCGCGGAAAGCCTGACCGCCGCGCCGCTGCCGGCGGGAGCGGCCCCCTCGGTCGCAGCTCCGCGCGCCCCAGCTTCGGCGGGCTCCGCGGTTTCGCCGACTCTCACGCGTGCGGCCGCACCTCCGACTGCGGGCGCACTGCCCTTCGCACACATGCTCGCATCGCCAGCGCGATGCGAGCCAACCCTCAACATCGCCCCGGCGGCGAAACAGGATCTCGCCGCCGCAGCGATTGCCGAGCTCGCGCCCGCTCCGGCCCAGGGAGGCGGCGGCGACGCCATGGGCAGCGAGCTGAAGACCCTGCGCCGCATGCTGGAAACCCAGCTCGCACAGCTCGCGTGGAATGACCTGACGCGCCGTGCGCCGGTGCACGTGGAAATCCTTCGGGAGCTGACGGAGATCGGCATCTCCCAGGAGCTGTCGGACTACATCCTCAAGCAGCTCCCCGAGAAGGTCGAGCTCGGCTTCGCCCGCCGCTTCGCCATCGCCGGACTCTCACAGTACCTCCTCGTTACCGGCGACCGCTGGCTCGAAAACGGCGGCCGGGTGGCCTTCATCGGCGCCACGGGTGTCGGCAAGACGACGACCCTCGCGAAACTCGCAGTGCGCTGGGTTCTGCGTCACGGTCCCCGCGACCTCGCGCTAGTAGGCTCGGACACCGTGCGCATCGGGGCCCAAGACCAGATTCAATCGCTCGGACAACTTCTGGGCGTGCCCGTTTACACGCCCGAGAATTTCGAGAGCCTGCCGACATTGCTGTCACGCCTCGGGGACCGGCATAGACTCATACTCATCGACACCCCGGGCTCGAGCCTGCGCGATGCGCAGCTCGCGAGCCGTCTCGGAGTGTTGTCCAACTGCGCCTCGCAGATGGAGACCGCGCTGGTGCTCGCCGGCAGCACCCAGGCCGGCGCCATCGAGGAGACGGTGAAGCGCTTCGCGCCGGCCAACCCCTCCTGCTGCGTGCTCACCAAGCTGGACGAGGCCGCCAGCCTCGGCGGCGCCCTGTCGGCGCTGATCCGCGCGCGCCTGCCGGTTTCGTATGTAAGCGAAGGACAACGCGTGCCGGAGGATCTGCGCCCCGCGCGCGCGCTCGAACTGGTGTCGACGGCCGTGCGGCTCGCCAAGGCGAGCGGCGCGGCGGCCGACGAAGATCTTCTGCGCCGACGATTTGGAAAGACCGCCCATGCCAGCACCTGACCTCAATCTCATCAACAACGCAAGCCTGAGCGGACTGGCGCAGCCCGTGCAGGTCATCGCCGTGACCGGCGGCAAAGGCGGCGTCGGCAAGACCAGCGTCTCGGTCAACCTCGCCACGGCGCTCGCGGGGAGCGGCAAGCGTGTGGTGCTGCTCGACGGGGACCTGGGGCTCGCCAATGCCGACGTGTTTCTCGGCCTGTCGCCCCGCTACACCCTCGCCCACGTGATCTCCGGCGAGCGGACGTTGGATGAAATTCTCGTAACCTCCCCCCAGGGCTTTACGGTCATCCCGGCCGCTTCCGGAGCCGCGGATATGGTGAATATGGGCGTGGCCGAGCATCTCGGGCTCGTGCAGGCGTTCAGTACCCTCGCCGCGCGGGTCGACGTGTTGATCGTCGACACGGCCGCGGGCATCGCCCACAGTGTGCTGCAGTTCTCACAAGCGTGCCAACACGTGGTCGTGGTGATCTGCGATGAGCCGGCGTCGCTAACTGACGCCTACGCGCTCGTCAAGGTGCTGAGTCGCAATCACGGCGTGCAGCGCTTTCGCGTGTTGGCCAACCAGATGCGCATACCGGGCGCCGGCGCCGAGCTTTTCCGGCGCTTCGAGCGCGTCACAGCACGCTTCCTCGATGTAGTGCTTGAATTCGCGGGGGAAATTCCCGAGGACGAGTATTTGCGACGCTCCGTCAGGGAGCAACGGCCGGTGTGTGAGGCGTATCCATCCAGTCCGGCATCCCGGGCATTCAAGAAATTGGCGGCGCGGGCCGATACATGGCCAGTGCCTCCCGGTCCACGCGGGAATATCGAGTTCTTCGTGGAGAGGCTGGTGCGAAGGGCCGCGCCCCGGTTGGAAAGCGTGACATGAGCGCAGCCAGCGCATACGGCGCAAACCGGGCGGCGCGCGCTGCGGACGAGCTGATCATGCGGCACGCCGAGCTGGTGAAGCGCATCGCGTATCACCTGGCGGGACGCCTGCCGCCTTCGGTGGAGGTCGATGACCTGATCCAGGCGGGGATGCTCGGGTTGCTGGAAGCGGCGTCCCATTACGCGGCCAACCGCGGGGCGAGCTTCGAGACGTATGCGGGAATCCGCATTCGCGGGGCCATGA
>CAZDTG010000138.1:0-11314 GCA_964508005.1 uncultured Steroidobacteraceae bacterium
TCAAACCCTCGGAGCTGACTTCGCTCACGACGTTGAAGTTGATGGAATCGTTCCGCCGGCTGCCGCCGGGTTTGATACAGGTCGTCACGGGACACGGGCGCGTCGGTGCACGGCTGGTGGAGCATCGCGACACACACATGGTGGCCTTCACCGGCGGCATCGACACCGGCCGCCGAGTCGCGGAGGCGTGTGCCCGCCAATACAAGCGCGTGCTGCTCGAGACTTCGGGCAACGATCCTTTCATCGTCATGCCATCGGCACCGCTGCACGTTGCTGCTCGGGGCGCGGTCTTTGGCGCCTTTCTGAATTGCGGCCAGGTCTGTGCCGCCGCCGAGCGCTTCTACGTGCACGAAGCCATACACGACGAGTTCGTTGCCAGAGTGATCGAGGAAACATCCCGCATTCGCATTGGCAATGGTCTGGAGAAGGTCGACATGGGTCCCATGGCATCACAGGCGCAACGCGAGCGCTACGAGCGCATCATCTCGCGAGCCCGCGTCCAGGGAGGCAAGGTGCGCATCGGAGGCGGACGACCTGCCGGGCTCGGCAAAGGGTTCTTCGTCGATGCGACAGTCATGACCGAGGTGCGGCACGACCACGAGATCGTGAACGACGAGACGTTCGGTCCGGTGCTGCCGATCGTGAAAGTCAGCAACTTCGACGAGGCCATCGAGCTTGCGAACCGTTCGCGGTATGCGCTGGGCTCCACGGTCTATACGCTCGACCTGGCGGAGAGCATGCGGGCGGTGCGCGAGATCGAAGCGGGTATGGTCTGGGTCAATGCGCCGCTGCTGGACAACGATGCCGGGCCGTTCGGCGGACGCAAGCAGTCCGGCATGGGACGGCAACTCGGTGCCGAAGGTCTCGACAGCTTCCGGCATACGAAGCTCGCGATGATCGATGGGCAGGCTGCGCCCCATGACTTCTGGTGGTTCCCGTATCGTGACTGGGAAGCGTTCCAATCGAGTCAGTCCGCCGGCAAAGCCCATGGCTGAAGACCTGCCTCCCGAGCTCGAGGAGCGCATTACCGCTCTGGAGGACCCGGCGCGCCAGGGGGCGGACTTCGATGGGGTCAGTTGGGCCTGGCTGATCCTGCTCGGCGTCGTGGTGCCGTTGGCGCTGCTGGTGTGGGGCTGGGTATCGTGACGATCGCGACCGGAACCCAGGAGACCCGACGCGCAGGTGAGAAGACGAGCCGCATCGCTGCAGACAAAAGTGCATGGCCGCTGCTGCGAGGTGAGCGCACCTGGGGACCTTGGCAGCTCGGTGTGGCCTTGGCGGCAGCGGCGGCGGCTACGTGGTGTTACATCATCGGCGAGTCCGTCGCCAATTATCTGGGGTTCAAGGCGGCCTTCGCAACGCTCACGGCCGGAAGCATGATCGGCATGCTGATGGTGACGCTCGCAACCGTGCCGACGAGCGTCCGGTTCGGCGTCGATTCGATCGCCTCATCGGTACCGCAGTTCGGGACGCGCGGCTGGATCATTCCCAGCGCCATCCAGTACCTGTCCATTGTCGGTTGGAACTCGCAGTTGTTGATCTTCTTTTCGAAGTCGATGACACAACTTTTGATCGCGCTGCATGTCACGTCGGCGGCAGCACAAACGCATCTGGTGTCGGCGACGGTCCTGCTGGCGTGCGTCCTGGTGTTTGTGTTCCTCTTGAAGGGCTCCGGGGGCGTCGATCGCGTCGCCAGGATCGTGGTCGCGCACGTCTTCATCGGCCTGTGGATGCTGTACATCCTCATGTCGCATCGCTGGAGCGAGCTCTCGCGAGCCGTTCCGCCTTCTGCCGCGCCCGAGCGGCTGTGGAATTACGTGACTGGTGTGGAGATCGGCATTTCCTCGCTGTTGAGCTGGTGGCCCTACATCGGCTCCATGGTTCGCATGGCGCCGCACGGGCGCACCGTCGCCCTGCCGATCATGCTTGGGATGGGTGCTCCCGTTCCGCTCCTTGGGCTCATCGGGATCGCGGGATTTCTGGTCCTGAAGACGTCGGATCCGGCGCAGTGGCTGCGCACGGTGGGCGGGCCGGCTTACGGGATCATCGCGCTGCTGTTCGTGACGGCCGCCAATCTGGGTACGACGGTTGCCGGCACGTACGCCTCCGCCATCGGTCTGAGATACTACCCGGGGCTCGACCGGGTTCCGTGGCCGATCCTGCTGCTCCTGACACTGCTGCCGGTGGCGCTGGTCGGGATGCTGATCCCTGAGCTGTTCTTCGCTCATTTCAGCACGTTCATCGCCTTCATCGGCATCACGATGGCACCGCTCTGCGGCATTCAGATCGTCGACTACTACGTTTTGCGCAGGGGTCGCATCGATATCCGTGCCATTTACATGGGGCCCCATTACCGTTTCTGGGGCGGCATCAATCCGGCCGCCGTCACGGCAATGCTGGTGGGGTTCGGTGTGTATACCTATCTGCTGAACCCGCTCACTTACGCTTCCTGCTGGCCCTATCAGTACCTGACGGCCTCTTTACCGACCGCCCTCGCCGCTGCTCTCGTCTACTGGCTCGTCATCCGGTTCGTGGTCATTCCCGCGCGGCGGGGCGGCTACCGCAATTGAGGAGCGCAAAGCATGATCGATCAGCTGATCACCACGGCTGTTGCGTGTGGCGCGCGAGCTGATCCTTCTCGTTGCGCTCGAACGCGACAAAGGCTGGTAAGCTTCGGCCTCTGGCTTGGAAGACAAACAATAAGCGGTAGGCTCCTATGTCTGAATCGATCTACTTCTCGCGCCGCATGTTCATCGAGACAGCTGCGGCCGCCGCTACGGCGCTGAGCATAGCGCCGAAGGTCCATGGTGTGGCCATGCAACTCACGTCGGACAGCGAGTCGGCTCAACTCCTGGAGCTCAGCGCTGTCGAGGCAGTCGCTCGTATGTCTCGCGGGGAGATCACCGCGGAGCGGTATGCGGGCGTGCTGCTCAAGCGTTGCGCGGCGCTGCGCGCGCTCAATGCGTTCATTGCTCTGGAGCCTTCGCGGGTTCTGGAAGCGGCGCGTGCGCGTGACCAACATCGCCGCGATGGCGGCAAGCTGGGGCCCTTGTTCGGGCTTCCCATTCCGGTGAAGGACAGTGTCAACACAGCCGATTACCCGACCACGGCGGGAACGCCCGCCCTGCGGCATTTCCGGCCGCCTGACGATGCGCCGATCGTGAAGTCATTGCGTGGTGCGGGGGCGATCGTGCTGGGCAAGACCAACCTCCACGAGCTTTCGTACGGCTGGACCAGCAACAACCTGGCGTTCGGCGCGGTACACAATCCTTACGACCCCGCGCGCATACCGGGCGGCAGCAGCGGCGGTACGGCTGTTGCGGTGGCCGCACGGATGGCGCCGCTCGGGGTTGCCGAAGACACGGAGGGCTCCATTCGCGTTCCGGCGGCTATGTGCGGGATCAGCGGGTTCAGGCCGAGCACGGGGCGGTACTCGACCAAGGGCTGCGTGCCAATCTCGCCGCTCTTCGATCAGGTGGGACCGCATGCAAGGTCGGTGGCCGATCTTGCGTTGTTCGATTCGGTGGCTGCCAACGACTGGCAGCCTTTGCAGGCGACTCCTCTGAAGGGGCTTCGGTTCGGAATCGTCAAAGACTACTGGTTTGGGGATCTCGACGAGGGCGTTCGGCACGTGATCGATCTGGCTCTACGGCGCCTGAGGGCGGCGGGTGCGCAGATCGTGGAAACGCAGATTCCCGGGCTCAGAGACCTGGTCGAGCGCACGACCGACCAGGTCCAGAATCACGATGTGCGCACGGCACTGGCGCGCTATCTGCATGAATACGGCGCCAACCTGACTTTCGAGGAGGTCGTGCGACAGGCGAGTCCCGACATCCAGACCCTCTTCCGCTCAGACGTCCTGCCTGGAGGGAAGAATTTCGTGTCTGAAGCCGTTTATGCCGCGGCGCGGGACACTTATTTACCGGCGATGCGGCGTTTGTATAAGGACTTCTTCAGCCGCACGGGCGTGGCTGCCGTCGTGTTCCCTGCGACCATGGCGCCTGCGACGCCCATCGGACAAGACGACACGATCGACATTGGCGGGCGAAAGATTCCGTTCGTGGAAGTCGTGGGGCGCAACATCGCCCCTGGAAGCACGGCGGGGCTGCCGGGGTTGGTGCTGCCTGCCGGGATGACCAACGCGGGGCTGCCGGTGGGAATCGAGTTCGATGCTCCGGCGGGGACGGATCGGGGGCTGCTTGCGATGGGGCTCAGCCTCGAGCGCGCGTTGGGGGCGGTGCCGGCGCCGCGTGTTTAGCGGCGGCCCACCTCACGGGGCGCGCGGCGGCCCCGGCGTTGAGTGTGATGCAACCCATTGCACACACTGGGAATTTTGCGGGCGCAACGTGGGGTATCGATGAGCCGGACGGAGACGCGGTCGGCTCAGGGAGCCATGGATCCGGTGCCGGGGGCGAAACGACACTACCCAGTGCGCCTCCGGACGCCTACGATCCAGCAATGCTTGGAGGGCTCGCTCGATAAAGTCTCGAGCCTTCGCAATGCTTGGAGGGGGGAGGTACCGGGAAGTACACGCAGAGGTAACCGCTCGGTCGCCGCGGAGGCTGCAAGCCGACCGTGGCGACCATCGCAAGATACCGGTGGTGCCGAATCGTGGCTGATGCCAGCGACCGCTATTCCGACGACCTGCGCCTGAAAGCCGGCGTTTCGTTGAGCCAGACGCGCTTTGCGCTCGCGAACTTCTGTCTGAACAATTTCGGGGCTGAAGGGCAGTACTTCGCCGACGTAATCGAGCTGTGCGTGGATGCCAATCGCCTGCAGGAAGCGGTGGATGCCATCCGCGCCGAAGTCGGCAGGCGCTGTCCTGATCGCTTGCCGGCGCTCGCCGCCTGTGTGCGCGAGGCCAATGAAACCGACCGGGAGACCTCTGCGGCGACGGCAACGGCGCCGACAGCAACGGCACCGACAGCCACGGCCGCGCCGACCGCAACGGCCGCTCCGCCGGGCACGAGGCCGGCTCAGCAGGGGCGAAAGCCTTTGGCTCAACCCGTGAGCAACACCAACACGCCAGCTGTGCCAGTACCTGCGGTGCCGCCACGCGGCGCGGCGCGGCCTCAACCCCCGCGGGGCGCAGAGACGGACCCGCTGCGACTCGAGGCGGGCGTCTCGCCCGCCCAGGCGCGCTTTGCGCTATCGGAGTTTTGTTTGGACCAGTTAGGCGCGCGCGGCCAACAGCTCGTGGACGCCATCGATCGCTGCGCGGACGTGGCCGCCCTGCAGAAGACACTGAGGCTGATCGGCGCCGACGTGCGGGAGCGGCAGCCCGAGTCCCTGCCGAAACTCATCGACTGCGTACGCGAAATCAACGACACCAGCGGTTAGCGGACTGTTGAAACAAATAATCCGCCGGTAGAGCTCGTTCGTAAGGCTCACCCGCCCGCAGCTGCCGCCCTAGTGCGAAAGCTTGAAGCGCCCGATGGATTTCTCGAGCAGCGAGAGCGTGCGGCTGATGCCTTTGGTCTGGCGCAACAGCTCCTGCGAAGACGCCTCGTCGCGGCCGTGCTGGAAGGCGGTGTAAGCGCTCTCGAACTTGCGCGACTGCTCGTTGACCTCGGCCGCGCCGCCGCTGACCGCTGACACCAGGTTCTTGAGCTTGAGTTGCATCAGCTTCAGGGAGGACATCAGACTCTCCTCGCGCTTGCCGACCACGCCGATGTCGATGGCCAGGTCGCCTTCAGCGATCTTCTTCATGTATTCGGCCGCGATGCGCGGCTCGCCCCCTAGCAACTGCAGCACCTGCCGGTCCAGCAGGAAGAAGAGCGTCAGCGAGATGGCCGCCCCAATGAGAATCCCGATGAGGCCCACGCCGTAGCCAACCGAGCGGCTCACCATGTGCAGCTCATCCACAGGGTATGCAGAGACGACGGTCAGACCCCATTCCGGCAGCGGCGCGCGGTTCACCACCCAGGAGCCGTCCTTGTTATCGATATGCTGCTGCACATCCTCCTTCGTCGTCCAGGACGGGAGATAGCGCACCGTTTTGTCATCGATGACGGCGACGAATCCGCTCTGCAGGACATGCGCGCGCTCCAAGGCCTGGCTGAGCACCGGCAACTCGGCCTTGTAGCCGACGTAGGTGATGCCAATGTAGTCGCCGTTCCTGGCGTAAAGGGGCTCGTAACCCGTCAGGTAGGGATTGCCGAGAATATCGACCACACCGTAGAACGGCACGCCCTGGCTCAAAGCCGCATAGGCCTTGGTCTTGTTGTTCAGCTCCGTGCCGACGGCACGTTTACCGTTGTCCTTCATCACGTTGGTGGCGATGCGGACGAAACGGTCACCGTCCTTGGAGAAGATCGTTGCCGTGCCTTTGTTCATGCGGGTAACGTAATCGACGATGTCGAAGTTGCCCGCCTGACCTCTGCCGCCGACCACGATGTCGTTGACTGTCTGGTCGCCGACCCTCACCGGCGGGCCCTTCTCGGCCCCACCACGGGCGCTGATCTGATCCTCGAGCAGGGCCATCCCGGAGCGCGTGCGGTCTTCCATGAGCGCTGCCGTCGTGACGAACACTCCCTGGATTGCCGTCACATTGTCCGCCACCTGCTGGCGCACCAACGCCTCTTCATGGTGCGTGGTCCAGAATGAGAAGCCGATCGCGCCCAGGCTCACGAGCAGCAGCGCCACGGTTGCCACGGGCAACACAACTTGAAACCGGAATCCACTGAACACGGTCTGACTCCTCTATTTCAAGAAAGGATCGGTGATCAGGCAAGCTCCCAAATTCATGACGCACTTCACGATCGCCGGTCGCCCGTCGCGCGGGCCGTCCGACCAGTGGCCCGATTTGCTCACTTTTCCGAGGTGTTTGATGTTGACGGCGTCTCGAAATGGAGGAATTTTGTGCGTCCCTGGTGGGAATCTCTGCGCGACGAGCGCTCACGGGGCGCCCCGTCCCGGCACGGCTGGGTCAGGGCTGGCCTGGATCGATGGCCGGGAAGTGCCATCAATCCATGGGCAAGCGTGTGCCACGGTGAGGAGGCGCCAAGAGGCTTGTCTTGGAACCTGCACGGCCAGGAGCGCACCGCAGCCAAAGAGATAGGCCGCCTGCGGACCTCGCAACCCTGGAAGAGCCGCAGGGTTTCGGCCGCGCGTGCGCGCTATGAAGCTTTGGGTCCAGCTGTCCAGGGGGGGAACTTCTGACATCGCCTCCTTGAGCTGCGCCGCGTTGGTTGCGCAGATCAAGCTCACGGCGTTCATCGCGCGTTGCGCTGCCTGGTTTCTGCTGCCGCTCCGGCGATCCATCGGTGATCGGGCGGTGCTGAGATAGATAGCGAAGTCGCGACAGTGCACTATGGTCCATGGGACTGGCCCGTGGACTGGGCCACCCGGCCGGGCGCGCGCGTCGGATTCAGGTGCGTGGTCCGGTGCCCGCGCGCGACTGATTCGCGCACCACAAACATTCAAGGGAATACTGCAAATGGCACACCATCGACTCAAGAAGCCCGAGAGACCGACTGTCGTGAGCAAGCGGGATACACCATCCGCTCCTCAGTGGCCGAGCTATACGGGAACTTCCCAGTTCGTAGGTACCTCTCCCAGCGGTCGGGTGACGGTGTATGTCGATCCCACGCTCGGCTCTCCAGCACTCCAGAATGCCCAGGACCTCCTCAATGACGCTGAACGGATCGTAACCGCCAACGACACGATGTTCGGCACGACAGGAGGGCATGTCGACGTCATCGTCTTTGCTCTCGGCGGGGCAACCGACGGGACCGGCGGTGCGGACCACATGGGCTGCGACTATACGACTGGCTCCGCAATCGAGGTCGACGCGTCATTCGGCACCTCTGCCCGGGTCTCGGCCCTGTTCGAGGCCGAGCTCAGCGAGTGCTCGATGGGTGGCAACCTCTGCGGCGTCAGCACCGGAGAAGCGCTGTCCCGCTGGTGTGCCGCGATGGTCAGCAACAACGCTCTTTCGGACTTCGCCACTGCGCCCACGTGGTACCAGGACGGGATGCCGAACTATGTCGACCAGACCGATCCAACGGATCGGAATGCCGACAGCACGGGTTGCGGGATGGCTTTCATCTCCTGGCTCATGAGCCAGGGCCACAGCCTGAACGACGTTGCACAAGGGCTGGCGGCGCTCACCGACTCTGGAACCTTGGCGCAGCTGTACGCCAACCTCGCCTCCGACTCGGCCTCCAATGCCTGGCCGAAGTTCCAAAGCGCGATCCAGAATGTCGCGCCGATCACGACGGACGACCCGTTCGGCGCAATGACCCACCCCGCACAACTCGCTCACGTCGCTCCCTGGGTCGCCGAGCTGGCCGGGAAGGTGTTTGCGGCAATCGTGGCGGACATTGCTGCCCGGAAGGCGGACCACCAGATCGTGGCGAGCGTGCGGGCCGTGCTGGTGACGGCACCGAGCGCGAACGGCGAGGCCGTTTCACTGCAGGCTGCGCGTCCCACGAAGTCCCGTCGGTTGGCCCCTGGTTCGACCAGGCTGGAATAAGAGTACGGAGGGCGAGTGAGATAGTGACGCGGACTTGCGCACTGGTTGTGACGGTGCGCAAGTTCGCTGCAGGGACTCGTCGTCTCACGACGAAGTGTGGCCTTCGATCCGCGTGCCGGCCCAATGGGGGCGACCAACTGGCGGCGCTGGGGCGGAATGGAGTAGATACACGAAGAATTCAGTCGGCCGACGGGCGCTCGCCGCGACTGCGGATCGATCTCTCGAGCCCACCGTAAACGATACGGGTCCCGAACAGTGCGCCTTGCAGGAGCAGGGCGGAGGCCAGCAGGTCGACTACGAGGGTGCCCCACAGCGTGGCGCGGCTGGCTGCGGAAAAGCTGGCCACCAACAACTTGAGAGTCATTGCGCACCAGACTATTGACGTGCGTACTCCGTGCCGGGCGGCGAGCCGCACGTCGTTACTGCCGGTCTCGGACAGCTCGATGTAATCCAAGAGGCCGGTCATCACAGCGAGCGCGCCAATCAACACACCCGCGGCGGTTACTACCAGGCCCAAACCCCACCATGGCTGCGGCCCGCGCAAGAGAGCGAGCAGATCCGACACCGGTGTGACGAGCCACAACACGAGCGGAAAGTGCACCAGCATGGGGTGCAGAGGCAGACCGAGGAAGCGTCGCGGCCAGTGCACCCGCATGAATCATCCCTCGCCGATTGCCGGGTATGCTAGACGAGAACGCCGACGCGTTCGCCTAAGCTTGGCACATGTTGATGAAGGGCTCGATGATGGTGGATGGCGAGTGCAACCGGAGGGCCGCGCGCCAGGCGCAACGTGCCGCCAACTGGTGCCGGAGGGCCCGGCGCGCCGGTTCTGAGCCCTGGTGAGCCAGGGATCAAAGTGCTGGAGGGCTGATGATTGCTCCAGAGCCCGGGATCCAAGTTGGTACGACTTCTGTGCAGCCGCGCTCAAGTCGTGGTGGACGTGTCACTGGCAGCTGGGTTGACAGCCTGTGCGAAACGGCGCCCAATTGCGCGGACCTGTCTGGTCAGCCAAGAACGACAGGCATAAATCATGCCAGTTGCGCAGCCCGGGCCTGTAAAGGCCGCTTTGGCCGGAACGAGTGGCGTGGCACCCCAAACATGGGAGCCCGGAACCGCACACGGATGCGGGTCGGATTCCCACCGCGGAGCAGCTTGGCCCCCGGACTATGTTGACCTGTTTGAGCATGCGCCGGCGGGTTACATGCGTCTCGATGCGTCCGGGACCATCGTCAGTATCAACAGTACGGGCGCTGGGATGCTGGGTTGGGATGCGGCCTGGCTCACCGGTCAGCCTTTTGCGCGGTGGGTGGAGACCGATGACCGGGAGTTGTTCCACGCGCATCGTGATCGCGTGCGTACCGCGGGGCAGTGCCTGAGCCAGGAACTGCGCGTCAAGAATCGTCAAGGCCGGATTTTGAGTCTGCGGCTGCAGAGCGTGCCCGAGGGCGGCTGCGGTGAGGCCGTGGCGGGTTGCCGGTCCATTCTCATCGATGTGTCGGGCGAACAGAAGGCCGCGCGCAGGCTGCGTCAGCTGCAATCGCAGATCGCACACTTCACACGTCTGAATACCGCCGGCGAGCTGGCGACGAGTCTCGCGCACGAGCTGAATCAGCCGCTCGGCACGGTCGTACTCAACTGCGAAACCGCCATGCGGCTGCTCGAGGGCGCCGCCAGCAAGGAGTATGAGCTGGTCGAGGCGCTCGCCCAGGCCAGGGAGGCCGCCTGCTATGCCAGCGAAGTGGTGCGGCATCTGCGGGGCTTCCTGTCCCACACGGATGAGCTGCGCACCGCTTGTCAGCTCTCGATTCTGGTGCAGGACGTTTCGAAACTCATCGAGATCGACGCCAAGGATAACGACGTCGACCTGGAGCTCGATATCGCGCCGGGCCTGCCGGCAGTGCGTCTGGATTGCGTCCAGATCGAGCAAGTCCTGTTGAATCTCGCGCACAACAGCATCGAGGCGCTGCGCGACAAGCACCGGGGGGGCCGACGGGTCAAGATCACCGCGCTGCAGCAATCCGAGGAACACATCCTCGTGAGCGTCGAAGACACGGGGCCGGGGATGGACGCCAACCAGTTGCAGCGTATCTTCACTCCTTTCTACACGACAAAACCCGACGGCATGGGCATGGGGTTGTCGATCAGCCGCACGATCATCGAGGCGCACGGCGGCAAGCTGTGGGCGGAGAGCGAGCCGGGACGGGGCGCGATTCTGCGATTCACGCTGCCGAGAAGCCAGGCGGAGCGCTATGCCGAGTGAGCCGATCATCCACGCGGTAGACGATGACGCGCGGTTTCTCTCGGCGCTGGTGCGTACCCTGCGCACCACGAGACTCACGGTCAACGGCTACGCCAGCTCCAGTGAATTTCTGCAATCCCTGCAACCGGACCTTCCCGGCTGTCTCATCACCGATCTGCGCATGCCCGATATCGATGGCCTGGAATTGCAAAGCCGTCTGGCACTGCAACATATTCGCCTGCCCATCATCTTCATCACCGGCCATGGGGATGCGAGCAAAGCCGTGGCAGCGCTCAAGGCCGGAGCGGTCGACTTTCTGGAAAAGCCTTTCAGCGAGGCGGCGCTGCTGCGCAGCGTAAGACTCGCGCTCGACAAGGACGCGAACGACCGCCGGCTGTACGACGAACAGGCGGTCGTCAAGAATCGGTTCGTGCATCTCTCGCCACGGGAACACGAAGTGTTCACCCTCGTGGTTTCCGACCTTCCCACCAAGGAAATCGCGCGGCGCCTGAAAATCAGCCCGCGCACGGTGGAGCACCACCGCGAGCACCTCATGCTGAAAATGCAGGCCCGCTCGTTGACCGAGCTGGTCACCATGG
>CAZDTG010000139.1:0-11148 GCA_964508005.1 uncultured Steroidobacteraceae bacterium
ACTACAACCACAATCTGGACACGTCGCCGGAGTACTACGGCGAGATCATCACCACGCGAACGTATCAGGATCGTCTCGACACACTGGGCGCCGTACGCGCAGCAGGCCTCAAAGTGTGTTGCGGGGGCATCGTGGGCATGGGCGAGTCGACGACCGATCGCGCGAGCCTGCTCCTCACTCTCGCGAATCTGCCCGAGCATCCCGAGAGTGTGCCGATCAATCAGCTCGTGAAAGTGCCGGGCACCCCTTTGGAGGGGGCCGCCCCTGTGGATCCGTTCGATTTCGTACGCACCATCGCCGTGGCGCGTTTGTTGATGCCGCGCTCGCATGTGCGCTTGTCCGCCGGACGCCAATCGATGAGCGACGAGATGCAGGCGCTGTGCTTTCTCGCGGGGGCGAATTCGATTTTCTACGGCGAGAAATTGCTGACCACGGGCAATCCCGATGTGGAGCGCGACCGGCAGCTATTCGCACGCCTCGGCCTGAAGCCGGAGCAACGGCCGGCGGAATTCGACGCCGCCGAGGGCCTGCACACGACGACGCCGGCGTCCGCTGTCAAAGACACCTCATGCGCGGCGGCGTCGGTCTCGCGGAGTGGTTGAAGGCGATCCATGAAGCGACAGCCACTTGGCGCCATGCTGTCCGATCTCGAGCGGCGACACCTCGCTCGCCGGCGCACGACCGTCGATGGCTTCGTCGAGCCGGGTAACCGCCTCGTCACCGCGGCCGACGGGCGAACGCTCGTCGACTTCAGCAGCAACGATTACCTGGGACTGGCGCACCACCCTGCCATCGCGGCGGCGATGAGCGAATGCGCCTCTCGTTATGGAGCGGGCAGTGGGGCTTCCCACCTCGTCACCGGCCACGGCATCGAGCACGCGCGGCTGGAAGAAGAGCTCGCGGCCTTCACCGGCCGTGAGCGCGCATTGTTGTTTTCGACAGGCTATATGGCGAACCTCGGCGTCATCGCCGCCCTCGCCGGGCGCGGCGAGCTGGTGCTCCTCGATCGTCTGAGCCATGCGTCGATGATTGACGGTGCATTGCTGTCAGGCGCACGCTTCAAGCGCTACCCACATGTGGATGCCGGTGCCGCCGAGCGCATGCTCGAGGAGAGCTCGGAAGCAACCGCGGTGGTGGCAACGGACGGCGTGTTCAGTATGGATGGGGACATCGGACCCCTCCCGCAACTCGCAAAGGCCGCCGCGGCCCACAAAGCCTGGCTCGTGATCGACGACGCTCACGGGATCGGTGTGTTGGGGAAGAGCGGGCGCGGCGCGACGGAGGAGCTGAGCGCAGATGATGCGCCGGTGCTCGTCGGCACTCTTGGGAAAGCGCTTGGATCGTTCGGTGCCTTCGTCGCTGGGTCACGTGAGCTGGTCGAATTTCTGATCCAGAAAGCGCGCCCCTACATCTACACGACTGCGCTGCCCCAACCCGTCGCCGCCGCGACTCGAAAATCGCTCGAGATAGTGCAGCGCGAATCGTGGCGGCGTGAGCGGGTGCTCGCGCTCACCGCGCGATTCCGCACGGCGGCGCGCGAGGCGCAGCTACCGCTGCTGGATTCCAACACACCCATCCAGCCCGTGGTGCTCGGCAGCTCGGAAGCGGCTTTGCAGGCCCAGAAGGAGCTGCACCAGGCGGGGTTCAGGGTCGTGGCAATTCGCGCGCCCACTGTCCCGCAGGGTAGCGAACGGCTTCGCATCACCCTGTCGGCCGCCCACACCGAGGCGCAGGTGGACGCTCTGATCGAAAGGCTCGGTCACATTCACACACACCGGCAGACCGCTTGCGACACGGAGGCCTGCGCCGAATGAATCTCTACGTCGAAACACGCGGACGCGGGCCCGACCTCGTGCTTCTGCATGGCTGGGGACTCAACCTGCGCGTCTGGGACGGGGTCATCCGCGAGCTGTCGAGCTCCTTCCGCACCATCACCGTGGACCTGCCCGGACACGGCCGCAGTGCGTGGAATCCGAAAGCACGCACGCCGGCCGAACAGGCCTGGCAGGTACACGCCACTCTCGCGTCGCTGTCCGACCGGTACTCCCTGTTGGGTTGGTCATTGGGCGGGCAAATTGCCCTGGATCTGGCCGCCGCCATGCCAGGGAGCGTCGAGCGCCTCGTCCTGGTCGCCACGACGCCGCGGTTTGCCGCGGGCGTCGACTGGCCGTATGGCATGCGCCCCGCGGCCCTGGATAAGCTCGCGACGCAGCTCCGTACGAATTACAAGCGCACCGTCAGTGAATTTCTCGAGCTGCAGGTGCGCGGCAGCGCAGCCAGCGAGAAAGTGCTCGCCGAGCTGCACGGCTCCTTGTTCTCGCATGGCGAGGCGCATCCGAAGGCGCTCGTCGCCGGTCTCGACATTCTCAAGACCAGCGACCTTCGCTCCCTGTTGAGTGTCGTCAGCGCACCGACTCTCGTCATCGCAGGCCAGTACGATCGGGTCACGCTGCCAGCCGCCTCGCGCGCGCTCGCAGAAGCGCTCCCCGACGCCCGGTACGTCGAATTTCGCCGGGCGGCTCACGCACCCTTCCTATCTCACACCACCGAGTTCGCGGCGTTGGTAACCAACTTCCTGCGCAGCACCGCCATCGACGACCCCGCTGCCGCGCCGACTGGCAGCGCTACCGGAGAGGACACAGAGTCGGCGACCAACAGCGCACAGACGGCGACTCGGGAAGCCACGGCGGCGAATGCCGTTCCGACGAGCGTGGAAGCGCCCGCGGCTGACAGCTCACTGGGTGCGACGCCTGCGACGAGCGAAGCTCTGGCGGACAGCATCCTGACGAGCGGCGCGACCGCGACAGGCAACGCAAAGGCGAGCCGGACGCCGGCGGTCGGCGTTGCGCGGGTCGCCCGAAAGCGCTCCCGGACATCTTCATCATGACCCCGGACGAGACCGACGCCTTCCGCCTCGATCGGCCGGGAGTGCGTGCCGCTTTCGATCGCGCCAGCGCGAGCTACGAAGCGGCCGCCGTGTTGCAGACCCGCGTGGCCGATGAGGTTCTGAACCGTCTCGAGCCCTTCCGCTTCACGCCCGAAGTAGTACTCGACGTGGGCGCCGGCACCGGCCGGATGACGGGCGAGCTGAAGCGCCGCTACCGGCGCGCGCTGGTCGTCGCGGTCGACCTCGCGCCCGGAATGCTTCGCGAGGCAAAGCGACACCAACAGCTGTTTCGCCGCTTCGAGCGCGTGTGCGCGGACGCGGCGCGGCTGCCGATCGCCGACGCCAGCGTCGACGTGGTCGTCAGCAGTTTGATGTTGCAATGGTGCGATCCGCCGGACCAGGCGTTTGCGGAAATCCGGCGGGTGCTGAAACCCGATGGCTTCGTCGCGTTCAGCACGCTCGGACCGGACACGCTGCGGGAGTTGCGCAGCGCCTGGGCGGAGGCAGACGGGATGGAGCACCCCTACAACCACGTGAATCACTTCACGGACATGCACGACGTAGGTGATGCACTGGTGCGCGCAGGCCTCGCCGAGCCGGTGTTGGATGTTGACCGCATACAGCTGACCTATCCGAACGCCCTGGCACTGATGCGCGACCTCAAAACCATCGGGGCCCATAACGTAACGGCGGGCCGCCCGCGCGGGCTCCTGGGTCGGGCACGGCTGCAGCGCATGCAGGAGGCGTATGAGTCATTCCGGCGCGACGGCCGGCTGCCCGCCACCTACGAAGTGGTTTATGGAGTCGCATGGGGCGCAGCGGGACGGCCGGCGAGCGCCATGGTCGGGGGCGAAGCACGCATCGCACCGGGAGCGATCAGACGCCCCGGCGCTCGCTGACATTCACAGCAAGGTGAGGCGATGAGTGCGCAGGGTATTTTCATCACGGGCACCGACACCGGCGTCGGAAAAACCGTGGTCGCGGCCGCGCTGGTCCGCGGACTCGTGACTCGGGGGCTGCGAGTGGCAGTGATGAAGCCGGTCGCCTCGGGATCGGAGCGCACGCCGGCGGGACTGCGGAACGAGGACGCGCTCACCCTCATGGCGGCGTCGAACGTCGCCGCACCCTACGAACGCATCAATCCTTATTGCTTCGAGCCGGCCATTTCGCCCCACATCGCCGCAAAAGAGGCCGCGATCACCGTAGATCTCGCTCGGATCCAGCACAATTTCGACCTCTTGGCACGCGCGTCGGACCTCACCGTCGTGGAAGGCGCAGGCGGCTGGCTGGCTCCCATCGGCCCCTGCATGAGCATACGGGACCTCGCGTTGGCCCTGCGTCTCCCGGTGATGATGGTGGTCGGACTACGCCTCGGCTGCATCAATCATGCGCTCCTGACAAAGCTCGCGATCGAGGCGCACGGCGCGCCGTTCGCCGGATGGATAGCGAACGCGATCGACCCCTCGCTGGAGCGCCCCGCGGAGAACCTCGAGACGCTCGCGGGGTTGCTGGGAACGCCTCCGCTCGCCGCCATACCCGCTCTGCAGCCCGGCTCGCCCCCGCTCGCGCTTACCGAAGCCGCGGAAAAGCTTCGCGCCGCGATCGGCGTAACGGAAAGGAACCCCCGCGTGTCCTTTCCTCTTGGTAGATAATGACGTCACCATCGCCGTTTGCGCCTCAAACCGTTCGATGATCGCCTTGGCTAACGCCGCCGCACGCTCCGGGCCGCTGCGCATCGAGATCTGCCCGAACTGCTCCTTGAGCGTGCGGGGCGCGGCGCTGTTTTTCGCGAGCTTGTGTTTCGTCTCCTTCGCGATCGCCGGAATGCTCGCGCTGCAGGGCTTCTGGCCCGTGCTGCCGTTCGCCGGCCTGGAAATGCTTGCGCTCGGCTGGGCGCTGAGAACGACCCTGCAGCGCCGTTTCCATCGCCAGACGATCACCGTCACGGACGCCGACGTGCGCGTGGAATCGCGCGATCGCGGCTATTGCTCACAAGTCGTGTTCCCCCGTCATTGGGCGCAGGTTAAACTTCGCCGCCCCGCGTCGCGCTTGCATCCGAGCCGGCTCACCATCGAGTCGCACGGCCGTCAATGCGAGCTGGGCAGCTTCCTGACGGAGGCGGAGCGGCGTGGACTCGCGCTGCGGCTGCAACGTCTGGTCGGCCACATTAACGAGTCGCCCTCCTTGGCCCAGCCGATCTGAGCCTGAGGGCCTGCAACGTCGAAGACATCGCGCCGCGTCCGGATGGTCCGGGCGCGCGCTGTAAGGCACGTAATGATGATTCGCGCAAAAATCGCACAACTGTCCAAGCTCGCCGCCGCCGCATCCGCTTTCTTACTGGCGGGCACCCTGCCCGCCCACGCCGAATCCGGCTGGAGTCTGCTGAACATGACCCCCGGGGTCACCGAGATCAGCCGTGAGATCTATGGTCTTCACATGAAGATCTTCTGGATCTGCGTGGCCATCGCCGTGGTCGTCTTCGGCGCGATGATCTACTCGATCGTCACCTACCGGAAGTCGAAGGGCGCGGTCGCCGACGTCACCCTCGTGCACAACACAACGGTGGAGCTCATCTGGACGGTCGTGCCGGTCGCGATCCTGGTGTTCATGGCGGTACCCGCCGCGAAGACCCTGATCCGGATCGAGGACACCACCAAGACCGACATCAGCATCAAGGTCACCGGCTTCCAGTGGGGCTGGCAGTACGATTACCTCGACAGCGGCGTGGCCTATTTCTCGCGCCTCGATCGCGCGAGCGACAAGGCGCGCGAGCTCATGTCCGGCATCGACCCGAACGGCGTCGATCACTACCTCCTGAACGTTGACAAGCCGCTGGTCGTTCCCGTCGACAGCAAGGTCCGCCTCCTCATCACCGGCGCGGACGTCATCCACTCCTGGTGGGTGCCGGCCTTCGGCGTGAAAAAGGATGCCATCCCGGGCTTCGTGAACGAGGCCTGGTTCAAGGTCGATACCGACAAGCCCGGCCTCTACCGTGGACAATGCGCCGAGCTGTGCGGCCGCGACCACGGGTTCATGCCGATCGTTGTCGACGTCCGCTCGAAGGAGGACTTCGAGGCGTGGCTGAAGCAAAAGGCAGCCGAGCAGAAACAGGCGGCTGCGCCCGGCGAGCCGACTTCCGCGGCAGCGCCCACAACGGCCGCGGCGCCCGAAGCAGCGCCGGCGGTCGCAGCATCTCCCGCTGACGCGGCGCCCGCCGCGGCGGCTCCGAAAGCATCCGCGCCGCCACGCCGAGGCGTCGCCGTCGCAAGCTGAAAGAGCGAGCGGCACATGCCGCCGACTCGAAACTATCCCGATTTGAACTCGAACTTTCGCACTTGAGAGAACACGACATGGCCGAGCAGCACGCACACGCCGCCGAGCACGCCGATCACGACCACAAGCCGCACGGCTGGCGCCGCTGGGTCTACGCGACGAACCACAAGGACATCGGCACGATGTACCTGGTCTTCGCCTGCACGATGTTCTTCATCGGCGGCGCCATGGCCATGGTGATCCGCCTCGAGCTGTTCAAGCCCGGCCTGCAGTTCGTCGACCCGCAGTTCTTCAACTCCATGACCACCATGCACGCGCTGATGATGATCTTCGGTGCGGTGATGCCGGCCTGGACGGGGTTGGCGAACTGGATGGTGCCGCTGCAGGTGGGCGCCCCGGACATGGCCCTGCCGCGCCTGAACAACTTCAGCTTCTGGATCCTGCCGTTCGCCTTCACCCTGCTGCTGTCCTCGCTGTTCGTACCGGGCGGCGCGCCCGCGGGGGGCTGGACGATGTATCCGCCGCTGGCGCTGCAGAATGGCGCGTCCTTCCCCATGCTGATCTTCTCCATCCACTTGATGGGCGTTTCCTCGATCCTTGGCGCCATCAACGTCGTGGTCACGATCATGAACCTGCGCGCTCCGGGCATGACCCTGCTGCGCATGCCGCTCTTCGTGTGGACCTGGCTGATCACCGCCTACCTCCTCATCGCCGTGATGCCGGTGCTCGCGGGCGCGGTGACGATGCTCCTCACCGATCACTTCTTCGGCACGACGTTCTTCACGGCTGCCGGCGGCGGCGACCCCGTGATGTTCCAGCACATCTTCTGGTTCTTCGGGCATCCGGAGGTATACATCCTCATCCTGCCGGCGTTCGGCATCGTCTCGGAGATCATCCCGACGTTCTCGCGTAAGCCGCTGTTCGGCTACGAGGCCATGGTGTACGCGACGGCCTCGATCGCGTTCCTGTCCTTCATCGTGTGGGCGCATCACATGTTCACCGTCGGCATGCCGCTGGCCGCCCAGCTCTTCTTCATGCTGTCGACGATGCTCATCGCCATCCCGACCGGCGTGAAGGTGTTCAACTGGACCACCACCATGTTCAAGGGCTCGATCACCTTCGAGCCGCCGATGCTGTTCGCGCTCGCCTTCCTCTTCCTGTTCTCGATCGGCGGCTTCTCGGGCCTGATGCTCGCGATCGTGCCCGCCGACTATCAGTACCAGGACACCTACTTCGTGGTGGCACACTTCCATTACGTGCTCGTACCCGGCGCGATCTTCGGCATCATGGCCGGCGTCTACTACTGGCTGCCGAAGTGGGTGGGCAACATGTACGACATGAAGCTCGCCACGTGGCACTTCTGGCTCTCCACCATCTTCGTGAACGTGCTGTTCTTCCCGCAGCACTTCCTCGGCCTGGCCGGCATGCCGCGCCGTATTCCCGACTACGCGGTGCAGTTCACGGACTGGAACATGGTGTCCTCGATCGGCGGGTTCGGCTTCGGCCTCTCGCAGCTGCTGTTCCCGTACATCATCTGGCAGTGCGTGAAGTCGGGCCAGCGCGTGACCGGCAACAAGGTCTGGGAAGGCGCGCACGGACTGGAGTGGGAGCTGCCCTCGCCGGCGCCGTATCACTCCTGGCAAGAGCCTCCGTCGGATGCGGTGATCGCGCGCGGGGCGTTCCACTGACAGCGCGAATGATGAAGACCGCCTCGCCGGAGAATGGAGCATTGGCCGAGGACCATGAGACCGAGAAGCGCAAACGGGGAGTCCGCCGCACGGCCATCGTGTTCGGGCTCATCGCGCTGTTCTTCTACGTCGGCTTCATCGTGCTGACCGTGATCCGGGGATCAAGATGAACAACCAGAAGCGCGCCAACCTGACGATGACCTGGAAGCTGGTGGCGATTGCCGTCGGCGCCTTCGGGTTTGGCTTCGCGCTGGTGCCGCTCTACAGCGTGCTGTGCTCCGTGACCGGCTACGGTGATTCATCGAAGCTGCTGCAGCGGGTGAAGGCGGTCGAGAATCCCGACCCGAGCCGCACGGTGACCATCGAGTTCATGACGAGTGTCGCGAGTGCCGGCAGCTGGGATTTCCGTCCCGTGCAGCACACCATCGAGGTCCACCCCGGCCAGCTCTATTCGGCCGAGTTCATCGCCCACAACCTCACCGGCCACGCGAGCACCGCGAACGCGGTCCCCGACATCGCTCCGTCCCAGACGTCGGCGTACTTTCACAAGACCGAATGTTTCTGCTTCTCGCCGCAGCACTTCGCCCTGAACGAGGAGCGCCGCATGCCGGTGCGCTTCTTCGTGGATCCGGCGCTGCCGAAGCACATCGACCGCATCACGTTGAATTACACGTTTTACGATGAATCGTCGCGGGTGTCCGCGGCGCGCTAAAGCGCGCGGCGTCCGCTTTTCTCCTGGGAAAGACAAGACAATGGCAAACGCAGCACACGCCCCTGACAGCAGTCATTACTACATACCCCACGACAGCAAGTGGCCGATCCGGGGATCGATCGCGTTGTTCGCCGTCATGGCAGGGGCAGTCTCGTACTTCAACGACTGGGCGGGCGGCTGGGCCTTCGTGCCGGGCGTAATCCTGCTGGCCTACATGTTCTTCGGCTGGTTCTCCACGGTCATCGGCGAGAACCAGCACGGCATCTACAACGACCAGGTGGATCGCTCATTCCGCATGGGAATGATGTGGTTCATCTTCTCGGAGGTCATGTTCTTCGCCGCCTTCTTCGGCGCGCTCTTCTATGCGCGCACGCTGTCTGTGCCGTGGCTCGCGGGGCAGGGTGTGAAGGTCTTCACCAACTTCATACTGTGGCCGACATACGAAGGCACCTGGCCCACCAACGGTCCGGGGCACGTGGGCGGCCACGCCGATTCGACGTTCGAGACCATCTCCGCGATCGGCATTCCGGCACTCAACACGGCGATCCTGCTCACGAGCGGCTTGACGATCACCATCGCCCACCACGCTCTGCGCGCCGGCAAGCGCGGCACCCTGACGGTGTTCCTCGCGCTCACGTTCCTCCTCGGATTCACGTTCGTGGGCTTTCAGGCGAGCGAGTACGGCGAAGCCTACAGGCAACTGGGCCTGAAGCTGTCGACCGGCATCTACGGCTCGACGTTCTTCATGCTCACCGGCTTTCACGGCCTGCACGTCACGGTCGGCGCGATCATGCTGCTGGTCATCTGGTTCCGCGTGCTGCGCGGACACTTCACACCCCGCAAGCATTTCGCGTTCGAGGCGGTCGCCTGGTACTGGCACTTCGTCGATGTGGTGTGGCTCGGCCTGTTCATCTTCGTCTACTGGCTCTGAAGGCGCAGCGCCGGCGACGAAGTCAGTCTCAGCGAGCGGACCCGGGAGTTGGTTGCAGGGTATGGGGCGAGATCAGGCCCATGTACCAGGCGATGATGAGGAGCGCGAAAAGCACCAGCGACAGAGAGATCCGGATCGTGAGCGCGCGGGCCATCTTGCGCGAGTCTTCCTCGCCGCCGCCGCGCGCGAGATGGCGCAAGGCGGACCCCAGACTCGCCACGATCGCGATCAGCACACCGAGGATGAGGAGTCGGAGCAGCGGTTCCATCTTGCGGCCCAGTGTATCTGCTGGCGCATTTTGAGCAATTCCCATTCCCATCGGGCGAGGCTCGAGTGAGGCCGGAGTGAGAGCTTTCTCGCCGTCCTGGCCCATCACCGTGGCAGCCGTAATGTTGTGTGCACTGTTCATCCGGCTCGGCTTTTGGCAATGGGATAAAGGGAACGCGCGGCAGGCCCAGTGGTCCAGCTTCGCCAGCGGCGCCGATAAAGCAGTCGTCCTCGGCTCGGCCGGCGTCGACACGGTCCCGCGGTTCCAGCGCGTGAGCGTCATCGGCCGCTTCGATGCGCAGCGCCAGTTCCTGCTGGACAACCGGACCTACGACGGACGAGCGGGATACGAGGTGCTGACGCCTCTCGATCGGCCGGATGGACGCATCGTGCTGGTCGACCGCGGGTGGGTCCCTTTCACGGGCCGCCGCGACACGCTTCCGAACGTGGCTTTCGAGCCCCGAGGTCCGGTAAGCGTGACCGGGCGTATCGACAACCTCCCGAGTGCGGGCCTGGCGGCCGGCCGGGCAGCGCCGGGGACAGAAGGTGGATGGCCGAAAGTGACGAGCTACCCGACAATGGGGGAATTGAGCGCCGCGCTGGCGCGGCCGCTGGAGCCGCGCATCGTGCTGCTGGACGCGCAGGAACCCGACGGTTACGTCCGCGACTGGCATCCGCCGGGAATGCAGCCCGTGCGGCATTGGTCATACGCGATCCAATGGTGGTGTTTCGCCGTCGTGACGGTCGTTTTCTGGACAGTGCTGGGCCGGGGCAGGGCCTGAAGACCACGCATGAGCACCACTCCGAGCGACCTGCGGGCGCGCAACTTACGCATGCTGGCGGCCTTGGCGGGATTGTTCATCCTGCCTCTGCTGCTCGCCTTCTACATGTACTACGGCACCGGCTGGCGGCCGGTGAAGCGCGTCAACCACGGGACCCTCATCAGCCCCATCCGGCCGTTGCCCGCGGTGCACCTGCCCCAGGTGAGCCTGTCCGGCTCTGACACCGATTCCGCCGCCCGGCCCGCGGCGCCCGGACCAGCCGCGCAGGAGCTGCGGACCAAATGGTCGATGGTTTACATCGGCGCCGGCAACTGCGATGAGCCGTGCCGCCAGGCGCTGTACGTCATGCGCCAGACCCGCCTTTCGCTGAACAATGACATGGCGCGCGTCGACCGGATTTTCCTCACCACCGGAAACTGCTGCGCGCGCGAATTCCTCGCGCACGAGCATCCAGGTCTCCTCGTGCTGGATGCGAGCGGCGTTGACGGAGCTAGCCTCCTCGGCGCATTCCCTGCGGACGGGCGCCCTTATTCCCTGTTCATCGTCGATCCGCTCGGCAACCTGATGATGAGTTACGATGCGCGGCAAAACCCCAAGGGGCTGCTGGA
>CAZDTG010000140.1:0-11032 GCA_964508005.1 uncultured Steroidobacteraceae bacterium
CGGCAAGTTCGCGTCAACCATTTTGAATACAAGACGACACCCAACGACACAGCCTGATTGAGGGCGGCCGCGTACTGGATGCGTACTGGAACGCGAAACCTTCTGTATCCCGACTCGGTTGCGCCTCACTGTAGGCAGCCCGGGCTTCCTAGACTTTGCCAGCGAAATGCGTGAACGCCACGACACGGTGGTGATCGGAGGGGGCCAGGCCGGCCTTGCGATGAGCGCGGTACTACAGCGGCATGGGCGCGAGCATGTTGTTCTGGAGCGAGCGCAGGTAGGCGGACGCTGGCGGACAGAGCGCTGGGAGTCGCTGCGCTTCCAGTTTCCCAACTGGTCACTCGAACTACCGGGCTATGCCTACTCGGGCAGAGACCCGAACGGCTTCGCGCACTGGCGCGAGATCCTGCGTGTGATCGAGGACTACGCGGTGAGCATGCGTGCACCGGTCCATGAGCACACCGACGTCACAGAGCTAGTTGCCGATGACGGCGGATTCGCTGTTTCGGTCAGTGGCACCACGATCCGCGCCAACCGCGTCGTGGTGGCGACTGGTCCGTTCCAGCGTCCGCGCATCCCGGAGTTCACCCGGGATGTTTCGCCGACAGTGCTGCAGACCGATCCGACGCGCTACCGGCGTCCGGAGGATTTGTCGCCCTGTTGCGGCGCCTTAAGGCTGCGGAGGATCCCGTCGTGTATGCGCCCGAGTTTCGGCGCGAAATTGACGGGGCGATCTCAGGGGCGATTCCCGTCCCGCGCGAGGTGCCTTTGGCGATCGTTGAAGGGAACTACCTCTTGCTGCCCGAGCCTCCGTGGGCATCGATTCGGGCGCTACTGGATGAGTGTTGGTATCTCGAAATGGATCCAGCAAAACGAATTGTCCACCTAGCCGATGGTCACGTTCGCCATGGCAAGACGCGTGAGGACGCCCAAGAGTGGGTTCGCCGGAGCGATGAAGCGAACGCGAGACTGGTTGCTACGACGCGCGAACGCGCCGACCTAGTGGTTGTCGAACTGGAGGCAGTGTGAGTCGCCGACTCGCCTGATTCCGAGTCGCAAGATGTTCTTGTGCGATATCGGTAGCCATTGTGGCAGGGCGCGCTATCGCGCAACTGACCTGAGCGCGGATAGCGCGGGAGCGGCCAACACAACATCGCCAATGACTAAGGTCGCGGGCGTTTCGATGGCTTCGCGATCAGCACGCTGGGCAATCTCGTCGAGTCGGCCTGACACAGTGCGCTGATTGACTAACGTTCCGTTGCTGATGACAGCCGCCGGCCGCTCGCCTCCCACAACCTGGGCGACTGCGGCGGCGATTTCGGTAAGCTTCGATCGCGCCATCAACACGATCAATGTGTCGCTGGCCGCTCCGAGCTCCTGGATCCGCTCCAAGCCCACGCCCCCCTGTGCAGTCGTGATCGCCACTGATGAGGACACCCCTCTCAACGTCACCGGAATGCCTGCCGCCGCTGGTGCCGCGAAGGCCGACGAAATGCCCGGTACGACCATCACCTCGACTCCCGCTGCCGCCAGGTCGCGCAGCTCCTCGCCGCCCCGGCCGAACACGAATGGGTCACCACCCTTCAACCTGACGACGAGATTCCCCTGCCTGGCGAGCTCGATCAGCCGCCGCGTGATGTCAGCTTGTCGTGCGCTCCTTGCGCCACCGCGTTTGCCTACTGATTCGACCTTCGTATGAGGTCCGCAGAGCGCAAGCGTTTCGGAGGAGATCAGTGCGTCGGCCAGAACATGGTCGGCGTCGACGAGAAGCTCGCGGCCCATGACGCTTATGAGATCGGGATGACCCGGGCCCGCCCCGACGAGCGCAACACGACCTGGATGCGGCCTCGGCTGAGCCAGGGCAGCAGCCCTCCCTGCTGCCTCGTCTGCAAGCCCGGCGCGCAGGAGATCGCGCACTTCTGAGGCGATGAGCCGGCGATATGCCCGCGTCTGCTCTGCGATCGGTACGCCGCGCTCACGCAGCTCGCGTCGAATGCCGCCAACCATGGCCGTGAACGGGCCCCATTCTGTGCCTAGCCAACGCTCAATACGAGCTCGGAGGGCTGAGGCGAGGAACGGGCTCTCGCCAGAAGTCGAGATGGCGATCAAAAGTGGATCGCGTCGCACGATCGCCGGTGCGATGAACCGGCACCGCGCGGGCCGATCGACGACGTTGATCAGAATCCCCGCCTCTTCGGCCTCTTTCCAGCTTCGGCGATTGACGTCCGGGTCCTCGCTCGCATCGACGACCAGCCGTGCGCCCGCGAGCTCGCCATCGCGGTAATCACGCGTTGGAATCACGCGGACCACGGCGCCTGCCTCACGCAGCCCGGCCGCCTTCTCCTTGGCGAACTGCCCGTCGCCCAGCACGATGCAGGTCTGGTCGACGAGGTCGAGGAACACGGGGTAATACCTCACGCGGTGGCTTCCTCTCTGGCTGCGTCGAGCAACACGCGGGCGACTTCTGGACGCGTGAACTCAGCCGGCAGGTCGAGGCCTTCGTCGAGCAGCTTGCGCACGGCTGTGCCGCTCAGCGTCTTGTGGGCCTCTTTGGGGTGAGGGCATGTGCGCGTGGAGGCCATGCCGCCGCAGACCGTGCAGTAGAAGGTGTGCTCGAAGCGAAGAATCTCGATTCCCAACTCGCCGTGTTCGTATTGATCAAAGATTCGATGAGCCGCATAGGTGTCGTAGTAGCTGCCCACTCCGGCGTGGTCGCGGCCGACGATGAAGTGGGTGCAACCGTAGTTGCGGCGCACGATGGCGTGGAAGACTGCTTCCTTTGGCCCGGCGTAACGCATCCAGGCCGGGTTGGTGGCAAGCAGCACGCGATCGGCCGGGTAGTAGCCGGCAAGCAATTCCTCGTAGCAGCGCATGCGAACCGCGGCTGGAATGTCGTCGGCCTTGGTCTCGCCCACCAGCGGATGCAGAAGGAGACCATCGACCGTTTCCAACGCGAGCTTCTGCAGGTACTCGTGCGCGCGGTGCACCGGGTTGCGCGTCTGGAAACCGACCATGGTCTTCCAGCCCCGCCGGGCTTTGAGCGCTCTGACTTGCCTCGGAGTCAGATCGAACGCAGGAAAGCCGGAACTCGGACGGGCGAGAGCGATGACGCCTCCCGCAAGCAGCCAGCGTCCTGAGGCATTCAGAACCCTCACCCCCGGGTGCGCCTCGTCCTCGGTTCCGTAGACTGCACGCGCTTCACGGGCGCGATCCGCCTCGTAGGCTTCGGCGACGTCGAGGATGCCAATCGGCTTATCGCCGATGAAGAGCCCAATCCGATCTGAGGCGGGCGCCTCATCGCTGCGAAGCACGACCGGGATCGTGAACGGCAGGCCGTTGGCCAGGCGCCCCTGCTCCAGAACCGAGGCGTAGTCGTGGCGAGTGAGAAAACCATCGACGGGCGACAGCGCGCCGGCGGCGAGCATGAAGACATCCGAGAGCTCACGTTCACCGACCTGAAGCCGGGGCAAAGTTCGCGCCTGTGCCCGAAGGTCGGGAAGCTCTTCGTCGGCGGGCAATCGATCAATTGACTGAGGCGGTAGGAGTCCCAAGCGTCCCAGCATGTCCACCACCTTGGCCAGTGATTCCTGGACGTTTTCAGTCGCGGTGTCGCACACGACCTCCGGTCTGAGTGGCTCTTCGTAGGGATCGCTGACACCGGTGAAGTTGGCGATCTCGCCCGCGATTGCTCTTCGGTAGAGGCCTTTGACGTCGCGCTCAACCAGAGTCTCCAGCGGCGCGCGAACGAACACCTCCACGAAATTCGGCGTCTGCGACCGGACCTCGTCACGCACCTCGCGGTAGGGCGAGATGGCGGCGGTGATCGCAATCCCGCCGCTGCGGGCGACCAGACGGGCGACATATCCGATGCGGCGGATGTTGGTGTCGCGATCTTCTTTGGAGAAGCCGAGACCTTTGGAGAGATGCGTGCGCACCTCGTCTCCATCGAGCAGCTCTGCGTTGCGGCCGCGTTTGGAGAGCTCCTCTCGGAGCGCGTTGGCGATGGTGGACTTCCCCGCGCCGGACAGTCCGGTGAACCAGACCACGAATCCCTTGCTCATGCCTCTCCTTCCAGGCCCCACCGCCGCCTTATCTCGCGGTCGAATAAACCGAACAGGCCATCGATCACGACACCGATGACGAAGACAACGACCAGGATCGCCAGCAGCTGCTCTGAATCGGCGAAGTCACGCGCAAACTGGATTTGCTGCCCGATCGAAAGCTGGTGGCCGACGATGCCGATGATCTCGCCCGCCATCAGGCTGCGCCAGGCAAAGGCCCATCCCTGCTTGAGCCCGCCGAGGAACGCGGGTAGGGCGGCAGGAAGGACCACGTGCCGATAGAGACTGAGCCCGCGAGCGCCCATCACGCGCCCAACACGAATGAGTAGCGGCTGGACGTGATCGACTCCGCTCAGGAGGCCGCCCGCGATTGCGGGCGCCGCACCCAGGATGACAACGAAGAAGATGGCCGTCTCGTTGAGCCCGAACAGGAGGACGGCGAGCGGAAACCAGGCGATCGAGGGCATCGACTGCAGCCCGAGAATGGCCGAGCCGACCGCCTTGCGAAGCACGCGAACCCGCGCGACGACAATGCCTGCAGCGCTGCCGATGGCGACCGCGATCGCAAAGGCCAGGATCGCCCGGCGGAGAGTGATGGCGACTCCAAGGTCGAAGTCGCCGCTCCTCAGGTCACTGGCCAGCCGCTCGAAGACCGGAAGCGGTCCCGGCAAGACGTAGTCGGGCTTCCATCCGAACCACACGACGAGCTGCCACACGGTGATCGCGAGCCCTGCCGCGGCCAGCTTCGGCCAGACCGAGGCCCACAGTCCGTCGATCCGAATGCGTGGTTGTGGTCTGAAAGCCGACGGTTCAGAGATGTCGAGCCTCGCGGCCAGCTCACTCGCCACCGTTCAGCACCTCCCGTTTCAGCCGATCGGTAATTCGGCCGGCGATGACAGCGAGCTCGGGGGAATCGAGGTGCCGCGGGCGCGGCAGGTCGACTTTGATCTCATGTGCGACGCGCCCGGGGCGGCTGGTAAAGACGAGCACGCGGTCGCCCAGGCGCACGGCTTCGCGCGCGTTGTGCGTGACGAACAGGACGGTCAGCCGCAACTCCTTCCAGATCCGTTCGAGCTCCTCGTGGAGCAGGTCGCGGGTGATGGCGTCGAGCGCACCGAAAGGCTCGTCCATCAGCAGGACGTCGGCACCCTGCGCCAGCGCCCGAGCGAGCGCAACGCGCTGCCTCATCCCGCCCGACAGTTCGTGTGGCCGCCGCTTCTCGAACCCTGCGAGGTGGACCCGACCCAGCAGCTCGTGGGCGAGCTTACGCCGTTCGGCGCGCCTGACCCCACGGAGCTGCAGCGGGAGCTCCACGTTGCCAGCGGCCGTCAGCCAGGGAAGCAGGGCCGCCTCCTGGAACATCAGCGCGACCCGCCCATGCACGTGCGCACGGCCACTGGTCGGACGGTCAAGTCCGGCGAGAACGTTGAGCAGAGTGCTCTTGCCCGACCCGGAGGCGCCGACGATGCAGACGAGCTCGCCGCGCTGCACCTCCAGTGCTGCCCCTCGCAGCGCGATGAGAGCTCGCTGTCCATGCGGGAACGCCACTGTCAGGCTTTCGACGCTGAGCGCGTGTTTGTCGGACAGCGCGAGCACGTTGCTCACAAACCGCTCACCCCCGGCGCGCCGTGCCCGGCCAGGACCTGATCCAACAGCGTCAGGTCGTAGAGACCCTTCAAGTCGACCGGCCTGAGGAGTCCGATGGCCTCCGCGTGCTCGGCCGACACCTTGAGGGTCGAGGCAAGTGGATCGAGGGTGAAGGTCAGGTTGGGCCACGCCGCTGCAACTACGCCCGGCGCGAGCTTCTTGCCCGTGATTTGCGCCACGGCGTCGTTGGTCAGCTGCTGTCCATCCGTGGGGTTCGAGTTCAGGTAGCTCACCGAGCGATAAAGACCTTCGAGCAGCGCCTTCGTTCGCCTGGGATGCGTTCGCAAGAAATCGGTGCGCACGATCAGGTTGGTGGTCACGAACTTGCGCTGCGGCCAGAGCTCGCGCTCGTCGACCAGGACCTTGCCCTGTCCCTCGACAACCAGGCGGCTCGCCCACGGCTCGGGCACCCAGGCGCCGTCGATCTGGCCTTGTTTGAACGCGGTCAGAGTCTGCGAGTTGTCTTGGGGCAGCACGCTGACGTCGCCGCCCCCCGCGGTGTCGGCGTGAAAGCCGTTGTTCTTGAGAAACCACCGCAGCGCCACGTCCTGCGTGCCGCCAAGCTGCGGGTCGGCGATTTTCTTCCCCCTGAGCTCCGCGATCGAGCTGATGCTCGGCTTCACGACGAGCAGCGCGCCGCCCGAAGTTGCGCCGGCGATCACGCGAATCGCTTGGCCATGAGACTGCGCGAAGGCGTTTGTGGTCGGGTTCGGTCCAACGAAAGTGGCGTCGATCGAGCCCGACAGGATCGCGGTGATTGCTTCCGGTCCTGCGTTGAAGACATGCGTCTCGAGAGTCACGCCGCTGCCCAGAGCGTCGCTGAAGAAGCCCTTGTTGACGCCCGCCAGAGCAGGCGCGTGGGTCAGGTTCGGGAAGTAGCCGAGCCGAAGGGTCAGCGGCGCGTTGTCGCTGGGGGCCGCCGACTCCGCAGTCGAGCCGCAGGCGGCGAGCGCGATCGCCACGGCGAGCATCAAGTGCTTCATCGGCTTCTCCAGTGCAATCCGCATTCCTTGACCTCGTCCTGCTCCCACCACCATCGACCGGCGCGATCGTCTTCGCCTGCCGTCGTCGCGCGCGTGCAGGGCGCGCAACCGATCGACGTGTAGCCACGCTCGTAGAGCGAGTGGTAAGCCACGTCGTGCTCTCGGATGTAATCCCAGACCTGGGCCTTCGACCAGTCGACCAGCGGGGCAACTTTCGTGATGCCGCCGTGGTCCTCATCGACAGCGATCGCCTTGGTGGCCGCGCGCGTCGCCGTCTGATCACGCCGGATACCGGTCACCCAGGCGTCAAAACCCCGCAGGGCACGCTGCAGCGGTCGCGACTTGCGCACTTCGCAGCACAGGCGCCTGTTCTCGACTGACGCGTAGAAGAGGTTGCCGCCCCGTGCAGCCACCATCTGCCTGACCTCGTCGGGATCGGGTGTGACGACCTCGACTTCGATGCCGTAGCGCTCACGCACGCGGTCGACCATGTCATGCGTCTCTTGCGGCAGGCGGCCCGTATCGAGCGTTATGACGCGAAAGTCGCGCCGGATGCGCGAAGCGATGTCGATGATCACTGATGATTCGGCCTGAAAGCTCGCGACGATTGCGACCTGCGAGTAGTTCTCGTATGCCCAGCGCATCAGGACTTCGGGGTCGACGCCGGTGGTGATCATGCTGTTTGTTCCACCCGTTCGCGGAGGGCCTCGAATCCGGTTCGCTCCACCCAATCGCCAAATCCCTCGCCCGGCACTCGGTGTGATCGGAATGCGATGAAGACGGGACGAAGAAGCGCTGGGATCTCTGCGATCGCGACATTGGGCGCATACAACCGATTCAGCCGAGTGCCATCGAAGTCGCCGGCCAGCAACACGTCGTACTTGCCCAGCGTCGTGCCCACAAAGCCGACATCACCGAGGTAGGGACGCGAGCAACCGTTGGGGCAGCCGCTCATTCGGAAGCTGATCCGCTCTTCTTGCAGGCCGAGCTCTTCGAGCAGTCCGGAGAGCTGGCGAATCAGGCCCGGCAGTGCTCGCTCGGCCTCCGCCACCGCAAGTCCGCAAGTCGGAATCGCCGGGCACGCCATGGCGTGTCGAATGGCGCGAGGCAGCGATTCGACTCGGGGGATCCCATGCTCGTCGAGCAACTGCTCGATCCGGGCCTGCTGGGATGGTTCGACGTCGGCCAGGATCAGGTTCTGCTGCGCGGTGAGCCGAACCTGCGGTCGGATCTCCTCGATGATGCGGCGCAGGCCAGTTCGCATTCGCAATCCGTCGACATCGGCGATGCGGCCGTTCTCGATGTAGAGCCCGAAATATCCCTTCCCGTCTCCCTGCTCATGCCAGCCGAGGTGGTCGTCAACCGGATTCCAGTGCAGAGATTCGGAGGGCTGCAGCCGGAACGTGAGGCGTCTTTCGACTTCGGCGCGAAACCAATCGAGACCTCGGTCGGCGATCGTGTACTTCAGGCGCGCGTGCTTGCGATTGGTCCGGTTGCCATAGTCGCGCTGGACTTCGACCACGGCGCGCGAGACGTCGACCACCTGGTCGGGCTCGACAAAGCCGAGCGGCTGAGCGATGGCGACGAAGGTCTCCGGCTTGTGATGGGTTCTTCCGAGGCCACCTCCGACCAGCACGTTGAAGCCCCGCACCTCATCACCTGGCCCACGCATCGCGACCAGTGCCAGGTCGTGAGCGTAGATGTCGACGCAGTTGTCGCCTTCGAGCGCGACCGTGGACTTGAACTTGCGCGGTAGGTACTGCTCCCCGTAAAGAGATTCGATCTCGGGCTCCGATGAGTCGACCACCTCGCCGTCGAGCCAGATCTCGTGATAGGCCCCGGTGCGTGGAGTCAAGGTGGCGACGATCGCGGCGATCGATTGCTGGACCTGGGCATGGAAGCGGTCTGCTTTCGGCTCTGGGCAGCACATGATGTTTCGCTCCACGTCGCCGCATCCACCGAGTGTGGTCAGGAGCGCCTGATTGATTGCGGCGATCGACTTTTTCAAGTCGCCCTTGAGCACGCCGTGAAGCTGAAAGTCCTGGCGAGTCGTCACTCGCAGCGTGCCGTTGGCCCAGTGTTGGCTGATCTCGTCGTGAGCTAGATACGCATCGGCTGAGACGACGCCACCAGGAATCCTGGTGCGAATCATCAGTTGGTGGTGCTTGTCGAGTCCCCTGGCTCGAGCCTCTTTGCGACGGTCGCGATCGTCCTGCTGGTAGATGCCGTGAAACTTCAGCAGTTGTTCCGAGTCGTCGCCAAAAGCCGGCTGGTCGTCGGCAAGCTCCTCCCGGATCCGGCCACGGAGGTGATCGCTGTTGAGCTTGATCGACTCGTTCTTGGAAAAGCCGTCCAGCGAAGGCGTGCAGCCGCAGACCTTGCACATCTCTTTAGTCGCGCGGCCAGAACGCGCCGTCGGTGTGGAGCTCGGCTATGGCCAGACACAGGAAATCGAGCTCTCTCCGCGCGAGCCCGAGCCATCGAACAGACGACGGCCACCAGGTGGCTCCCGGCCTCCGGGTGCCCACGTGGTTGTCAACGGAATGTCGGTTGGTCAAATCGAATGCGCCTCCGCCTGTGAACTAGCTGTGCCGAGAGATACGCAGCGTCCCCTTGAGGGACGCCGTCTCAGATGGAGCCGCTAGCTACAGAAGCAGCTGGCGCAGCGGGCGTAGTCGATTTCTCGTCGCCGAGTGAGCACGTGGACGGGAGCCATCGAAATACGCATCGCTTCCGGGTGATCTTAGCCGACCGGATCTGATGCGCACCTGTGGAAATCCCACTAGCGTGGGCGGCACCATTTGTAGTTGGCCTCCTAATCGATTGCGAACTCGTCGCAAAGCGCCCGATTGGTAATGGATGCATTGGCGTCACTGGCAAGATGGTCTGCTGTCAATTGGAGGCAATTAGGCCTCACGGTCCCGACCCGTGCGACGGCCCTAATCGAACCCGTTGGTTACAGATATTGCACTTGACACCTCAAGTTACACTTATTACACTTGTGCCATGGCACAGCAAGGCGCGTCTGGAACCCTGACCCTTGATCCTGACAAGGACTCTCTTCGGAAAGAAGCGAAGCCCTTGGCCGAGTTGCTTCGCGCGCCCGAGCGAAGTGCCACGCTAATTGGCCCGAAAGGCGAGGAGATCGAGCTACCTGCGCCGATCTTTGACGCGTTGGCAGTTATCGCGGAAGCACTCCTGCGTGGCAACGGAGTCAGCGTGATTCCACTGCACCACCTCCTCACTACTAACGAGGCAGCGGAGCTGATCAATGTTTCGCGGCCTTACCTGGTTCGACTACTCAAGGAAAAGAGGATCCCTTACGAGATGGTCGGGACGCACCGGCGCGTCCGGCTAGGCGACGCACTTACCTTCCGTCAGCAGCGCGAAAAACAGCGCCAGGACGCTCTACAGAATCTGGTTCGACAGTCTGAGAAGCTAGGGCTTCCCTACTGATTCTGATGACGATCGCGTAGGCTCGCCCGATGGCCTTCGCGGTCGTCTTCGACGCCAACGTCCTCTACCCCATCTCCCTCACCGACTTCTTTCTAACCCTCGCCGGCTACGGCCTGTACCGCCCGCACTGGAGCACGGAGATCCTGCGCGAAGTCGAACGCAATCTCCTCGAGAAGAACCCGCGATTAACCGCGGATGATCTGGGATATCGATTCCGCGAGATGAACCGGGCCTACGAAGGCGCACTTGTCGACCCTCCAAAAGAGTTGATCGACGCGATGACCAACGACCCCAAGGATCGACATGTTCTCGCCTGTGCTGTCGCAGCGCAAGCTTCGGTCATTGTCAGCTTCAATGTCGACGATTTCCCTGCAGCCGCTTGCGATCCTTACGACATCGAGGTTCAGCATCCGGACGTCTTCGCCGAGCACATCGTGTCTCTGGGCCCCGAAGCTGCGCGAAACGCCGTCAACGAGATGTCTGAGCGAACCTCTCACCCGCATCGCACCTCCGAAGAGATCATCAAACGTCTCGCACAGGACCTGCCGAAAGCGATCGCTCGTCTCTGATCGGTGCGCCGTTGCTCAAGACGAGGTGGCTAGTGAAGGCCGAGACCTTTGATTTTCCAAAAGATGAGACGCACGGTCCTGGGCCCGTGCGTCACCTGATATATCAGCGGCCTGATGACCATGCGTGAGTTCAAAACGAGGTTCGGGAAGCCTCGTCAACCCGTCTGTTGGCCTGGGATTCTTCGAGAATCCGTGACATTTCTGTGACACGGACGTGATTTCGGGACCTAATGTCGTAAAGCAGGACTCGACATTTGAGTTCGAAATCTGGTCGGGGGCCCGGGATTTGAACCCGGGGCCTCACGGTCCCGAACCG
>CAZDTG010000141.1:0-11021 GCA_964508005.1 uncultured Steroidobacteraceae bacterium
ACTTGTTGTGATGCGCAGTCAATGTCCCGCAACAAGTCAACAAGTCAATGTCCGGTACCCCGGTCCGCCACAACAAGTCAACAAGTCAATGTCCGGCACCCCCAAGATGCGCCTCCCGGCCGAAGATCCGCCTCACCACCGGCTCGAACACTTCCAGCGGCTTCGTCGGATAGTCCGGATCGAACGACGCCTGGTCCCACCGGGCACAGAACGCCTCGCACGCCGCATACCACTTGTGCCCCTTCAACCGATCGCGCGCGTTGCGATCGCCGCCGAGGTGGTGCGCGTAGTAGTACGACTGCACCAACCCGTGTTGCTCGACGATCCAGGTGACTTCCGGGCGCACGTACGGCCGCAGAATACCCGCGGCGATTTCCGAGTGATTGTAGGGGGCCAGCTCGTCACCAATATCGTGGATCAGGGCCGCCACGAGCAGCTCATCGTCCGCGCCGTCGGCCAGGGCGCGGCTGGCCGCCTGCAGCGAGTGCCCCAGCCGGCTGATCCGATAGCCCTCGAGAGAATGGTCGAGTTTGCGCAGCGCCGCGAGCACACGGTCGGGCAGACCGAGCGCATAGTCCCGCTCCGCCCGCTCGAGCAGCACATAATCCTCGCGCGTGCCGTCCTCCATGCGGCGAAAGCTGACGCTGGGTTTCATGAGGCCTCGTTTGCAGCACAAGCGCCGTAGGGCACCGATTTCATTATGGATTATCTCCCCGTCTTGATGCGAGTCCAGGTGCGGGTGCGGATCCGCTCCAGCGCCGGGGCGACTTCCGCGGACTGGTAGAGCCTGGACTCGATTTCGGGCGTGGGATAGATCGTCGGGTCGTTGAGGATCCGAGGATCGACGAAGGCGTTCGCCGCCAGGTTGTCGTTGGCGTAGTAGATCTCGTTCGTGACCGCGGCGATGACCCGCGGCTCGAGCATGAAGTTGAGGAACTGGTGCGCGGCCTGGGGGTGCGGCGCGCCTGCGGGGATCAACAGCGCGTTGAAAGAGGCGTTGGCACCCTCCTTGGGCACTGTGAAAGCGAGGTTCACCTCGACCCCGACGGCCTTGGCGCGCGCCCTGGAGGCGGCGTAATCACCCGACCACGACATTGCGATGCACAGCTCACTGTTGGCGAGGCCGTTCATATATTCCGACGAATCGAAGGCGCGCACGTACGGCCGCACGGCGAGTATGAGCCGGGCGGCGCGGTCGTAGTCCTCCTTGCGCGTGGTATTCGGGTCGATGTGCAGGTAGTTGAGCGCCAGCTGCAGGACGTCCTCGGGCTGATCCAGAAAGGTCACGCCACAATCGGCGAACCGCGCGATGATCTCGGGCTTGAAGAGCATGTCGAGACTGTCGAGCGGCGCATCCGGCATACGCGCTTTCACCATGTCCACGTTGTAGCTGAAGCCGTTGACGGCCCGCAGGTAGGGCACGGCGTAGCGGTTGCCGGGATCGGCTCGCGCCTGCAGCGCCAGCACGTGCGGATCGAGATTCTTCCAGTTCGGCAGCTTGCCGCGGTCGACGGGCTGGTAGATGCCGGCCTTGATCTGGCGGCTGAAGTAGTCGGTGGAGGTGCTGACGATGTCGTAACCCGAGTCGCCCGCCATCATCTTGGCTTCGAGAGTCTCGTCTGAATCGTAAACGTCGTAGACGACCTTGATCCCGGTGGCGCGCTCGAAATCCGCCACGGTGTTCTTGCCGATGTAGTCCGCCCAGTTATAGACGTACAGCAGCTTTTCTTCGGCCGCGCCCTTGCCGCCCGCGCTGGCGCGCGAATCGGGGCCGCAGGCGCTGAGCAGGCCGGATGCCAGCAGCAGGACACCACCGCAGCGTACGACCAGCGCCACCAGACGCATTCGCGTCATCATCTTTGCGCCTCAACCCGGAGCCGGCAGCTCGAACAAGCTGGTGCCGATGATGTCCAGCACCGCAACCCCCGGCAACGTCGTCAGCAACCAGCGCCAGCGGACGATCCCGACCTTTCCGGAGCTCGAGATCCGCGTCTGCAGAACCTCCACGCGCAGCTCCACTTCGTCGCCGGGCCGCAAGGGATTCGGCCACTTCACCTGCTCGAGTCCGGGCGAGCCGATGGATTCGGAACCGGCAAGCACGTGCGTCACCAGCAATTGCATCGCAATCGAGCACGTGTGCCAGCCGCTGGCGATGAGCCCCTGCCAGCGACTCGCGCGGGCCCGCTCCGGGTCCGTGTGAAACCACTGCGGATCGTAGCGGGTCGCGAACTCGATGACTTCCTGCTCGGTGATCGCGCGCCGCCCGGCGCTGAGCACCAGTCCCGGCCTGAGCTCGGCAAATTTCATTTAGGTTGCATGCGCATGGCGGTGACGCACTGTATCACCATAGAATTCGCTGGTGGCTGAAGGAGACCCCGTTTCGTGCAACCCGCCCTGCTGGTTTTCGATCTCGACGGCACACTGATCGACAGCGCTCCCGACATGCATCGCGCCGTGAATCTCATGCTGGCCGATCTCGGATGCGCCCCCCTGACGCTCCCCGACATCAGGACCATGGTCGGCGACGGCGCGTCCGCTCTGATCGCGCGCGCCCTGGCTGCCCGTCAATGCCTCAGCGCCGATCCCGCGAAGGCGCTCGAACAGTTTCTGGAGCACTATGAGGCCGACCCCACGGGCGCCACGCGCACCTTTCCTGGCGTGGCCGAGACCCTCGAGCGATTGCAGGCCTCCGGCCTGACTCTCGCGGTCTGCACGAACAAGCCGACGCGGCTGACGAAAATGATCCTGGAGCGGCTGGGCATCGACCGGTATTTCGTCCGGGTCGTCAGCGGCGATTCCATGCCTTTCCGCAAGCCCGACCCGCGCGCGCTGCTGGAAGTGCTGAACGGTTTTGCCACGCCCAAGGCAGCGACAATCATGGTTGGCGATAGTGAGGTGGATGCGGCGACGGCGCACGCCGCGAGCGTCCCTTTCGTGCTCATGACCTACGGATATCATCGCGGGCCGATCCACGACATATCGAGCATCGCCACGCTGGATCATTTCCGCGAGCTCGCCACCTTGCTGCACGCGTGAGGCCTCGCCGCTCAGGCCCTTCAGCGGGAGTCATCGCTTCGTAGCCGGTCCGAGTGTCGCGGCGAGCGCGAGGGCTCGAGCTGCTTGAGCCAACCCAGCACCGTGGCCGCCAGAGCGATGCGATGATCCGAGTAGGCGTGATCCGTCTGCATCGGCACCTCCGTCACTTGCCCCCCCGGACTCCTGCGCACCGACGCCGCTATCGCGACATCGTCGGCGTGCAGGGAGTCGTCCGACTCGACGACCAACACCGGCCGCGATTTCCACAGGTTCGCGTGTGCCACCAGATCCCATGCGGCCGCATTTTTCCTGGTCTCATCCACGAGCGCCTCGGCGCTCGTCCCGGCGAGCGGCCCGACATCGGCACGGAATTCCTCGAGCATCTGTTTTTCCAGCTGCGGCGAGGGGTTGGTTGCCAACACGCCCGGATTCCACGCGGAGATCAGGCCCGCCCCCAACACCGCCTCATCGCGCATCGCGCCGATTCCCGCCAGGAACCCGCCGATGCTGTGGCCAATCAACGCGAGCCGCCGGGGGTCGACACCCAGCCGGGCGACATTCTCGGGCGCTCGCAAATACTCGAGCACCACGTGCACGTCCTCGATGCAGTTGCTCAAGGAAAACGTGCCCCCGCTACCCCAGGCGCCGCGGTAGTGGAAGATCAACACGTTCCAGCCGGCACGGCGCAGGGTCTGCCCGAGGTCGGCGTTCTGCTCGAAGCCCGGCAGCCCGTGCAACAGCACCACCGTGGGATGCGGATCGCCGCCCGCCGCGCGGTAGAACACACCAAACATGGTGGCATCGTGGCTGGGAATCGCGAGCTGGTACATCGCTGCCGGGTGCACCGGATCCCGCGCGGGGTCGGTGGTGATGGCCGCATCGATCGGGGGAGGCAGTGGCGCTGCGCCTGCCTGCGTAATGACTGCCAGCAAGGCGACCGCAACGATGCGCGGCGGCCGCAGTGAACGACCATTCTTGAGGCAGGCTCTCATCACTTTCTCGACTCCCCATGGACCTGGCCGGCCGTATCATAGCGTGGCCATGCCGCAACGCCCGCCCGCGGCCGCCAGGGTCCGCCGGCCGCCCGATCAGACAGGCTCCTACTCGAGCTGCCCGAAATACACCAGCGTCCGGTACGGGAAGACGACCGTGCCGCCGCGGCTGTGGCGCTCGAACAAAGCGCGCAAGCCTGCCAGCATGGGCTCGTGCTCCGGATGGCCGGGCTCCGGCGCGTACGACGAGGACATGAGCCGCCCCTGGAGCCCCGCGAAATCGAAGGTCTGCCGGTAGGGAAACACGGCGGCCTCCGGCTTGCGGCCGAAGAACTCGCGGATTTTCACCTCGTCCGCGCGCATATTCGTCACGCGGTCGTAGTCGGCGGCATGACGTCGCAGCAAGGAGTCGTACTCATCCATGAAAGGACCCGCCTCGAGCGGCCGCTCGTTCCAGATGAGCACCACCCAGCCGCGGGGTTTCAGAATGCGCGCCAGCTCGCCGCGCGACTTCGGCACATCGAACCAATGAAACGCCTGGCTCGCCGTGATGAGATCAACACTCGAGTCCGGCAACGTCGTCGCTTCCGCGGTGCCGGCCACGCTGCGAAAACGTCCGTAGTCGCTCAAAAGCCGCTCGGCCGCCTCGCGCATCTCCTTGTTAGGCTCGACCGCGAAGACCTCGGCGCCCGTTTCCAGCAGCAGCTCCGTCAGGATGCCCGTACCCGATCCGATGTCGGCGGCCGTGGACGTTGCGGCGAGTCCGCATTTCGCGCGCAACAGCTCGAGCACCGCGGCCGGATAGCCGGGGCGATACTTGATGTAGTTCTCGACACGGCTCGAGAAACGCTCGGTCGACCGCAGCATGGTTCGGGTGGACCTCGTCATGGGGCTGCTATTATGACTGAATCGCAAGCTCCTCGTCCCTGCCACCCAAGGACCTCGAAATGTCTTCGTCTGAGCTCACCACCGCGCGCCCCGCGAGCGTCGCTGGCGCACCCGGGACGGCGCACACTGCCCGCTGGGTGACACCCGTCGAGTTGACGCTGCTCGGGGCCATCTGGGGCGGATCGTTTCTCTTCATGCGCATTGCGGCGGCCGATTTTGGTCCGTTCGCGCTCGTGCAGATGCGGCTCACCCTCGGCGCCGTGGTGTTACTGCCGTTCCTTTGGAAAGCGCGCGCGCAATTCACGGAGCCGCGCCTCTGGCTGCATCTCGCGTGGATTTCGGCGGTCAACTCAGCGATCCCTTTCGTTCTATTTGCGTGGGGCGCGGAGCGGGCTCCCGCCGGCATCGGGGCCATCACCAACTCCATGGCCGTGATGTTCGTGGCCCTCGTTGCATTCATCTTCTACGGCGAGCGGATCGGGCCGCGGCGCGCGCTGGGCCTCATCGCTGGATTTGTCGGAGTCGCGGTGCTCGCGAGCGGAAAAACCGCCGGAGGCAGCGTCGGCCCGGCGGCGCTGGCCGGCACGGCCGCCGCGTTCCTCTACGGGATTGGCATGAACGCCATCCGCACGCATTTGAAGGGAGTTCCCGCCGGCGCGGTGGCGGCCGCCACGCTCAGCATCGCGAGCTTGCTTCTTTCACCGCTCGCGATCTACACGTGGCCAACGCACGCCATTCCGGTAATGTCGTGGGTTAGCGCGATCCTGCTCGGCGTTCTGTGCACGGGCACCGCGTATGCGATTTTCTACCGGCTCATTCACCGTATCGGCGCGCCACGCGCCTCGACGGTCACATATCTCGTGCCCCTGTTTGGAGTGGTCTGGGCGTGGCTCTTCCTCGGTGAGCCGCTCACCCTCACCATGGCCGCCTCCGCAGCCCTGATTCTGGGCGGGGTGGCAGTGAGTCAGCAGCGCGCCGCGAAAGCGCAGCGGTTGCCCGTCGGCGCGCGTAAATCAACAGCGAACCGTGAACGGGTTCGCCCGGAGGGCTGACGCCAGTTGCTCCGGATACAGATCGCGCGCGCCGTCGAGATTGCGGGTGTCCCGATAGAGCAGCGGCAGCTCGTCGTGCGCCAGGACGCCGCCGTTCACGACTTTCCCGAGAGCGAGCTGATGATCGCCGGCCGCCGCCAGGCTCGCCAACTCGCATTCGATATAGGCCAACGCATCCACGAGGACAGGGGCTCCGCTAAGGCCCGGACGCCAGCGCACCTCCGCCAGCTTGTTGGTGTCACGGCCCGACACCGTGCCGAAGTGCCCGGCCAGGTCGATCTGATCACGCTTGAGCACGTTGACCGTGAATACCCTGCCGGCGCGAAGCATCGGCAGGGAGGCATGCTCGTTCCCTACAGCGAGCGCGACGATCACCGGCTTGAAAGACACCGGCATGACCGAGGACGCGGTGAAGGCGTTGCTCGTACTGCCGTCGCACACGCCAATGACGTAGACGCCAACGGAAATCGTCTGCATGTAGTCAGCGACTTGAGTCATGGGATCTCCCCCAGCCGTCGGGCCCTCACCCGGCACCGGCAGCACACACCGTGCCTGCACAGGGGCTATTCGAGTAAAATCCAACGACATGCACGATCCGAAACGAGTTCTCGACTTCCCCTCTCTGCTCAATGCGCGTGACCTCGGCGGCTATCCCACCATCGATGGCTCGCACACCCGCTGGCGCTCGCTGCTACGCTCCGACGACCTTGCGCAGCTCACACTCGCAGGCCTGCAGGCATTCTCGAGCTACGGAATCGAGACCGTCGTGGACCTGCGCTGGCCGGACGAGGTGGCTGAGAGCCCGACCCCGATTACGCGGGTCCTGAAACACATCCGCTACGAACAGATCTCGCTGCTCACCCGCACGCAGGAGGAATGGCGCGTGCGGCGCGCCGACTGCACCGCGAAGGAGCTCTGGAACCGTGCCATGCTCGAGCAGGTGCGCGGGGAGCTCAAAGAGGTGCTGGCGCTCATCGCGACAGCTTCTCCCGGCCCGCTGTTGTTCCACTGTATGGCGGGTAAGGACCGCACCGGGCTCATCGCGGCGCTGCTGCTTGCCGTTGCGGATGTCGTTCCCGAGGCGATTGCCTACGATTATGCGGCGAGCACCGAAAATCTTCGCGATGCGTACCTGAAACGGTATGCGAGCGCCGAGCCGGCCGCGGTCATCGATGCCGTGCAATGTCCCGAGGAAGGCATTCACAACATGCTCGCGTACCTGGAAACGTTCGGTGGCGCGCGCGCTTACCTCGAGGAGATCGGCATGGACCGCGACCACGTCGGGCGTCTGCGGGCGCGTCTTCGCGAGTAGTTGGGGGCCGGCCACCGGCCGTGGCGGGCCGGCGCCCGAGCGCTGTCTTATTTGAGACCGAGCGCCTGCCGCAGCTCCGATGCGGTCATCAGCTTGTCGTAAGGCGGCGTGCCGACGTCGAAGTCCCTGGCGCGCGACAAAGGTCCGACCACGACAGGCTCGAAGCCGGCGTCCCACACGAGATGTTGCGCCACCGCAAGGGCTTCCCGATCATCGCCGGCCAACGGAATGGCAATCGGCTCACCGGCCCGACGCGATTCACTCGCGAGGGACCTGTAGCCGATGGCGTTGAAGGCGCGCACCAGGCGTACGCTGGGCAGATACTCCGCGGAAGCCACGCCGGTCCCCTTGCGGCGCGCCTCTTCGGCCATCGGCCCGTCGCGGGTGGGATAGGGATTGCCGGTGTCGAGCACGATCTTGCCGGTCAGCTCATGCGCAAGGTCGCGCCCCACCTGGGGCAAGGCACCGTAAGGCACCGAGATCAGCACGACATCGCCAAACACCGCGGCATCATGAGGCGTACCCGCGCGAGCCTTGGGTCCGAGCGCGCTGGCCAGGCCGCGGAGCGCGTCCGGATGGCGGGAAGAGATCAAGACCTCGTGGCCGGCCTTCACCCACAGGGTAGCCAGCGCGCCGCCAATGCGACCGGTGCCGATGATGCCGATCTTGAGCGGTTTGGCGCTCACGTCGGCTTCGTTTTGCGGCGCCGCCTGCGAAACAGACCCGACGGCGATGGCGGCGAGGCTGAGCAGCAGGGCGCGCTCCAGCCAGCCCTTTCGAGCTCCACTGGGAAACATTTGTGCACTCCTCGCGTGCGCGGCTCCGCGGCGGACGGAAATCCGCCGCAGGCCGCTCCGCAGCCTTCGCTCGAACGACTCCCTACTTGGGAGCGAACTCGACCTTCGTCGTCCAGTGCGGGAATGCGGGATTGTCGCTGTCGACGACCAGGTTGCCCTGCGCGCGCTGCGCGCTGGAAGTCAGCTGGACCTCCGTGGGTACGCCGCAGGAAATATCGACCGGCAGCGGACTCGTCACCGCGATAGCCTTCGCGGCGGCTACGTCGGCGGGCTCCTGGCTCACCGGCTCGATGTGCGCGCTGGTGATCTGAGTACTCTGGGTCGCGAATCGATATTTCACGCTCCCCTCCCAGCCGCCCTTCGGGGCCTTGCCGCTCGTATCGATGCTCGCCTCCTTCGTGGGCTCGAGCTCGACCAGCTTGATCTCGCGCGGCCGGTCCGGCACGACCTTCCGTTCGGTCGTCAGGCCCTGCAGCTTCCACACCGCGAGCAGCTGCAGCGGAAAGGCCGGACGGCAGCGGATGGCATACATCCCGTGCCATTCGGTGCCCGCGCGGTTGGGCGTCAGCTCGATGCGCTGCTTGCCGCTCAAGCCGAAGAGATAGACCGAGCCGGGCGTCACCAGGGCGTCGGGCGCCACGGTGGCCTTGATCTCGTACATTCCCACGTCGTGATTGGCCGGATATTGCGCTGGTGTCGCATCATGCACCTGCACGTCGCAGGCACTCAGGACCGTTGCCACGGCCCCTCCAAGGAACAAGGTCGTGAACCGACTCTCTTTCGACATGCCGCCCCCTTATTTGGATCCCTCGCCCAATACAGCTTGTCTTTGGGCCGAGTCTGACAAGTCGCCGGGCCCAAAACAAGGGAAGAAAGAGCGCCGCCCAAAAGGGGGCAGGGCAACGCCGTCCGCCGCGCGCATCCGCGGGGCCCACAAAAGAAATCAGGCCGGACGCACCGCTTGGCCAGCGGGCGCCCGAGCCTGATCGGAAGGAAATCTCTCGAGTAGCTTCCTTACTTCTTCTTCTTGGCGCCGGAACGCTTGGCCGCCCGGAAGGAAATCCCTGCCCGCATGGCCTTCTGCTGAACTGCAGCCGCAGTGCGCCCGAGCTTCTTGGCCACCTGGCCCGTCGGGGTTCCCGCCTTGGCGAGCGACTTCAGGGTTTTGAGCTCAGTGGAGCTCCAGGAAGCTCCATCATTCGGGGGACGTTTCGCCATTACTCGTTACTCCAAAAACACCCAACCAGAGGGTGGAGGCGGATCATACACAAGTTTGCGACAAAACGCGCGCCTAACATGATGTATTGACATGTTGGAACGACTTTGGGCCGCCCTGTCAGGGGTCAGGTGTTGCCCACACGGCCGCGCCGCCGACGCCCGTGGTGCCGCGCGGCGCGCCGATTCCGTGACGCAGTGCCGGTGTCAGGCATGGAAGTTGAGTGGGGACGAGCGAGCCAGCGCTCACGCTGCAGCCTCCCCGCGGCCGGCGCCGGTCAGCTCCCGCCGGCCGCCAACTTGTAACTTTGTAACTTTTGCAACATGCGGCGGCCGGGCGCCCTCCAATCCCGGGCACTTCTTGACATCCGCCCCGGCGGCGCGCGCGGCGCTGCGCGGCAAACGCGCAATCAGACACGAGGAGGGATCAACCTGTAACAAACCCGCGGCCGCGGGCTCGCCTGCCGTCAAGATGAAACGGAATTCATCGGGGCCGTCTGCCCGGGGTTGCCGCCCCGCAGGACCCGGCCCGCCGCCAAGGGCCAACCTGCGCGGGCCGGCCGGGCAGCCCGCCGTGGAGGTTCAACCTGCGCGCGCCGCCTGGGCAGCCCACGGCGGAGGTCCAACCCCAGAGGAACCCTGGGCAGCCCGGCGCCCAGGCGTTCAACCTGCGGGGCGCGCGCTCCAGGCAGCCCACCGGCACGGCCCCGCCCCGCTGGCCTCACCCGCCTGATGCTGACTCGCAGACGTGGCGCCGCCGCCCGAGCCTTGCGCGGCCCGGCTCTGCAACCCCTTTCGAAATGACATAACGCGCCGGCGCCTGCGAGCGCAGGGCCTCACCCCAAGGACGCGAGCCGATGGTCTTCCCAACGCGTCAGATCAGGGGCCTCGATGCCGCCTGATTTTGACGCGGCCACCTCGAATTTTGTCCTGCCCGGGTCGGTCGCCCGATCCTGGCCGGCATACGGGCTCTCGAGGGTTGCGGGAAAGTCAATCAGGGGTATTGCGCGAATTGCGCCCGGGCTGGCGAGGCGAGCGCCCACTCCGGCGCTGAGCGCGGTCGTGGTGCCGCGCACCGGCCCGACGGACCGATGCGCGGCCTGACTCGAGAGTGCGGGGAAAACTTCCCGCCGCCGCCCTCAGTACCGGTAGTGATCCGGCTTGTAGGGACCGGACCTGTCGACGCCGATATACCTGGCCTGGGTGTCGGTCAGCACGGTGAGCTCGGCATTGAGCTTCGCCAGCTGCAGCCGCGCGACCTTCTCGTCCAGGTGTTTCGGCAGCACGTACACACCAACGGGATACTTCGCGGTCTGCGTGAACAGCTCGATCTGCGCGATGGTCTGATTCGCGAAACTCGAGCTCATCACATAGCTGGGGTGCCCGGTGCCGCAGCCGAGGTTCACCAGCCGCCCTTCAGCCAGCAGGATGAGCCGCCGGCCGTCGGGAAAGATGATGTGGTCGACCTGCGGCTTGATGTTCTCCCACTTGTACTGTTTGAGGCTCGCGACGTCGATCTCGTTGTCGAAGTGGCCGATGTTGCACACGATGGCGTTGTTCTTCATGCGCTTCATGTGCTCGTGCGTGATCACATGGAAGTTGCCCGTGCAGGAGACGAAGATGTCGCCCTGGTCCGCGGCATGATCCATCGTCACGACGCGGTAGCCTTCCATGGCCGCCTGCAGCGCGCAGATCGGATCGATCTCCGTGACCCAGACCTGCGCCGAGA
>CAZDTG010000142.1:0-10963 GCA_964508005.1 uncultured Steroidobacteraceae bacterium
CTCAGGACGCACTGTCCGCACATCTTGCAGTCGAAGAGCGCGCCTTTGACGGATCGCTCGAGCGCGGCGACCGGACGCTCGAGCCGTTGATAGCCGATCAGCTTCCAGAGCGGATGCAACGCGGCCAGAAGGGCCTCGAAGCCGCGATAGAACGCGTTGAGGCCGCGGGCGTGTCGAACGGACCACTGCCGTACCGCGTACATCACGCCCCCGCCGTTTCTGAGGATCCTCCGGACGGGCCCGAACTTGCGTCCAGCCCTTTCGATCGGATCAACCGCTCGAGGTCCTCGTCCGTGTAACGTGCTTCGAGCCGGGCGGCCTCTGCGGCGACTTCGGCATGAATGTCCTCGCCGCAGGTGCGGGGATCGCTGCGCTTCCAGTCGGCGAGGTACGCATCGGAGCTGCCTTTGCCCGCGCGCATCGCGGCGCGGTCGACCGCCTCCTGAAAGCGCGGCGACAGCTGCACTTTGGCCGTTTCGCGGCCGCGCTTGCCGATGACCTGCGCCGGAATATCGCGCCAGGAAATGATGGTCAGGGTTGCCACAGCAGCGGGTCCTTCAGCTCGCCACGAGCGCGCTCAAGCGCTGGCCGAGCTCGCCATAGCCCGTAAAGCGATGCTCGAACTCGAAGCCCATCCGCTGCGCAATCTGTTTCGCACGCTCGATGGCGGCGGGCGCGCGGGTCTGAGCGAGGTACACGAGCTTGCGATAGTGCCGGAAGTAATCGCCCGCCAGCTCCGGATGGCGATCCAACCCCAGTCCGCGAATGACCAGGCGGTCGAAATGACGGAGCAGGAAATCCGTGAGATAGAACGTGCCTGGCTCCGCTTCGCAGAGCTCGGCGAAGGCTCCAGCGCCGGCCAGGAACTCGTAGCAATGAGCGCCGGGGATCCGCTCCACGCCTTCCTCCTCGAGCACCGCGTCGAGCTGCCCGGCTGTGCCACATTCTCCGTAGGCCACGAAGATCGTGCGATAGCGCGCGCGGTGGGCGCGTATTTCCTCCCGGACCGCCGGTGCGATGCGCTCGGGCCTGTTGTGCAGCTCGGCCGGCAGACACCGGACATCGAGCGCCGTCCACTGGTTCACGCGGCGCAAAGTGGCGATTTCGCGGGCGAGCGCTCCGCAGGCGATGACCAGAATGCCGGGCGAGGTGTCCATGGTCATTCGCCGCCAGGTTCCTGAGGATCAGGAGGCGCGCGCGGCGCGGCGGGCGGCCAACAGGCTCTTCGCGGTCTCCACCGCAATGGCCGCATCGCGGCAGTAGGCATCCGCGCCGACCGCCTTGCCGAATTCCTCGTTGAGCGGCGCCCCTCCGACCAACACGATGTAGTCTTTGCGGATGCCCTGTTCCTGCATCTTGTCGATCACCACTTTCATGTAGGGCATGGTGGTGGTGAGCAGCGCGGACATGCCGAGGATGTCCGGCTTGTGCTGCTCGAGCGCCGCCAGGTACTTCTCGACCGGGTTGTTGATGCCGAGATCGATGACCTCGAAGCCGGCGCCTTCCAGCATCATCGACACCAGGTTCTTGCCGATGTCGTGGATGTCGCCCTTGACGGTGCCGATGACGACCTTGCCGATCGGCTCGACCCCGGTCTCGGCGAGCAGCGGGCGCAGGATCTCCATCCCGCCCTTCATGGAGTTGGCGGCGAGCAGCACCTCGGGCACGAACAGGATGCCATCGCGGAAATCGATCCCGACGATGCGCATGCCTTCGACCAGCGCCTCGTTCAGGACCTTCTCGGCGTTCCAGCCGCGCTCGAGAAAGATATGGGTGGCCTCTTCGACCTCGCTCTTCAAGCCGTTGTACAGGTCGTCATGGACCTGCTCGATGAGCTCCTGATCGTTCAGGTCGCGTAGGTTGAACTCGGCCTGCTCTGCCATGTTCCGTCTCCGCCGGTGTCTATTGGACCAGGCGCCCCGGGTACGCGCCGAGGCAAAACCTTGGCTTTGCCCGCTCCACGATGGTAAGTGACGCCCATTGCGCACAGCGGCTACTTAGCGACTCTGGCATGCCCGGGGGCGACATGGGGGGCAATATGTAAGGTGCCACGATCGGTTACGGGGTTGCCGGATTATCGGCGGCCGCCTTGCCGCGGCGCGTATGGCGCTCGGCGCTCGGCGGATAGCCGAACTGGGCGTGGTAGCACTTGGAGAAATGCGTCGTCGACCGGAAACCGCACGCGGCGGTGATATCGATGATGGGCATGGAGGTGTGCAGCAGCAGCTCGCGCGCGCGGCGCAGGCGCATCTGCAGGTAATACCGTTTCGGCACGCAGTTGAGATGGCGCTTGAACAGCCGCTCTATCTGGCGCCGCGACAGCTGGGTGGCGGCCGCGATCTCATCGAGCGAGAGAGGCTTCTCGATGTTCTGTTCCATTAGCTGGGCGGCGTGGATCAGCGTCTCGTGGCTGACGCCGATCTGCGCGCGCAGCGGCACGTACTGCCGGTCGCGATCGTTGCGGATCCGATCCACGATGAACTGCTCGGAAATGAGCTGTGAGATCCGCACACCGAGTCGCGTCTTCACCAGGTGCAACATGAGGTCCAGCGGTGCGATCCCGCCGGAGCAGGTGAAGCGGTCGCGGTCGATGGTGAAGAGCTGGTTGCTCAGCAGGATCCGCGGGAATTCCTCGCGCAGCGCGGACAGATTCTCCCAGTGAATCGTCGCCCGGTACTTGTCGAGCAAGCCGGCCTTGGCGAGCGCATAGCCGCCGGTGCACAGCCCTCCCAGCGGAACGCGGCGCTCGGCAAGCCGGCGCAAGGACGACAGGATTTTGGGGGAGACCCCGGCCTGGACGTCGATTCCGCCGCACACGAACAGGATATCGACCGGTCCCAGCTGCTCGAGGGAGCTCGTCGGAGCGAGCTGCAGGCCGTTGCTGGCCGGCGTCGGCTGGCCATCGATACTGACGATCGCCCAGTCGTACACCGTCTGGCCTGTGACCATGTTGGCCATCCGCAGGGTCTCGACCGCGCTGGAGAGGGCGATCATCGAGTAGCGCGGCAGAGTCAGGAACGCGAACTTGCTCTTGGGCAATTCCACCTGCCCGATATTACCCCATCCCTGCCAAAATGCGACATGTACGCCCGCAACTGGCGTGCTATCTAGCAGGCAAAAGCCGCGCCTTTTGCCTGCGGGCCGAAACAGTGGGCAGGCTGGCCCGGTGAAAGCGCCGCAGGCGACTTTCAGCCAATAAACTAGGATCGCAAGTCGAGATTATCCGGATCGTAAGGCGACTCCCGCACGATGGTCGCCTGCTTGCGCTCGCCCAGAATCTCGATTCCCAGCTCCGTGCCCACCTCGGCAAGATCCGCCCGCGCGTAGCCGATCGCGAGGCTCTTGCGCAGGCAGTGTCCGTAATAGCCGGACGTCGCCCGGCCGATGATGCGCCCGCCGCGGTCGAAGAGCGGCTCGTTACCGAGCGGATCGGCGTCGGTGACCCCATGCACTTCCAGCGTTATGAACCGGTTCGGTACGCCGGTGGCGAGCTGCTTCTCCAGCGCCTCCTTGCCAATGAAAGGGCCCTTCTTCATTCGCACGAAGCGGTCGAGGCTCGCCTCGAACGGCGTGTAATCGGGTGTCATGTCGCTGCCCCACATGCGGTAGGATTTTTCGAGGCGCAGCGATTCCATGGCGCGCATCCCGACCATGCCGATGCCGTAGTCCTTGCCGACTTCGAACAGCGCATCGAACAGGTGGTGCGCGTATTCGATGGGGAAGTGCAGCTCCCACCCCAGGGCGCCGACAAAGTTGACACGCAACGCGTGCACATCGACCGCGAGCCCTACCTCGATGGTCTGGCCCGTCAGCCACGGAAACGACTCGTTGTCGAGGGCGGCGTCGGTCAATTTCGCGAGCACATCGCGCGACCTCGGACCCGCCACCACGAAGCAGCCGCGGGAAGTGGTGATGTTGCGCATGGCGACCGAGCCGTCCTGGGGCATGGCCTTGCGCAGGTAATCCGCATCGTAGCGCTCGGCGGCGCCGGCGCTGACGACGTAGAACCGCTCGTCGGCGATCTTGGTGATCGTGAACTCGGAGCGGATGCCGCCACGGCGGGTCAGCGCATGGCACAGCGCGATTCGACCGATCTTCGTCGGCACTTTGTTGGCCACGAGCGCATCGAGCCACGCCTCCGCTCCCGGACCCGTGACCTCATGTTTGGTGAAAGGGCTGAGATCGATCACGCCGACGCGCTCGCGCATGCGCCGGCACTCGTTGCCGACGTGCTCGAAGTAATTCGAGCGCCGGAAGCTCCATCGATCCTTGCGCTCGACACCGGGCGGCGCGAACCAGTTGGCGCGCTCCCAGCCATAGCGCTGACCCCAGACCGCGCCGAGCCGGTCGATCTTGTCGTAGACCGGGCTCGTCTTGGCGGGCCGGGCGTCGGGCCGCTCCTCGTCCGGAAAGTGAATCACGAAGACATTGCGGTAGGTCTCTTCGTTCTTCTTCACGACATAGCGTTTGCTCGTGTAATCGCCGAACCGCCGCGGGTCGACCGCAAGCATGTCGATGCCGGGCTCGCCTTCGACGAGCCACTCCGCGAGCTGCCAGCCGGAGCCCCCGGCCGCGGTGATGCCGAAGCTGTGTCCCTCGTTGAGCCAGAGGTTGGGCACGTTCCAGGCAGGCCCGATGAGAGGGCTGCCATCCGGCGTATAGGAGATCGGACCGTTGACGATGTCCTTGATTCCGCAGTTCTCGAGGGCCGGCACGCGGCGCATCGCCGCTTCGACATGCGGCAGGAGACGTTCGAGATCACCCGGGAACAGGCTGCGGCCGAACCAGTCAGGAACGCCGTCGGCAAAGCGCGCAGGCGCACCTTTCTCGTAGGGTCCGAGAATCCAGCCCATGCGCTCCTCGCGGAGGTAGTAGGACTTGTCCGACTCGCGCAGCACGGCGAGCTCGCGCCCGCCGCCGTCCCGGTATGCCTTCAACTCCGGAGACTGGTCGTACACGATGTACTGGTGCTCGACCGGGATGGCCGGCACGTTGAGGCCGAAGAGGCGGCCCGTCTGCCGCGCGTAGTTGCCTGTCGCGCACACGATGTGCTCGGCGGTGATGTCGCCTTTGTTCGTGCGCACCTTCCATTCGCCGGAGGCGGTGCGCTCGACACCCAAAGCCTCCGTCTGCTCGTAGATCTCGGCACCGGCGCTGCGGGCTCCCTTGCGGAGCGCCATGGTCAGGTCGGCCGGCGCGATATGTCCGTCGTCCGGGTGATAGAGGGCCCCGATGATCGCGGGAGTTTCGCCAGTGCCCCCGATCTCGACCAGCGGCCACAGCTTCTTGACCTGCGCCGGACCGATGACCTCGAACGGCACCCCGATGGTGTTGGCCGTTCCGCAGTATTTCTGATACTCGTCCATGCGCTCCCGGCACGTCGCGAGGCGCAGGTTGCCCGTGACGTGAAAGCTCACGTCCTGTCCGGTTTCCCGCGGCAGCCGCTTGTACAGATCCACCGAGTACTTGTGGAGCTGGCCCACCGTGTAGCTCATGTTGAACAGCGGCAGCAGGCCGGCGGCGTGCCAGGTGGAGCCTGCCGTGAGCTCGGAGCGCTCGATCAGGGCCACATCAGTCCAGCCCTTGCGGGTGAGGTGGTAGAGCGTGCTGACGCCGACGACGCCACCGCCAATGACCAGGACCCGAACATGCGTCTTCATAAAAACTGCTCTCCTGAATCGGTGTCAGAGCGCGATATCGCGCGCAGCCTCGGCGAGGAAGCGCGATACGTAGGCTGCGAACGAGCGCCACACCTCGATGTGGAAAATGTCCTCTGCCGTGCGCCACAGCACGATTTCCGCCTTGGCCACGACGGTGCGCGTGCACATTCCAACAGGGAATGCGCTCGGATCCAGATCCAGCGGACAGCCGGCGCTCAGCACTACGGCTGCCCGCGGGCCATTGACTTCCAGCGCGGTCTGCCGGTGGCTGACCTCGACGAGCGAATGCGGCAGCTCGCGTAAGACCGGCCCAAGCGCCGCCGCAATATCGCCGCCCTCGGCGCCGAGCAGCAGCTGTTCGTCCGGCCCGAGCCAAAGGGCCGCCAGTCCGCCATTTGCCGCGCCGTTCGTCGCCGCGCGACACGCTACCTGTGAAATTGACAGACCGAGCGCGTTGCCTGCGGCGGTCATCACTTGCGGACCGCCGCGAAGAACGTACCGTACTGCCGGCGCCAGCGCACGGACCAGCGCGCAGGCGGTGGTCTGTGGACCGTGTCGAACGGCGGCTGCTCGCGCCGAGTCCCGCGGCCCCGCCGTCGGTTGCACGGCAGCCTGCTGAGCCGCAATGTGCGAAACACCCGCCGGACTATCCATTCAGGCGCGCCCCCTCCGAATCATAAAACACGGGCGATGTTACCTTCACGGCAATATCGCCGTGAGCTGTCGGCACGTAGAGGGTCTCACCCATGCGCGCCCGTCCGCCGGACACGAGAGCGAGAGCAATCGATCGGCCCAGAACGGCGCTGTGATAGGACGACGTGACATGGCCCAGCGGGCGCACCGGCGGCCGTTGCGCCGGCTGCTGCATGACCTGCGAGCCCTCGTCGAGTACCACCTGCGGGTCGGCAGTGGACAGCCCGACGAGCTGCTTGCGATCCGTCGAGCTCATGGAGGGCCGCTGCAGCGAGCGCTTGCCCACGAAATCGGGCTTGCTCTTGCCAATGGCCCAGCCGAGGCCCGCATCGTCCGGCGTGACCGTGCCATCGGTCTCCTGCCCGACGATGATGTAACCCTTCTCCGCGCGGAGCACGTGCATGGCCTCGGTGCCGTAGGGAGTGATGCCGTGCTTGCGGCCGGCGGCGTAAACCGCTTCCCACACCGCGAGCCCGAAGTCCGCCGGGACGTTGACTTCGAAGCCGAGCTCGCCGGTGAAGCTCACCCGGAACATCAGCATGGGCACGCCGCAGATGCGCCCGCGTGCTACGCTCATGTGGGGCATGCTCTGGGCAGAGATGTCGACGCCTTCCACCAACTCCTCGAGAACCCGGCGTGAGTTGGGACCCTGCACGGCGATCACGGCCCACTGCTCCGTGGTCGAGGTGAGCCAGACGCTCAGGTCGGGCCATTCCGTCTGCAGGTAGTCCTCCATCAGGCCCAGGACCCGCGCGGCGCCGCCGGTCGTCGTCGTGACATGGAAGCGATCTTCCGCTGTCCGGGCGACCACGCCATCGTCGAAAATAAAGCCGTCGTCGCGCAGGAGAACGCCATAGCGGCAGCGGCCGACCGCGAGACTCGTCCAGGCGTTCACGTACATCCGGTTCATGAACGTCACCGCGTCCTTGCCCACGACCTCGATCTTGCCCAGCGTGGACGCATCGAATATCCCACAACTCTTGCGCGCGGCGACGCACTCGCGCGCCACGGCCGCGTGCATGTCCTCGCCTTTGCGCGGGAAGTAGCGAGCGCGCTTCCAGAGCCCGACATCCTCGAAGACGGCGCCATTGCGCGCTGCCCAGTCGTGCGTCGGGGTGCAGCGGATGGGATCGAATAAGGAGCCGCGCGAGAAGCCCGCGAAACTGCCGAATGTCACGGGCGTATACGGCATGCGGAACGTGGTCAGGCCCACTTCCGGAATGGCCTTGTCGAGCTGGCGGGAGACGAATCCGAGTGCGTTGAGGTTGGACGTCTTGCCCTGATCGGTCGCCATGCCCGTGGTCGTATAGCGCTTGATGTGCTCGACGGAACGGAATCCCTCGCGCGTCGCCAACGCCAGGTCCTTGGTGGTGACGTCGTTTTGCCAGTCGACGAAGGCCATGGAGCCCGTGGCCCCTCCGGGCTGGGGCAGGGCGCCGGCGAAGGCGCCGATCGGCGGATCGGCGACTGCGCTCGGTGAGGAAGCCACCCGCGCGGTCTCGGCTGCCGCCGCGTTGGCGAAACCTGCAAACTTGGCGGACGCCGGAGGGTCGATGAGGCTCGCAGCCTGGCTCTGCCCGACACTGTTGACAAAACCTGCCGCGTTGGCCGCTGCCGAGCCTGCCGCGCCGCCGTCTGTCAGCACGGCCGTAAGCGCGAACACACCCCGGCACGAGCCGGCGGACCGAACACGCTCCGCCGCCTCACCCGGAATGAAAGACTGCGTCTTCTCATCCCAGGCGAGTTTCCCGCGCGATTGCGAGAAGAGGTGCACTGTCGGTGTAAAGCCACCCGACATGAGTACGAGATCGCACGGCATGGTTTGCGTGCCTTCAACTACATTGCCGTGCTCGTCGACGCGCGCCAACTCCACAGTACCGACGCGAAGCCGTCCGGTGGTGCCGATGATGGTCGTGCGTGTCTGGACGGGCAGACCCGCGTGCCGCGCGAGTTCCACCAGCGGCCCGTCAGCACTATTGCGTATGTCGGCAATGACAGCGATGTAAACACCCGCCGCATGCAGATCGAGCGCTGCCCGATAGGCCTCGTCGCAGGCGGTGATCACGACCGCCCGGGAGCCCGGAATCGCGCCGTAGCGGTTGACATAGGTACGCGCGGCACCGGCCAACATGATTCCCGGACGGTCATTGCCCGGAAAAACGAGGGGGCGCTCGATCGCGCCGGTGGTGAGCACGACTTCTTTTGCGCGCACCTGCCACTGCCGCTCGCGCGGCGAGTCGGGATGAGGTTGCGCCTGATGGTCGGTGAGCCGCTGATTGAGTCCCACCATGTTGTGTGGGAAGTAACCAAACGCGGTGGTGCGCGGCAGGACGGTGACTCGCGGGTTACGGGTCAGTGTACCGAGCGTACGCGCGAGCCACGCAGAGGCGGGCACGCCCTCGATCGCCACGGCGCCTTCGCCGGCCGGCTCTGAAAGGAGCGAGCCGCCAGGCTCCGCCTGCTCGTCGCAAATGATGACCCGCGCTCCCGAGGACGCGGCGCCCAACGCTGCGGCGAGGCCGGCCGGGCCGGCGCCGACCACGAGAACATCGCAATGAGCGAAGCGGTTCGTGTAGCGATCCGGATCGGCCTGCGTCGGTGACTTCCCGAGTCCCGCCGCCGCCCGAATACGCGGCTCGTAAAGTGACTTCCAGGCCCCGCGCGGCCACATGAACGTCTTGTAGTAGAAGCCGGCAGGAATGAAGGGCGAGAGCAGGTCGTTGATGGCGCCGAAATCGAGCGCGAGAGTGGGCCACCGGTTCTGACTGTGCGCCTCGAGTCCTTCGTAGAGCTCCACCTGCGTTGCACGCAGGTTGGGCGTATAGCGTGCGTCGTCACGGCGAACCGCGACGAGCGCGTTCGGCTCCTCCGCGCCGGCAGCCAGAATGCCGCGTGGCCGGTGATATTTGAACGATCGCCCGACCAGATGCACTCCGTTGCGCAGCAACGCGGAGGCAAGCGTATCGCCCTGGAATCCACTCAGCGGGCGCCCATCGAACGTGAACCGGATCGGCCGCGCACGGTCGACGCGCCCGCCAGCCTCCGCCTGCGAGCCGTGCTTCACGGTCGCCCCTTGGCGGCAAGGGGCACCGCCGGTGCGGGCTCGCCGGATTTGTAGGTGGCGAGAAAGTGATCGGTGGTGGTGTCGCGCAGCGCGTTGAAGAACCGGCCGCAACCGTGGCTGTGCCGCCAGCGTTCGGCGTGCACGCCCTTGATGTTGTCACGCATGTAGAGGAAGTTTGTCCATTCCTGCGCCGAGAGGTCGGCAGGGTTCCTGGCGCGCGCGATGTGCGCCTGCCCGCCGTGGCTGAATTCCAACTCCGGGCGCTTGCCGCAATAGGGGCATTCGATGAGGAGCATGGCCTTTCCGCTGTGTAGGAGGCTTTAGTGCGCGACGGCTGCCGCGGCCGCCTCGTCAATGAGATGGCCGTCGCGGAAGCGCTCGATCGTGAAAGGCGCGTTGATCGGGTGCGGCTCATCCCGGGCGATGGTATGGGCGAACACATGCGCCGAGCCCGGCGTGGCCTTGAATCCGCCGGTGCCCCATCCGCAATTCACATACAGGCCCGGAACCGGCGTCTTGGCGATGATGGGGGAGCGATCCGGCGTCACATCGACGATGCCGCCCCAGTTGCGCAGCATGCGCAGGCGGCGAAACATCGGAAACAGCTCGCAGATCGCCTCGAGCGCGTGATTGTCGATGTGCAGTCCGCCGCGCTGCGTGTACGAAGTATAGGCGTCGGTGCCCGCGCCGATCACGAGCTCGCCTTTGTCGGACTGGCTGATGTACGCGTGGATCGTGTTCGACATGACCACGCAGGGGAAGATGGGTTTGACGGGCTCGGAGACGAGCGCCTGCAACGGAAAGCTCTCGAGCGGCAGCTGAATTCCCACCATCTTCATGACCACGCTGGTGTGTCCCGCCGCCGAGACGCCGATCTTCGGCGTGCGGACCGGGCCGCGTGTGGTCTCGACCCCTTCCACCGCGCCGTTCGAATCGCGCCGGATACCGGTCACCTCGCAGTTCTCGATGATATCGACGCCGAGGGAGTCGGCTGCACGCGCAAAGCCCCAGGCGACGGCATCGTGCCGCGCCGTCCCGCCGCGCCTCTGCAGGGCGGCGCCGAGCACCGGGTAGCGGATGTCGTCAATATTCAGCACGGGGCAGAACGTCTTGGCCTCCGCGGGCGTCAACCATTCGTTGTCGACGCCGGCGGCCCGGTTCGCGTGCACGTGGCGCTTGGAGGTGTGGACGTCGTGAACGGTATGCGCGAGCATCATGACGCCGCGCTGTGAAAACATCACGTTGTAATTGAGCTGCTGCGACAGGCTCTCCCACAACTTCAGCGCGTGGTCGTACAGCGCCGCGCTCTCGGCGAACAGATAATTCGAGCGGATGATCGTCGTGTTGCGGCCCGTGTTGCCGCCGCCAATCCAGCCTTTTTCCAGCACGGCGATGTTTCTCAGGCCGTGCTCCTTGGCCAGGTAGTACGCCGCGCCGAGTCCGTGGCCGCCGCCCCCGACGATGACCGCGTCATAGCCCGCCTTGGGCTCCGCCCTGCGCCACTGTTGCTGCCAGCCTCGCTGGCCGCTGAGGCCGCGTCGCAGGA
>CAZDTG010000143.1:0-10916 GCA_964508005.1 uncultured Steroidobacteraceae bacterium
CGCTGCGAATCATGCTGGCGAGCTCGCTGCCGAAGCGATAGCCCGCGAATTTCACATCGGGATGGCGGGCGATGAGCTCGGCGCGCTGCGGTCCGTCGCCGATGACCAACTTCGTGCCGGGCACCTCGAGGTCCAGGAAGGCGTCGATGTTCTTCTCGACGGCGAGCCGTCCGACGTACGCCATGATGGGTCGCGGAAGGTGCGCGAGCTCAGGGTGCGGCGGACCGGGATGAAAGCGCTGCAGGTCAACGCCACGCCGCCAGAGATGCAGGTGCTGGAACCCCCGCCCGGAGAGCTCGCGAGTCAGGCTGCCACTGCTGACGAAGGTGCGTGTGGCGGCCCCGTGGAAACGGCGCAGCCAGGCGTAGCTCACCCCGATCGGTATCGGCCAGCGGGCGCGCAGGTACTCGGGATAGCGGGTGTGATACGACGTGGTGAACGGCACTCGCCGGTGGCGACAATAGCGCCACACTGCAAATCCCAGCGGGCCTTCCGTCGCGATATGGATCGCGTGCGGCCGGAAGGCTTTCATTTCGCGCAGGATGTGCGGTCCGGGCCATACGGCGAGCCGTATCTCTGGGTAGCTCGGCGCCGGGATGCTGAGCATCCCTTGTGGGGAGATGACGCGGGCCTCGTGTCCGAGGCGCGTTAGCGAGTCGACGGTGGCCTTGAGGGTCGTGACCACGCCATTGGTTTGCGGTGCCCAGGCATCCGATGCAATTGCAATTCTCACGCTGCGTCGGGAAGAAGTGCTGAGGACGGCCGGCGGGCCGCCTGCGCGCCGGAGGGCCAGCGCAGCAGCTGCAGCTCCCCGTTCGGCCTCTCGACCAGAGCGGAGCAGGACTCGACCCAGTCGCCTGTGTTGCAGTAGAGCGTGCCGTCGATGTGGCGGAGGTTCGCGCGGTGGATGTGGCCGCAAACCACGCCGTCGTAGCCTTGTTCCCGCGCGTGAGTCGCGGCGACGTTCTCGAACTGCGCGATATAGCGCACGCTCACCGGAATGCTGAGCTTGATCCGCTCGGCGACCGGCCAGTAGGGGCGCTTCAGCGCCCGCAGGAAGTTGTTGACGCTGTGGCTCAACATAACCGCGACATCGTACATCACATCGCCCAATCGCGTGAGCCACGGCGCGCAAGAAACGATCCCGTCGAACTGGTCGCCGTGCATGACGAGCAGACGCTGGCCGCGCGCGGTCCGGTGGACCCACTCGCGATGGACCTCCAGTTGCCCCTGAAGCATCTCAGCCATCACGCCGAGACTGGCGTCGTGGTTCCCGGGAATATAGATGAGACGGGTACCGGCGCGCTGGCGGGCGAGCAGCGTGCGCACGACCTGCGTGTGCTCCGGACTCCAGAAAAAGCGACGGGCCATGCTGAGTGCGTCGACGATGTCACCGACGAGCACGATGCACTCCGCTTCCACGCCCTGGAGGAACTCGTTGAGCTCGCGCGTGCGCGCTCGCTTGAAGCCGAGGTGGATATCCGAGAGAAACAGGGTCCGGACCTTCGTCCTCTGGGTACGCTGAGCGTTGGCCATGTTCATCGCTTGGGTGGCTGGGGTCTTCGCGACCATGGCGGGTAGCGTCGGCTCCGGGCATGTCGTTTCCATGACAATGCCGCTAAAGCTTTCTTACGGATGAGGGAGTTGGGCGTTAAAGCTGAGAGCCTGGCTCATCAATGGGCCCTAAACGGCGGCGGCCGAGGCGGCTCGATTTTGCTGTTGTTGGACGCGCTGTAGCGGGAAGTGACACGTGAAGGTGCTGCCGCTGCCGAGAGTGCTCTGCACTTCGAGCTCGGCGCCGTGTCGCTGGAGCACGTGTTTGACGATAGCGAGACCCAGACCGGATCCTCCCGTGGAGCGGGAGCGGCCTGCATCGACCCGGTAAAACCGCTCTGTCAGACGGGGAATGTGCTCCGCGGGGATACCCATCCCGGTATCCGTCACCGAGAAGTGGGCGCCTTCGTCATCCACCCACCACCGCATTTCGATCGAGCCTTCGGGGGGCGTGTACTTCGCGGCGTTGTCGACGAGGTTCGAGAATGCCGAGTGAATTTCCGGCTCGTCGCCGATGAGGTGCGCCTCCGATTCGATCCGTGCGCGCACGTCCCGGGGGTGCGAGGGTCGGGCCAGCACGTCTTTGCGCAAGATCGAAATGAGAGCCGCGATGTCGAGGGATTCACCACCCACGACCTCGTCGGTTTCCTCGAGACGTGACAGCTCGAGCAGATCGCGGATGATCCCGGTCATCCTCTCTGCCTGCCGCCGCATCTCAGCCACTGGGCCTTGCAGATCACGGTCGAGCGCGGGGTCCTGACTCAGCGTTTCGAGATATCCGCTAATGACCGTGAGCGGCGAGCGCAGCTCGTGAGAGGCATTGGCGACGAAGTCGCGGCGCACTGCCTCGAGCCGCATCTGACGCGAGACGTCACTCACGAGCAGGAGCTGCTGTCCGTCGCCATACGGGACCATTTGCAGCGAGAGGTAGCTGTCCTCGCCTGTCGTTTGGCGGATGACTACCGGGTTCGAGTAATCCTGCACCGCAAGGTAGTGCGCGAATTCGGGCTCGCGCAGCAGGTTTTCGATACGCAGCCCCAGGTCTGCGGTGCGGCGCAGATTCAGCAGCCGGCCGGCCATCCGATTGAACCAGATGATCTCACGTTGGCCATTGAGGATGACCACGCCGTTGGGGAGCGCGGCGGTAGAGCGCTGCAGCTGACGGATGAGCTGCACGAACCGCTGCTTGTGGAAGCGCTTGCGCCGATGCAGCCGTACGATCTGCGAGATGATCTCGCCCCATACGCCGCCGACGTCAGGAGCGTCTGCGTAGCTGCGGTGACGTAGCCACCACTCGAGGCGGAAAAGATGCGCCAGCTGCGAGGCGAGGTGGATAAGTAGAGCGCAGGCCAAGCCAGCCCAGGCACGGCCAAACAGCCAGCCGACGCCTAACCCGAGCAGCACCGTTCCGAGCAGACGCCCCCCCGCGAACCACCATGCCTGTGTAGCGGGCTGCATGCGGGGTCAGTCCTCCTTCATTGAAGGGGTCATGCGGTCGAGCGCTTCGCTAGACGGTTCGCGCCGAGAAACGGTACCCGGAGCCGCGGACGGTTTGGACGAAACGATCGTAGCCGAACTCTTCGAGCGCTTTGCGCAGCCTCCGGATATGCACGTCGATCGTGCGCTCTTCCACGTAGACGTTGCCACCCCAGATGCGGTCCAGAAGCTGGTCCCGAGTGTAGACACGCTCGGGATGGGTCATGAAGAATTCCAGCATCCGGTACTCGGTGGGGCCGAGAGCCACGGTCCGATCGCCGACCATGACGCGGTGGCTCGCCTGGTCGAGGGCGAGGCCATCGAACTCGATCATTTCGTCGACGCCATTGGCGGTGGTTCGCCGCAGCACCGCGTTGATCCGGGCCAGCAGCTCCCGGGGGGAAAAGGGTTTCGTCACGTAGTCGTCCGCACCCCCTTCGAGGCCGGCGACCTTGTCGCCCTCTTCCGCACGCGCCGTGAGCATGATGACGGGCAGCTCGCGCGTCTCACGGTCACGCTTCAGCGCGCGCGTCAGCTCGAGTCCACTCATGTCCGGAAGCATCCAGTCGATGAGCACCAGATCGGGGCGCTGGTCAGCGAGCGCGGCCCGCGCCGCCCGGCAGTCCTCGGCTTCGCGGACCTCAAATCCGGCGCGCTTGAGACCGAAGGCGATCATTTCGCGTATCGGACGCTCGTCCTCGACGATTAATACCTGTTTGGCGGGCATTGGTGCGATGAGTTCTATGGCGCGAGTATTACAGGGTTACAGTGTTTCAGATTCATGACGCGGCAGCACATTGTTTGAAATCAAGGACTAAGGCGGTCCTAGAGGGGCTTGGGCGGTTGTGCCGCGTGCGCCACATTGTCTCGGAGATAAACGGGGGTTGCGGCTTCGGCGGGAAGAATGCGGCCGGCGGCTACGTCCGGGACAGCCAGGAGAGCGATTTCGAGGGCGCGGGGAAGGAGCTGGATGAGGGGGTCGGTGCGGACGTCGGTGGAGAGTGTCAGGGGCGAGCTCGTCGGGGCCCGGGGTGCCGGGGCCCCCGGGGAGCCAGTGGCTAGTCCGGCCGCCAGCGCCAACCCCCGGACGGCCGCGCCCAAGGCATCGCCGTAAACGGCGAAGCCTCGGCCCACGCCGGTGGCGCTCGTCCAGGAGATCGGGAGCATCACGTCGGCCGGTTTGCCGACGTGCTCTTCGCCGGCGAGTGTCGCCAGTCCCTGCTCCCCCCGCTCGAAGCAGCCCCAGTACACCTCACTCATCCGAGCGTCGTTGCACACGAGGACTCTCGTGAGCGCTGCGTCCGTTGCGAACGCCCGCTGTGCGACGGCTCGAAGGTCGGAGACCGGGACTACGCCCAAGCCGGCCCCAAATGCGAGCCCCTGGGTCACTGTTGCGGCCAGGCGCACTCCCGTGAACGAGCCAGGCCCGCGACCAAACGCAATGGCGTCCAGATCGTCCAAGGCGATACCCACCTCGAAGAACAGGTCATCGATCATCGGCAGGATGCGCTCAGCGTGACCGCGTGCCAGCTCGACCTCGCGTGTGTGCACGCTTCCATCGATGAGTAAGGCGGCAGAACAGTTTTCCGTCGCGGTATCGAGTGCCAGGATTTTCACTGCACCGTCACAGTTCGCGTCGTCGCATGGGTAGGCGCTGGATCGCGCGGCGCGTGTTTTCGGATGAAGCGCAACGCCTCGTCAGCCTCCCGGGTCGGGGCCATCGGTGGGAGCGCGGCGAGTAGGACCTTGCCATAGCCGCGGCCCATCATGCGCGGGTCGCAGATCACGACCGTCCCGTAATCGTCCTCGCTGCGGATCAAGCGGCCAACACCCTGCTTCAACGCCAGCGCCGCCTCCGGCAGCTGATAATCGCGGAACGCGTTGCCGCCGCGGGCCTGCAGGTGGTCGATCCGCGCCCTCACGAGCGGGTCGTCCGGCGAGGCGAAAGGAAGCTTTTCGATGATCACGAGGCGCAACGCCTCGCCCTTCACGTCGACGCCCTCCCAGAAGCTCGTCGTTCCCAGCAGAACGCCGTTACCGTCTTCACGGAACTCTTTCAGTAGTCGCTCGCGCGGGGCTTCGCCCTGTACGAACAACCTGTACGGACTGTCGTCGGACCAACGTTTCCGCAGCAGCGAGGCACCCTCGGCGAGAGCGCGATGGCTGGTGAACAGCACGAAAGCACCGCCGCGTGCTGCGTCGATCAGCGGCACGGCGGTCTCGATTACGGCCGCGACGTATTTGGGGGAAGCAGGCTCGGGCAGTCCAATCGGCAGGTACAAGAGGCTCTGCCGCTCGTAGTCGAACGGGCTCTCGATCTTGAGGGTCGGGCTTTCTCCGAGTCCCAGGCGTCCGGTGAAGTGACCGAAGTCCTCGCCCAAGGAAAGTGTCGCGGAGGTGAATATCCATCCGCAGCGGCGTGCCTGCAGCAGGGACAGGAACCGGGCGGAGATGTCGAACGGCATCAGGCTGAGTGAAAAGCCGCGCTGAGTGACTTCCACGGCCCGCACACCCTCCATCTCGTCCACCGCCGCAATCCGATCGAGCGACAGAACGAGATCGCCGGCACGCTCCCCGAGTTGCGCGAGCGGGCTGTCGTCGCCTAGGGCCGCAAGCCTGTCTTGAAACGCCTGCAGCGAGCGGGCCAGATCATCCACGGGCGCGTTCACTTGCGGTCCCATCTCCGCGAGGGAAAAGCGTCCGGCTCGCGGCGGGAGTGCCGAGGAGAGTCGTTGGGAGGCCTGCTCTACCCCACGGACCGCAGTCGCGATATCGGTCACCACCGTCCCTGCGCCGCTGTCGACCGGGACGTGAGCGAGGTGAGCCGTCAGTTCGGCCTGCGCCTCTTTGAGGAGGTTGTCGATCCGGCGGCTGCTGACGTTGGCCCCGAAGAACTGCGTCGCGAGGTCCGGGATCTGATGCGCCTCGTCGAGAATGACCGCGTCGGCCGCACCCAAAATGTCTCCGAACCCGTCCTCCTTCAACGCCAGATCGGCCAGCAGCAGATGGTGATTGACGATCACGATGTCGGCATCGAGTGCTTCGCGCCGGGCGAGCGCGACATGGCAGCGTGAGATCTCGGGGCAGCGGTTGCCCAGACAGTTATCTCTCGTCGAGGTGACCTGCGGCCATACGGGGTGTGAGTCGGACAGCCCGCGGATCTCGGCGAGGTCGCCACGGCGCGTCGTTCGCGCCCAGCGTTCGATGCGACCGAGCATGCCCGTGAGGGTGGTCGGCTCATCGTCGCCGGTGTCAGCAGCGGCCAGGGTGTCTCGGGAGCGCGCTGTTAAAGCGGGCCTCGCATCCAGCGAGAGCTGCTCACCGCCCGGACCTACCCGGGCCAGTCGATAGCGGCACAAATAGTTCGAGCGGCCCTTGAGCAAGGCGATGCGCGCGGGACGCCCGAGGGCGGCCGCGACCAGGGGCAGGTCCTTCGAGAAGAGCTGGTCCTGCAAGGTGCGCGTTCCGGTTGAAATGAGCACGCGCGCGCCGGAAAGCAGAGCAGGTACGAGATATGCGAACGTCTTGCCCGTGCCGGTGCCGGCTTCGACGACGAGGGTTTCCCGGTGTTCCAGAGCGGTGGCGACGCGTTGGGCCATGCGGAGCTGCTGCCACCGGGATTTGAAGTCCGGCAGCGCGCTCTGCAAGGGCCCCCCGGGGCCGAATATGTCTTCGAGATCCAGCATGCCGCCATGATAGCGGCCGGCTGGCGGCCCCGGGGGTGGCGTCGTGTGCGGTAATGGAACAAATCGCGACCTTTTATCCTACTTTATGAAGGCGTCCGGATCGCCCTCGCTATACTGAGTTCACAAGGAAGCGTCCTGACGCACCCGACACTGCCTGCGGCAAAACGACCTCGGTAAAGGCCGTGCCGCCGAACATGAGGATCTGTGGATGGCCACTGCTGCACACATGCTGACCCCTCTGCCCCAGTTGAGCCGCGCGGTGGCCGATTGGGTGGAATCGGTGCGCGAGCTGACGCAACCCCGCGCGATCCACTGGTGTGACGGGTCGGAGGCGGAAGCGCGAGAGCTCACCGCGAAGCTGCTGCGCGATGGGGAGCTGAAGGCGCTCAATCCGGAGCTCTTCCCTGGTTGTCATCTGGCGCGCTCGAATCCGAGCGACGTCGCGCGTGTCGAGCACCTCACGTACATCTGCTCGCGCTCGAAGGATGACGCAGGTCCGAACAACAACTGGATGGACCCGGACCAGGCGCATGCCAGGATGCGCGGCCTCTTCCGCGGCTGCATGCGCGAGCGGACGCTGTATGTCATCCCCTATTGCATGGGACCCATCGACTCCCCGCTGTCCCGTTGCGGTGTCGAGATCACCGACAGCCCCTATGTCGTCATCAACATGATCATCATGACACGCGTCGGGCGCGCCGCGCTCGAGCGTATCGCGAGCGATGGCACCTTCGTCCGCGGCCTGCACTCGATCGGGGAGCTCGATCCCGAGCGCCGCTTCATCATGCACTTCCCGGAGGAGCTGGCCATCGAGAGTTTCGGCTCAGGGTACGGCGGCAACGCCCTGCTGGGAAAGAAGTGTCATGCACTGCGCATCGCCAGCTACCAGGCGCGCACCGAGGGTTGGCTCGCGGAGCACATGCTCATCGTGGGCCTGCAGAACCCGAAGGGAGAAACGCACTACATCGCTTGCGCTTTCCCTTCGGCGTGCGGGAAAACGAATCTTGCGATGCTGATTCCGCCGGACTCGATGCCGGGCTGGAAGGTGTTCACGGTTGGGGATGACATCGCCTGGCTGCATCCGGGCGCGGATGGGCGCCTGTGGGCGATCAATCCGGAGGCGGGCTATTTCGGCGTTGTGCCCGGGACGAATCCCGAAACGAACCGGAATGCCTACGAGATGATCCGCCGTGACACGTTGTTCACCAACGTGGCGCTCACGGCGGATAACCAGCCCTGGTGGGAAGGGCTGTCGACGGGCAAGCCCGTGATCGATTGGCAGGGACGTCCGTATGATTCGGCGCGCGGGCCGGCCGCGCACCCGAACTCGCGTTTTACCGTCTCCGCCAAGCGGAACCCGGCCTACTCGCCGCGCGCGGAGGATCCGAAGGGCGTGCCGATCAGCGCGCTCGTCTTCGGGGGGCGGCGTCGCGAGGTCGCACCGCTCGTTTACGAGGCGCGCGACTGGAAGCACGGCGTGCTCGTGGGGGCGTCGGTCGCATCCGAGACAACGGCCGCCATGGTCGGACAACAGGGTGTGGTCCGGCGCGATCCGATGGCCATGCTGCCGTTCTGCGGCTACAACTTCGGGGACTACTGGCAGCACTGGCTCGACATAGGCGCGAAGCTGGCGCGTCCGCCGCGCATCTATCACGTCAACTGGTTCCGCCGCGACGCGCAGAACAAGTTCCTATGGCCGGGCTATGGGGAGAACCTGCGGGTGTTGGAGTGGATGCTGAAGCGCTGCGCGGGCAATGCGGGCGCGACGGAAGCGCCGATTGGGCGTCTCCCGCGGCCGGAAGACCTCGATACGAAGGGGCTCGACATCAGCGCAGATGCGTTGCGGGCGCTGCTCAGTGTGGATCCGGTGTCGTGGAAGAAGGAGGCCGCGGATATGCGGGCCTACCTCGGGCAGTATGGGAGCCGGGTGCCGGCGCAGATGCGTGAGGAGTTGCAGGGGCTGGAGGCTCGGCTGCAGGGCTAGTTAATTGGCTGAAAGTCGGCCCGGGCGAAAAAGCGTGGTTTTTGCCCCCTAGATGCACCTGCCGGTTCCGGGTCAGCTCTCTTCGCAAACGAACCGGATGGTTTGGGGGGAGTCCTGCTCGGGGAGGCGGCCCAGTCCGATGGCGCCTTCGCCCTTGATCTGCAGGCTGTCCCGGCGCACGAACGACTCCTCGCCGTCGGCGGTTTGCACGAAGGTGCCGTTGGTGCTCTGGTCGATGAGCACGAACTTGTTGCGGCTGATCTCGATGCGGGCGTGCAGTCGGGAAATCAGGTTGCCCTTGATGACGACGTCGTTGTCCTCGGCGCGCCCGATCGTGATGCTCGAGTGCTGCTCGTCGATGACCAGATCGCGGTCGTTGGCGCGCAGGCGCAGGCGCAGAAGCCTCACCGGCCGCGAGTTCAAGGCGATCGCCGGGACCATGCTGGTGACGTCCTCGGACTGCCACAGCACCTCGTAAAGCGCGACCTCGTTCCCCTGCCCCTTCAAGGTTGCGATGTCGATCTGGCGGCAGGACGCCCGCCATTCCGGGGACAGGCGCTCGACCGTCGCCGCCGTGGTGATGATCTGACCGGCCTTGGCCTGGCTGGTCATCCGGTTTGCGGTGTGGACCGTAGCCCCGAACACGTCCCTGTTCTCGAGCATGACGGGCCCGAAATGGCAGCCAATGCGGATACAGACGGGCTGCCCATCCACCTTGAGCTGCGCATGGCTCGAGATCTGTTGCTGCATCTGCGCTGCAGCATTCAAAGCTTCATCGGCGCTGGGAAACGTGGACATGACCTCGTCTCCCATCGTCTTGATCACCGTGCCCTGGCGCTGCTCGGTGGCGCTGCGCATGACATCGATGCAGATCGCCACCATATCGCGCGCGCGCAGGTCGCCCATCAGCTCATAGAGCCGGGTCGAGCCGACGACATCGGCAAACAGTATGGCTAGTTCGATATCCTTGCCCATGTACCACAGCTGACCGCAGCTACCGGCATTAACCACGGCAGCAAAGCGACTGCCAACGATTATACAAGAGCGGCCTCACCCCGCTACCGATTGAGCTGCCGCTCGAAGCGCTTACACCGTTTTCAGCCTGGGTGGCGGGGCTCCGGACGGCCAACCCGTCGGGCTGATGAGACACGCCCGGTGTGCAGTTATCGGTTTCGGGAAGGGATATCGCCGCCTGCGCTAAACGGGGCGGGAGGCCGGAATTGCGCGGCGAAAGAGCTCCGGCCCGGCTTCGGGCACACGCGCCCCTTCGCTCAGGGTCCGACGATACTCACGGGCGCCGGGCTCACCTCCATAAAGGCCCAGCATGTGCCGCGTTATCGCGGAAAGGCGATCGCCGCGCGCCAGCGCCCGTTCCGCGTAGCGCGCCATCCGGTCGAGCAGCTGCTCTCGCGAGGGGGTCTGGGGCGAGCCGGGGTACAGCGCATGGTGCAGCTCGGCGAGCACGAAGGGGCGGTGATAGGCCTCGCGGCCGAGCATCACGCCGTCTGACCAACTCAAGGCTTCCTTCACCGAGCTCACGTCCCTGAAGCCGCCGTTCACGACGAAGGGCAGCTGAGGGAAGGCGAGTCTCAACCGCTTCACCACATCGTAGCGAAGGGGTGGGATCTCCCGGTTGTCTCTCGGCGAGAGTCCGCCGAGGACGGCCTTGCGGGCGTGCACGATGGCCACCTCACACCCGGCGTCCCGCACGCTTCGCACGAAGTCGTGAAGAGCCTCGAAATCGGCCTCGTCAAACCTCGAGACGGCGTCGCGCGCCGTTTTTCCCGCCGCTGTTATGACTCCAACGCGCATCTTCACCGTGACGGGCACTTTGACTTGCGCGCCCATCCCGGCCACGCAGTCCGCAACTCTCGCCGGCTCGAGCATCAGGCAGGCGCCGAAGGCTCCGCTCGCGACACGGTCGCTTGGGCAGCCGCAGTTGAGGTTGATTTCGTCATAGCCGGCTTCCTCGCCAATGCGTGCCGCCGTGGCGAGGTCATGCGGGTCGCTGCCGCCCAACTGCAGCGCTATGGGGTGCTCTTCGGGGTCGAATGCGAGCAGGCGGTCGCGGTCGCCGCGCAGGATAGCCGCGGCGGTGATCATTTCGGTGTAGAGGAGCGCGCGCGGGGCGAAGCCGCGCAGGAAGTAGCGGCAGTGGCGGTCGGTCCAGTCCATCATCGGGGCGACGCTGATTTTTCTGTGTAATTCCAAATAGT
>CAZDTG010000144.1:0-10635 GCA_964508005.1 uncultured Steroidobacteraceae bacterium
CCCCGAGCCCCACCAGCAGGAAGTAGGTGAACTTCGAGATGCCGATGCGGGTCGACACGGCGAGCTGCTCGAGCCGCATGACACGGCGCTCGAAGGCGCGCGCCACCAGGCTCGAGACCACCACGAAAGTCGTCACGACCACCAGGCCTTTCAGCAGCGCCCACAGGCTGAACTGCGTCTTACCCGGGATGAGGTTGATGCGGTTCAAGGTGGTCTCGACCTGGTCGAGCCAGCCCACCATGGAGAAGCCGATCACGAGCCAGAGGACGAAGGTGATGCGGGTTTCCCAGGCGCGCACCCACGACGCCGGCCCCATCATCACGCGCAGCAGGTACATCCCCAGCCGCACGAGAACCAGCGCCGTCGTGAGCTGCAAAGCGGTATCGACCGCCGTCGTCGCGTTGCCCAGCATGGCGAGCGTCGCCCGCACGATGAGCAACACTATGAGCGCGACCAGGAACGGCGCCAGCAGCACCGTCCCTTCCAACACGCGGAGCTGCCACGCGTCCTGACGTGCCGGCGCTGAATCGGCCAGATAGTTTCGGTGCCACGTGCGCACGAGGTGGGCGCCCGCGAGCGCGATGAGCCCGGCGAGGACGATGGCGATGACCTCGGTCAGGATCTGCGGCGATGTCAGCCTCAGAAACACGCCCTTGAAGGCGTTGTCGGCGTTATCCATCAGGCATTGAGATCCGGGATCAGCTCACTTTCCATGCGCGTGATCTGGTCCTTCAGCATGAGCTTGCGCTTCTTGAGGCGTTTCAATTGCAGCTGATCGGAATGGATGTCGAGCGTCAGGCGAGCGATCACCTCGTCGAGATCACGATGCTCGATGCGCAGCGCGCGCAACTTTTCCACGTTGCGGAACAGCTCTCGGTCGACGTTGTCTTCGATTTCCGCCATGGCGGGTAACGCCTGCGGTCTCCCATTGACGGCGCGTAAGCAGCCCGGACGCGGCGGACACGCCGCTGACAGGTCAACGCGGCAAGCCGCGCCCCAACGATCGAGGCCGGACACGAGCCTTCGCGCCTCCGCCAGCCGCTAGCTTAGCGGACCGGGCCTCAGGGCGCCACGGGAGGTATCATACGCGCCCATGCTCCCGGCTGCCGTTGAAAAGCCCGATTGGGCCCATATTGATACCGTGCTGCTGGATCTGGACGGCACGTTGCTGGATCTGGCGTTCGACAATCACTTCTGGCTCGAGATCGTCCCGGCCGCGTACGCGGCGGCGCGCTCGACGAATATCGAGGCCGCGAGGGCCGAGATCGCCCCTCTGTTTCGGGCCCGCGAGGGCACCCTCCCTTGGTACTGCATCGAGCACTGGAGCCGCGAGCTCGACCTCGACATCGAGGCCCTCAAGCGGGCCAACACGCAGCGGATAGCATGGCTACCGGGCGCGCGGGAGTTTCTGGTCCGTCTGCGGGCCGCCGGGAAGAGGGTGGTTCTGCTGACGAATAGCCACCCGCAGGTGCTGCGGATCAAGGACGAGAAAACCGGCGTTCTCGGCTACTTCGATGCGGCGTTTACCTCTCACGAGTTCGGAGTGCCCAAGGAAGCGGCGCAGTTCTGGGAGGCGGTGCGGGTCATCGAGCCCTTCGACTCCCAGCGGAGCCTTTTCGCGGACGACAGTCCCGCTGTGCTGCGTGCGGCGCAAGCTGCCGGGATTCGCTGGATCTACGGCGTCCGCCGTCCGGACTCCGCGCAAACCATCCGCGAGCACGTCAATGTGACGACGATCGACGCCGTGAGCGAACTGGTCTGAGGCGCCCGGGGCGGCGCACAACCAGCGCGGCGTCTGACGTGACTCGTTCTTCCGATGAGTCGGTCAGCGACCTGACCCGTGCGAGCCCTTCCTGGGACGTCCCCCGCCGCCGCCCCGGCGTCCAGGCCCGGAGCGCCCGCCCCCGCCCGAGCCCCCGTGGCCGGGCCGCCTGCCGCCACCACCGCCGCCGTGAGGCCGGTACGGCCTGCGCCCCTCCGGCGCGGCGCCCTCGACCAGTGAGGTCGCCAGGATCTCCGGCGCGATCGAGGCCGAAGGGATCTTGTGGCCCAGGTAGTCCTCGATCTCGGGCAGAGACACTGCGAATTCCTCGCAGGCGAAGCTGATCGCATCGCCCTCCGCCCCGGCACGGGCCGTGCGGCCGATGCGGTGCACGTAGTCCGCGGCGTCCTGCGGCAAGTCGAAGTTGAAAACATGGCTCACATCGGGAATGTGCAATCCGCGCGAGGCGACGTCGGTCGCGATGAGTACCGCGAGATCACCGTTGTGGAAGTCGCGCAGGAAGCGCAGCCGCTTGTTTTGCGGCACATCACCGGATAGCGCCTGCGCGTGGAAGCCGTTGGCCTTGAGCGTGCTTTCGAGCCGTTCGGCCATGCGCTTGGTGTTTACGAAGATCATCGTGCGGCGCGCCTCTGCCTGGCGCAGCAGCCCCACGAGCAGTGGAACTTTCTCCTCCATGGAGGGGTAGTACATGAGCTGGCGCACGCGGTCGACCGTCATCTTGTCGGGCTCGATCCGCACCAGCTCAGGGTTGTTCATGTGCTCGTAGGCGAGCTCCAGCACGCGGTAGGAGAGGGTGGCGGAGAACAGCATCGATTGCCGCTTCTCCGGCGGCGGCAGCCGGCGCAGCAGATAGCGGATATCGGCGATGAAGCCGAGATCGAACATGCGGTCGGCCTCATCGAGCACGAGCGCCTGAGCGTGGCGCAGGTCGAAAACATGCTGCTTGAAGTAGTCGATGAGGCGCCCCGGCGTGCCGACGAGCACGTCGACGCCCTCCTCGAGCTGACGCCGCTGCTTCTCGTAGTCGACGCCGCCGTAGACGACAGCTTGTTTAAGGCCCGTATGGCGACCGAGGATCTCGCCGTCGTGGTGGATCTGCACGGCGAGCTCACGGGTGGGTGCGACCACGAGCGCCCGAACGGACGTCGGAGTGCGATGCGGCCCCGGCGGGCGCGTCAGGAGCGATTGGTAGAGCGCCACCAGGAAGGCGGCAGTCTTGCCGGTCCCGGTCTGCGCCTGGCCGGCGACGTCCCGCCCGGCAAGCGCAATCGGCAGCGTTTGCGCCTGAATGGGCGTGCATACGGTAAAGCCCGCGTCACGGATGCCCTCCATGACGGGCGGGGCCAGGCCGAGGGATTGGAATGTAGAGGAACCAGAGTGTGGGTCAGTCATCAAATAGGTCTGCGGTGTTATGCGAAATGGGGGGGCGGGCCTTGCAAAAGGGGGCCGGAAGCGCTACAAAGCGCATAAGACGGCGGGCAATTCGTACCCGCACCTGCCAGCCAAGTTTCATATCCCTTAAGGCTCGAGCTCATACTCATTCACGAGTTAGTGTAACCGTTTGACGGGTGTTTCTGGCATGGCTTTCGCTGCCCCCTGCCGCCCCGCATGACGTCTTTAAGTCTTCTATCCGAACAAGACAACTTTTTCACACTCTGCATTCGACGGAGGTTGAACCGCGTGAGTAACCCGCACATCGTGCACACTACGGACGCCACTTTTGCACAGGATGTTCTCAAATCCGAAAAACCCGTCCTGCTGGATTTCTGGGCGGAATGGTGCGGTCCGTGCAAGATGATCGCCCCGATCCTCGATGAGATCGCCGGCGAGTACCAGGACCGCGTCAAAATCGCCAAGCTCAACATCGACGAAAACCCGCAGACACCGCACAAATTCGGCATTCGGGGCATCCCGACGCTGATCCTCTTCAAGAACGGCACGCTCGAGGCCCAGAAGGTGGGCGCGGTGTCCAAATCTCAACTCTCGGCATTTCTGGACAGTAATTTGTGAGAGGCTATCTCGGTAATCAGGGCCGCAACCGGCCCAATAACAACAAGGGCCCGCGCCACGGCAATCGTGACGGCAATCGGGGCAATAACGGCAACGGCAACAACGGCGGCCGCGTCGACGACATGATGCACGAGGCCGAGGCGTTCGACGCCGACGACTCCGAGATCATCAGTCCCGCGGAACTGACCCAATCACGCAGCTCGATGAATCTCACCGAGCTGAAGTTGAAACCCATCCACGACCTGGTGAAGCTCGCCGAGTCGATGGGCCTGGACAATCTCGCCCGCTCCCGCAAGCAGGACATCATCTTCTCGATTCTGAAGGCGCATGCCCGGAACGGGGAGAACATCTACGGCGACGGCGTGCTCGAGATCCTGCAGGACGGTTTCGGCTTCCTGCGCTCCGCCGACGGCTCGTATCTCGCGGGCCCCGACGACATCTACGTGAGCCCGAGCCAGATCCGCCGCTTCAACCTGCGCACCGGCGACACGATCTCCGGGCTCATCCGTCCGCCGAAGGACGGCGAGCGCTACTTCGCGCTGTTGAAGGTCGGCGAGATCAACTACGACTCGCCCGACAGCTCGCGCAGCAAGGTGCTGTTCGAGAATCTGACGCCGTTCCACCCCACCCGGCGTTTGAAGCTCGAGCGCGGCAACGGGTCCACCGAGGATCTGACCGCCCGCACCATCGACCTCGTCGCGCCCATCGGCAAGGGCCAGCGCGGCCTCATCGTCTCCCCGCCGAAGGCCGGCAAGACGATGCTGCTGCAGAACATCGCCACCGCCATCACCTCCAATCATCCCGAAGTCATCCTCATCGTGTTGCTCATCGACGAGCGGCCCGAAGAAGTGACGGAGATGCAGCGCACGGTGAAGGGCGAAGTCGTCTCGAGCACGTTCGACGAGCCCGCCGCGCGCCACGTACAGGTGGCCGAGATGGTCATCGAGAAGGCGAAGCGCCTCGTCGAGCACAAGAAGGACGTCGTCATCCTGCTCGACTCCATCACGCGTCTCGCGCGCGCCTACAACACCGTCGTGCCCTCGTCGGGCAAGGTGCTGACGGGCGGCGTCGACGCCAATGCGTTGCAGCGGCCGAAGCGCTTCTTCGGTGCCGCCCGCAACATCGAGGAAGGCGGCAGCCTCACGATCCTCGCCACCTCGCTGATCGACACGGGCTCGAAGATGGACGACGTGATCTACGAGGAATTCAAGGGCACCGGCAACAGCGAGATTCATCTCGACCGGCGCATCTCCGAGAAGCGTGTGTTCCCCGCGGTCAACATCAACCGCTCCGGCACGCGCAAGGAGGAGCTCATCACCGACCAGGGCGAGCTCGCGAAGATCTGGATCCTGCGCAAGCTCCTGCATCCCATGGACGAGCTCGCGGCCATCGAATTCCTGCTCGACAAGATGAAGGACACGAAGTCGAACGGCGAGTTCTTCGAGGCCATGAAGCGCTGAGAGCCTCCGGCCCCCAAGGCCCGCTGCGGGCCTTGGGTCCCTTTCGACCTGGTTAACAGTCGCGAGCCGGCGACGCTGGTACATTCGGGGCGCGAATCAGTAAGATTCGCGCGCATTGAAGCCCAATGACCAGGAGTCTCAAGTCGCATGCGAATCCGGCTCGCGCCCGCCGCCGCGGCGATCTTCGCCCTCATTGCCGTCCCGGCCCTGGCCGATGAGCACGATCCCAACTCGGGCCGTCCTCTGCCGCCCAGCCGCAAGCACCAGACGCCGAGCCCGATCACGGATCATTTCTACGTCCGGGGCATCTATTATCCCGCCCATGTGAAGACGCTCCTGCGAATCGATCCGCACGGAGCTGCGGCGGGGCAGGTCGGCACCTCGCTGAGCGCGGAGCGGGATCTGGGCCAGGACAGCCGTCTCAATCAGGGGCGCATGGAGCTGATGTTCCGCCTCAGAGAGCGCAACAAGCTGCGTGTCGACTTTCTCGAGGTCGACCGCACCGCCACTCACCAGCTGGCGCAGACGATCAACTTTGGCAATGAGACCTTCACCGCCAACTCGCTGCTGGCGAGTCAGATCGACTGGCGCATCTTCGGCCTGACGTATACCTATTCCATTTTCCGCAACGACCGGTTCGAGCTCGGCACCGGAATCGGGGTCCATTTTTTACAGGCCGAAGTCCAGGGCCAGGTGAACGCCACCCAGCAACGGCAGGACGTCTCCGGTGCCGGCGCGTTCCCGACCATTCCCCTCGACTTCGCGTTCCGGATCTCACAGCGTTTCTCGGTGACGGCGCGCGCGCAGTACTTCCACGCGTCGCTGAGCAACTTCGACGGCTGGCTCGCGGACGTTCACGAGGATGTCCAGTATCGCTGGAAACCCAACTTCGCCGTCGGTGTCGGTTATTCCTCCATCCGCGCGAAGCTCGCTCTGCACACCGGCAGCTTTCCGGGCGCCTTCTCCATGAGCCTCGAGGGCCCCGAAGCGTTCTTCCGCGTCAGTTTTTAGGGACTCGTCCCGCTCGGGGGCGAGGCGCGCGCGGGCGCGCTTCAGGCGGTCCCAACCAGGCCGCCCAGTACGTGGGCCTGATTCGCGCACTGCTTCCAGTTCGTGAGCGCGCGGACGAGACGCTTGGGCGGGATCATCGCGTCTTCGAGGAGCTCGAAGTATTCGTTCCGCGCCAGCAGCGTGGCCGCCACCGAGGCGCAGTACTGTGTCTCGAGCCAGGACGGTAGTCGATCGGCCGGTTTACGCGTGGCACTCGTCATGGTTCCTCTCCCCGGTACCCTTCAGTTTCGGAGGCGATTCAGCGCATCGCCTTGCGTGCTACGCCTTGCAACTGTCGTGCCACCCTGGCAGGCCGCGCGCCGCAGCAGCTCGCAGATCACTGAAATCAGCAGTCTCCGCTCCTCATATGACCGCAATGTGAGGTTACGGTGACGTGTACGGTTTACACCTGAAGGTATACAGCATCAACCCGGGCACGCCGCGGAAGGCGCAAACCCGAGCGGAACTTCCATACTGCTCAGGAGCTAAGCGGTGGTCGGCCCTGAAGGGACGGTAATGACGTATGCGCGTTGGAAAACATCCGGCATGCGCGCGGCGCGCCCCGAATCGAGGTTGATGCACACATAGTCGATACGAGCTCGCGCGAGCGTCTTGCCATCTACGGCGCGGCGCACCTGGAAACGACGCTCGACGCGCAGCTTCGCATCGGTGTTGACGATCCAGGTTCCGACCAACACCCGATCGTGAAGGACGGCGGCCTGCAGGTAATCGATCTCCGTGCGGTGCGCGGCCATTCCGCGGCGCAGTGCCGTCACGCACTGCTCCAGGCTGATGCCCAACTGCGCCGAATGCGACCACGCGGCGTGATCGAGCCAGGAGAGATATACGGAGTTGTTGACGTGATCGTATGCGTCGATGTCGGCGGCCAGCACCTCGACCGTCACGACGTGAGGCGCAGGGAAGTCCCAAGGTACCGGACTTGACGTATTGGACATTCCGCAAATTGCTTTACGTTACCGGGTTTCGCCTGTCGGACATTCGGCAAACTGCGCGGGTTCAGAGGCCGGAACCGGAATGTCCAATAAGTCAACTCCGGTACCTTGCCACCGCACGATAGCCGATATCGCGCCGCTGCTGCATGCCGCTCCAGTGGATCGGCTCGGCCAGCGCGTACGCCTGGCGCTGTGCGTCGAGGACGGTCGCGCCGAGCCCGACCGCGCAGAGCACGCGTCCGCCGTTCGTCAGCACCTTTCCCTCGTCCCGCCGCGTGCCGGCGTGAAAGACCTTGCCTGGCAGCCGCGCCGCGAGCTCGAGGCCTTCGATCACATCACCTTTGCGTACCGTATCGGGATAGCCCGCCGCCGCCAGCACAACCCCCAGGGCCGCCCGCGAATCCCACTCCGCGCTCACCTCATGCAGGCGTCCGTCTACAGCGGCCTCGCACAACACCGTCAGATCGGACTTCAGCCGCATGATGACCGGCTGCGCTTCCGGATCGCCGAAGCGGCAGTTGAATTCGATCACGTTCGGTGTGCCGTCCGGCGCGACCATGATTCCCGCATAGAGGAAGCCCTTATAGGGCATGCCGTCCGCCGCGAGTCCACGGACCGTGGGCTCGATTACTTCGCGCATGATGCGCGCGTGTACCTCCGGCGTTACGACCGGAGCGGGTGAGTAGGCACCCATGCCGCCTGTGTTAGGTCCGCGATCACCCTCGTCACGACGCTTATGATCCTGGGATGTGGCGAATGGAATGATGTGCGTCCCGTCCGCCATGACGATGAAGCTCGCTTCCTCCCCGGCGAGGAATTCCTCGATGACGACCTCGCGACCGGCCGCACCAAAGCGGCCCGCGAACATCGCCTCGACGGTCGCCACAGCCTCCGCGGCAGACTCGGCGATCACGACACCCTTGCCCGCCGCCAGCCCGCTCGCCTTGACTACGATCGGCGGACGCTGGCTTCGCACGTACGCGGGATCGAAAGTCTCCCGAGTGAAGGTTGCCGAGCGCGCCGTTGGAATGCCGTGCCGGCGCAGGAAGTCCTTCGTAAAGGCTTTTGAGCCCTCCAGCTGCGCCGGCGCCTTGTTCGGCCCGAAGCACTTCAAGCCCCGGGCGCTGAACTCATCCACGATACCGGCGACGAGCGGACCCTCGGGCCCCACCAGGGTGAGGTCGATTTTTTCCGCGCTCGCCAGAGCCATGAGTGCGGGGATGTCCTCGGCCGCCACGCTCGCGTTGCGTACCTTCGGCTCCGCGGCGGTGCCCGCATTCCCGGGCGCCACGATGACTTCGGAGACGCGCTCTGAAGCCGCGCACTTCCAGGCGAGTGCGTGCTCACGACCGCCGGATCCGACGACGAGGACTTTCATCAGTGGCGGAAGTGTCGCATGCCGGTGAACACCATGGCCATGCCGTGCTCGTCGGCGGCGGCGATCACTTCCGGATCGTTCTTCGATCCCCCCGGCTGGATCACGGAGCGGATGCCGTACTCCGCGGCCACATCGAGACCGTCGCGGAATGGGAAGAAGGCATCCGAGGCCATGGCGGAGCCCTCGACCTCGAGCCGCTCGTCCGCCGCCTTCATCGCGGCAATCCGCGTCGAGTAGACGCGGCTCATCTGTCCCGCGCCCACCCCGATCGTGCTGCGGTCGCGGGCGAACACGATGGCGTTGGATTTCACGAACTTGCACACGCGCCAGGCGAACAGCAGGTCCGCGAGCTCCGCCTGGGTCGGCTTGCGGCGGGTGACCACTTTCAGGCCGGCCGCGTCGATGCTGCCGGTGTCACGCGTCTGCGTGAGCAGTCCGCCGGTCACGCTGCGGTATTCCAGCTCGCCTGCCGGCGCGCGGCTCAGATCGCCGAGAGCCAACACGCGGACGTTGGGCTTGGCCGCGAGCGCTTTCGCGGCGTCGGCGGAGACCGCGGGTGCTGCGAGCACCTCCACGAACTGCCGGTCGATGATCGCCGCGGCCGTGGTCGCATCGAGCTCCCGGTTGAAGGCGATGATGCCCCCGAATGCCGAAGTCGGGTCGGTCCGATATGCGCGGTCGTAAGCTTCCAATGCCGAGGCCGCCACGGCCGCGCCACACGGATTCGCGTGCTTGACGATTACACAGGCGGTTTCGTTGAATTGCCGCACGCACTCGACGGCCGCATCCGCATCCGCGATGTTGTTGTACGAAAGATCCTTGCCCTGCAGAACCGTCGCCGCGGCGATGCTCGCGCCCCGCGGCGCCGGCGTACGGTAGAAAGCCGCATGCTGATGCGGATTCTCGCCATAGCGCAGGTCCTGCACCTTGTCGAAAACCAGCGGCAGTGTGGCCGGGAACCTTTCTGTCTCGACCGGATGGCGCTCGAACAGATAGCTCGCCACCATGGTGTCGTAACGCGCCGTATGCGCGAACGCCTTGGCAGCGAGCCGCGAGCGCAGCGCGAGCGTGGTGCCCCCTTCGTGGGCGGCCAACTCATCCAACAGCACCGCGTAGTCCTGCGGATCCACGACCACCGCGACGGATTCGTGATTCTTCGCCGCCGCCCGCAGCATGGCCGGCCCGCCGATGTCGATGTGCTCGATGGCCTCGGCATAGCCGCAGTTCGGGCGCGCCACGGTTTCCGCGAAGGGGTAGAGATTGACCACCAGAAGGTCGATGGGAGCAATTTGATGCAGTGCCATAACCGCATCGTCCACACCGCGGCGGCCGAGCAGTCCGCCGTGAATTTTCGGATGGAGCGTCTTGACCCGGCCATCCATGATTTCGGGAAAGCCGGTGTAGCTCGAGACCTCCCGCACCGTCAGTCCCGCATCGGCAAGCAGCCGCGCGGTGCCGCCCGTCGACAGAAGCTCCACGTTGCGGCTCGCGAGCCAGCGCGCGAGCTCGACGAGGCCCGTCTTGTCGGAAACAGACAGGAGCGCGCGGCGTACGGGCAGCAACATGACGACGCAGGCCTGGCCTCAGCTCCCGAGGCCGAACTGCTTCAACTTCTTGCGCAACGTGCCGCGATTGATGCCGAGAATGCCCGCCGCGCGGCTCTGGTTACCCTCCGCGTAGTCGAGCACGACGCGGAACAGCGGCTCCTCGACCTCGCGCAGCACCAGATCGTACAGGTGCGCGGGACGGTGGCCGTTCAGGCTCATGAAGTAGTCGCTCAGCGCGCGCTCGGCATGACCGCGCAGCGGCAGCTCGCGGCCGTTGAGTCTGGCCGCAGCGCTCTCGCGAGCTCGACTCTTCTTCTTTGCTGTCATGTTAAGCCCCCAAAAAAACTTCGTCAGGCCGCCTGCGCGGCCTCTCCCGCCCACTCATCGAAATGTTTGCCTGCCAGCGCGAACTGCGCAGCCGTGCTTGCAGCCCCCATGAGATCGCGGCGGACCT
>CAZDTG010000145.1:0-4045 GCA_964508005.1 uncultured Steroidobacteraceae bacterium
AGCGATTGAGTGGGCGACCGACCGGACCACACGTCCAGACGTCGCCAACACGTGGTCCGAGAACTGCTCGCGGGCCATCCGGTTTCTTATGGACGAGGGCGGGCGATTCCTGCCCTGGGGACCTGTGGAATGGCAGCGGCGAGCACTCTATCCCTTTCAAAGTAGCGATCCCGAACTACCGGTGTCGGAGCGGTGGCAAGGCAAGGGCGCGGCACAGCTCTTCACGCGGATGTGCGATTCCTACATCAGGGCGGGAGGCGTATTCAGGACAGGAATCCGCGCTGTTGAGCTGATCAGCGATGGAGGGGCTGTAACCGGCGTCCGCACCGACATGGGAGACGTTCTCGCAGCTAACGTGCTGATCGCGGACGGCGGCTACCACGCCAACAAGGCGCTCGGGAAGAAGCATTACGGGACCGACGGTTATCTCGTCCGCGGAGCGCCGGACTCGAATCTTGGCGATGGCCTGCAGATGGCTCTTGGCGTCGGCGCCGACACAGTGTGCCTCGACCAGTTTTACGGCCATCTGCAGCATCGGTCGGCCCTGCACGACCACCGGCTCTGGCCAAGTCCTAACTTTGATGCGGCGGCGGCCGCCGGTTTGCTGGTGACGGTTAAGGGCCAGCGGCTCGGTACCGGTCGCGGCACCTTCATGCACCTGGTTCACGACGTCATACGCTCGAGCAGCCCTCTCGATTCGTGGGTCATCATCGATGAGATGGGCTGGCGCACCGTAGCTCATTGGGATGGGCATGCATCGCCTGCCAATGCCATCTCGCGTTTCGGCGCTCGAGTGGAGGTTGCTAACACACTTGCCGAATTGGCGCAGCGCATCGGCATGGCTGAGGGCGCCCTGCGGAACGCAGTTGATGAGCACAACCGCGAGCGGTTCCGGCCTTTCAATCTTCCTCAGTCAGGCGAGGGACAGGTCGCCCCGCCGACGGTGCGCCTCGAAATCGCCGAGCCTCCATTCCATGCGATTCCGATCGTCGTCGGCATTACCTTTGGACAGGGCGGAGTGCTGGTGAACGGCTTCTCGCAGGCGCTCCGGGGCGGTCTCCCCATTCATGGGCTGTACGTTGCGGGCAACGCCATGGGTGGGCTGATGGGGGGCCCGAACCACGGATACAGTGGAGGTTGGTCGCAGGCCACGGTGTTCGGCCTCGCGGCGGCCGAGCACGTCGCCAATAGAGTCGCGGCCGCTCGTGACTGACGCGCCTCCCCAATCCGTACGCAAGGAGCCGCAATGAGCGACAACCCGGACGTGAGAGAACTGGCAGATCGGATGGCGATTCAGCGGGCCATGATCCGCTATGCGCGCGCTTGCGACACCCGCGACATGGACATGCTGCTGAGCTGCTTCACTCCCGACTGCGTTACCGAGCAGAATGGCCAGCCCCCACAGCACGGAATGGAGGCTGTTCGGACCGCGATCGGGGCGATGTTTGCCGCGGGCTATGCCGCCACGCTCCACCTGATGGGAAACCAGGAGATCGATCTCGACGGCGACGAGGCCGAGGTCTCGACTTACTGCCTGGTCGCGCTCGCAGAGTCGCCGGCGCTGCCGGAAGCCAGTGTCAAGATTCGCGGCATCCACTACCAGGACAGATTCGTAAAGCGGGAAGGCGCCTGGCTGATCTCGAGACGCGTGCACAAGGGCCTGTGGATGACCGAGGGCCCGAGCCTGGTTCCGCAGCCCATGAGCTTCCGTAGCTGAGTGAGTGGCGCCGCCACAGGTGTGGCTGGCGAACCTACTCTTCTACTTGGGGCTTCTCGGTGACGGTCACCCCCAATACGACCAGCGGGTTGCCACGTTCCAGCTCCCCCGCTCGGACAGCGCGCAGTAGCTCGACAATCTCGGCAGGGAGCTCGACCGCGCTGACAGCGTGACCGTTCGCCTCTGCCTCACTAAGTGTTGTGCAGAGGTCGTCAATCGCCTCGCCCACACTGCGTTCCTCTTCGCTCACGGCAATCAGGCTTTCAGGGGCGAGGGCAGCAGAGTCCGCCAGGAAATGTCCTCGCCGATGATGGCTTCAGAACCCTCGACGCCAGCTCCTGCCTCGGCACCGAATCCAGGCAGCTCACCGCCGTCTCGGAGCGCGCGCAGGCTCTTGAGCAGCAGGCGCCGCGCCCTGATCACCGCCACATCGGCCGGCACCAGGTGCTCTTTGCTGCGATCGAGGATCGTGCCCATCGAGAGCTCCACGGCGCAGTCCTCAGGGGCAGGGGACCGGATCCCGGTGAACGATTCCTTCATCGAGGCGCGATCCTGGCGCCAGCGGTTTTCGGGATAGGCCTGGATCGCGTCCCCAACCAGCACGCCAGGTTCATCGAGCCCCATCCACTGCAGGAGAGCCTCGTCGTTCAGCTCGCGATCGGGGTCATACGAGAGCGATATCCACGTCATGCTCTCGTCGTCCCTTGGGATGTACATCAGCACCTGGTTGTTGATCACGTTGATGAAAGGCAGGCAGTAGGCCATGACGCGGACGTAGCGCAGACGCTCGTCTCCTGACGTCGCCTTGCGCAGCGTCACGTAGTAGAAGCCAAACGGCGTGTTCTCGACCTCGAACCTGGGCGCATGATCTTCGAACGCTGAACCCACGATGGAGCCGTTGGACTGCGCCGCGAACGCATCCAGCGTCGCCCGCACCGCGAGTCGCGACGGTTGCTCCACCAACTGTGGCGTGCTCTCCGTGACCCGAAGTGGATTGATCGCCTGGTGCAGGATGCCGACGTGGGTCGGATCAAGACCGCCCTCGAGGACCTGCAGCCAGTTGCAGTGGATTACCACCCTGACAATGGCGCGGTGGCTGTCAGGTACACGCATGAAGGGGTAGTTCGGAAAGGGCGGCTCATCGGCGGGTGGGCCGAGATAGGTCCAGATCAGCCCGCCCGCTTCGCGGACAGGGAAAGCCGGCGCTCTCATCTTGTTTCGATAGCCGTCGCCCTCGATGTTCGGCGTCTCCTGGATCTTGCCGTCGACTCCGAATTTCCAGCCATGGTAGATGCAGCGGATGCCACACTCCTCGACCCGGCCCAGGGAAAGGGAGACACCGCGGTGCATGCAGGCCTCCTGCATCACTCCAACACGACCCTCCGAGTCGCGGAAGGCGACGAAGTCCTCTCCCAGCAATCTGATTCGGATTGGGTCCGAATCGGCGTGAGGCAGGTCTCGAGACGGGCAGGCAGGGATCCAGTAGCGCCGCATCAGCTGACCCATCTGCGTGGTCGGTCCGACGCGGGTCAGGAGCTCGTTCTCAGTGGCGGAAAGCATCGCCTTTCCTTGTAGTCGATTGCTCTTCCGCCGGCAATGCCGCGAAGTTCAACCCACCGGCGGCTGGCGTCCGAGCAGAGCAGCTCTAGGAGCGGTCCTCGAGCTTTACCACTTAACGGGCAGAGACTCGATGCCGTAGACCAGGTTGGCCTGCTGGAAGTTCAGCTGCTCCATGGGCACAGCCAGCTCGAGGTTCGGGAGCCGCGGGAACAGCGTGGTCAAGACGACCTGCAGCTCGACCCGCGCCAGGGGTTGGCCCAGGCACTGGTGAATCCCATAGCCGAAGGCCATGTGCATCCTGGCGTCGCGGCTCAAGTCGAGGCGATCGGGATCGTCAAAGACGGAGGGATCACGATCGGCGATCTCCTGCGCCGCGATCACACCTTCGCCTGCCTTGATCAACTGCCCCCCAACGACGACGTCCTCGGTCGCCACGCGGCGGCGTCCGAAGTGAGCCACGTCCAGGAAGCGCAGCAGCTCCTCAGTCGCATGCGCCACCGCCTGTGGATCGTCGATCGAGTTCATCAGCTTGGCCAGCTGGTCCGGGTGCTTGAGCAGCGTCAGAGTGGTCAACGAGATCATGTTGGCCGTGGTCTCGTGACCCGCGACCAGGAGCAGGAATGCCTGGTCGGCGATCTCGTCCGCAGTCAGGTTCCCCGTCCGCAGCTGCTCCAGGGTGAGGTGACTGAGGAAGTCGTCAGCCGGCGCCTCGTTCTTCTTGTGAACCAGCCGAACCGTGTACTCCTTGAGCGCCTTGACGGCAGCCGT
>CAZDTG010000145.1:4145-7760 GCA_964508005.1 uncultured Steroidobacteraceae bacterium
GGTCTAACGGCCAAGTACAAGGCGCAGTGGAATGCGACGTTCAAGCACAGCGTCTAGGCCGTCAGTGAGCTGACCGCCAGTCGACCGTGCGGCTCTGCTCGGCCTCTGGCCAGTCTTCCAAGATGTCATGCACGGCCTCATACGTCGAGTCGATGCCGATGTCACTCAGGAAGAGCGCGTCGAGCGCCAGGACCTGTACGACCTGGTCGCGCGCGACACCGAAGTGCCGCGCCATATGCATGGCGCGGCGGACGACCTTCGTCTGCTGCCACGCCGCCGCCAGCATGAGACGCGCCAGAGCGATGTACTGCTTCGGGAGACTGCCGCGCACGGTCGTTTCATACCGGGCGCGATAGGAAAGCAGCTGCAGTGGGTAGTGCTTCGCCGCGTGCCGAACATAGGCAGGCACATCGCCTTCGACCCGTCTATGCCACTCTTCGATCATTTCGAGCTCGCCGGGACGAAGCTCGTTGCCACGGGGCACGCTGAAGTCGATGCCGCAGGCGAATGCTTCTGGGTCTGGAGCCCAACCAGGATCCCATTGAAACCCCGGGCTCTTGTCGCCGCCCTCCCAATCGGGTCCCCAGAGGTCCATGTAGTCGTCCATGAAGCGCGCGAGCGTGTTTATCACCGGAGGTCCGGTGTGGAACCAGGCAAGCGCGAAGATGTCCCCAACCTGCTGCTTGCTCATACCCATCCGCCGTGTGCCTGTGATCGCGTACTCGATTCCTTCCGCATATCGCTCAACGATGTAGTAGTGCATCGCGAGCGGAACGATCGCGCGCGTCGGCTGTCGCAGCGGATACCCACGACCGACGCTGTCCAGGTAGAGGCGATACCGCTTCACCGTGTCGGGCCGGAGCTTGTACATCATCGGTGCGAAGCGATCGAGTTTCATGCTGCCGAAGCCGTGCCCCTTTGAGTACCAGGCTTCGAGCTTCTCCCACTCACCCTCCTTGAACTCAACAGACCAATCGGGGGGCGCGGTCGTTTCCCAATATTTGCCCATCGATTGATCGGAGGCGATCTCCTTTCCAACGTCGATGTGCCCTGACTTCTCGGTCATCTCGCTTGTGTCTCCCTTCGCGATAATCGTCCATCTGCACGCCATCGTTCGCTCTCGCGCGGACTCGTGCGCATGCTCTTCTTCGTCCGCGGCGATAGAGTCACCGCCCAGACCGCAAATCGCGCCTTGATCAATTGGCTACCCACGCGGCGTCTTCAGTTGCGACGCTGCGCCTTCCGAACTGAGCCACGGCCTAGCCGCGGCTCTAACAGCTGGGCTCAGGCAGCCTGTATAGCTCGCAAGCGTTACGCGCGAGCACCCGCGCCGCCATCGCCTCTGGGATCACGTTCCGGGCGTCATCGGCATCCACGCAGTCCCAGTCGCCAAGACTGCTCCCGAACATCACCATCGCCGCCGCCGTTTCTTCCGGCATCAGCCAGCGGCCTGGTCCCTCGACCAGCTCCAGGTCGCCCGCGCCGATGACAAGGCGTACGTGCTCGAGCGCATAGTCCGACGGGTCTTTGGTAACCCAGGGAGTCACCCATCGGAAGGACTTCCACTCCTTGTCGAGACGCCAGAGGGAGGGCGGGAACATGCCGACACCGCCGTCCGCGAAGACGAAGCGAAGGCTTTCGTAACGCTCGAACACGCCCTCCCCGATCAGGCTCGCAAGGTGCGCTGTCGCGTGCATCGGGTAGAAGGCGTTGTACTCCTCGTTGGCCAGCGGGTATCCCATCGGCGTCGGCGGCAGCTCAGCTCCTCCTCCACCATCCAGGTGTACGGCCACCGGCAGCTCGTACTTGGCCGCCAGTTCCCAGACCGGCCAGTAGCGCGGATGCCCGTAGGCGTCCGGCGTCCCCAGCGGCACCGCCACCTGGACGAACTTCGGGTGGCCGGCCCAGCGCTCGATCTCGCGGCAGGCCAGGTTGGGATCGCTCGCGTCGACGCGTATCGATCCCCTGAATTCCACCTTCCAATCCTTCTGCAGCCAGACCTTGTCCAGCCAATCGTTGGTTGCTGCCGCAACTCCCGCTCCGAGATTGGGGTCGACCAGCATCCCCCGCGTCATGGGGAACAGCACGGCCGTCCCGACCCCCGCTGATGACAGGGCTTCGGCAGTCGCCTCGGGATCGGTTACGGGCTCCCGGCCGCCAAGGCCGGGGTAGTAGAGCTGGCGTTCCGCAGGCGGCATCGGCAGATCGCGCCAGGGCGACTGCATGTAGCTCCGCAGGTCATCACCGGCCGCCAGCGTAGGGTGAACCGCGACGTCGACGATGCACTGCCGCGTGCTCTGCTGCTCTGGTGCCGGCGCGAGGTCAGTCTTCAACAAGGCTTTCCGCGGCTACGCGCTGACCGGGATCTCAGACGGCAGGCCATAAACCCTGCGCGCGTTCCCGCCAAGGATCTCTTCGTGCCAAGCCTTCGGGATCGGCGCGAGAGCGCGTTTGGGGTCGTCGAAGTCGAAGTGAGGGTAGTCGGTCGAGAAGAGGATTTGGGATACCCCGAGCCTCTCGAAGACCCTTGCCAGCAGCGAAGGATCCGGCGGCTCCTCAATAGGTTGAGTCGTGAAGTACACACGATCCCGCAAGCGATCGGCCACCGACCCGCCACCATTGCCGCTCGTCAGAGCGTTGAGGCGCGAGACGAGGCCGTACGCCCAGCTGACGCCGCCCTCGACCAGCACGAGTTTCAGGCCCTCGTGACGCTCGAATGTGTGGTTGGCCAGCATGCTCGCCATGTGCGTCGCAACCGACATGGGATACATGACGCTCTTGAACTCGATGAAGTGGCGGAGTACTCCAACTGGCGAGCCCACTCGCTCACCGGGTCCGACCGCCACGTGCACCGCGATAGGCAGACCCCTTCGCGCCGCTGCCGCCCAGACCGGGTCGAACATAGGATGTCCCAACGCCGCCGGAGCGAGGTGCGGCACGAGGAGCTGGACGAAATACGGGTGACCACTCCACTTTTCGATCTCGGCGACCGCGGCCTCTGGATTGTGGACCGGGATCAGCAGCGAACCGCGGTAGCGCTCGTGGCGGTTGTACTTGCTGAGCCAGGTGTCTGCCAGCCACTGATTGATGGCCGAGGTGATCGCCGCATCGTCGTCGGGTGCGCCCGGACGGAACCCGTATGCGTACTGGTTGACCGGGATCATGATGGCGATGTCCACGCCTGCCTCTTCGAAAAGCTGCTGTTCCAGGAATTCTGGATCCGATGCAGTGGGGTAGCCGCTCGGAGGGGCGGCATCCGCACGACGGCCGCCGTCCGGCGCAGCCACCACCGCGCGCCCCGACCATGGCAGTTTCGAGCGTCGATAGGGCTCAGGCAGGTAGCTTAGAAACTCCTCAGGGCTCCGAAACTGTGGGTGCACATCGCAATCGACGATCCTCACCGGCCGGCGCACCGCGGTCGCGGGGGCTGTGCTGCTGCTACCGGTCGTAACGCTCATGGGGCACTCTGAAGTTCTACCAGCAATCAGTTCCGCGGTCCACGGGACGTACAGCACGTGGCGCGATACATAGCCCGCGCCATCGCTCACGAAAAACGAGACGGCGTCGGCGATGTCGTCTGGAGTGCCGACACGGGCAACCGGAGTGCGCGCGGCG
>CAZDTG010000145.1:7860-10595 GCA_964508005.1 uncultured Steroidobacteraceae bacterium
GGCGTCGGCGATGTCGTCTGGAGTGCCGACACGGGCAACCGGAGTGCGCGCGGCGCCTGCTTTCTTCTACTCCTCGAAGTTCATGCCTGTGCAAGCCGCCGTCACCGCGGTCATGTCGGTTGCGGTACGCCCGTTTTTACTGCTCATGCTTGTCCTCCGCAGCGCCGCGATCGCGGGTCAACATGACGCCGCCATCGACGACTACGAGCTGGCCGGTTAGCCAGCCGGCGTCCTCAGAAAGTAGGAAGGCGACGACGCCGCTTATATCCTCGGGCACTCCGAGTCGCTTCATCGGGTACGCCTGCGCCACCTCCTCTTCGCGGCCGGCGTAGAGAGCGGTCGCGAACTGGGTCTTGACCACCGCCGGCGCAACCGCGTTGACGCGGACTCGAGGAGCGAGCTCGAAGGCGAGCTGCTGCGTGATGTGGGTGAGCATCGCCTTGCTGGCCCCGTAGAAGCCGATCCCCAGCGAAGGCCTCAGCCCCGCAACCGACGAGACGTTGACGACGGCGCCGCCGTGGTCGCGCATCCAGGCTTCGTACACGTGGCGCACCCATCCGATCGCCGCCAGGCAGTTGACCTCGACGATCTTGCGGGCCGCGTCCAGCTCGAGCTCCATGAGCGAGCCGTAGACCGGATTGATCCCGGTGCCGTTCACCAACAGATCGGCGCTGCCGAAGGCTTCGATGGCGAGCTTCACAGTGGCGGCCTGGTGCTCGGCATCGTCTGCCTTGCCGGGCAGCGCTGCTGCGCGGCTCTGCCCGCCCAGTGCCGCGACCGCTTCGTCGAGGCCTTCTTTGCCCCGGGCGGTGGCCACCACGTTCGCGCCCTCATTCACGAGTCGTTGCGCTATGGCAAGCCCTATCCCCCGGCTGGCGCCGGTCACGATCGCGGTCTTGCCCGCAAACCGGTTCAGCGGCCGCGCTCCCAGTCCTCGCGGAGAACTGTCCGGACGTCCGGACGGTCCAGCACACAAATGGACATCGCGCCTACGGTGTGTACTTGAACGTCGCGTTCCATTGCGCCTGGAACTTGGACGTGAAGTCAGGCGTCCACCTGGTCACGTCCAGGGGCGTCGTTCCGTTCGCTGGGGCCGGGAGGGTCCCGGCTATGCCTGAGTAGGCTGCGATCGCGAGGCCGTGCCCGCACAGGGCCGTCTGACCCGCCCTGCTCGCCATGTAGTTAAGGAAGAGGCGGGCAGCGTTCGGATGTGACGCGTTCTTCAACCCGACGGCCGAGATGGAGAAGCCCACTGGCTTATCGCCGGCCGAGTAAGCCCATTTGATGGGAGCGCCCTGGACGACGAGGTTGTTGGCCTGCTGCGCAGTCCCAATCGCGGCCCAGACCTCGCCCGAGGCGATGGCCTGTGCCAGGGCGGCCGCCTGCGTATAGAAATGGAAGGGACCCTGGGCGCTGAGCTTCGCGGTGTACCCCGAGTCGACCTGGTCGAGATGGTCGTAGACCGCGAGCACCGACGGCGTACCCGGGACCCAGATGCCGAGGTGTCCCTTCAGCTTCGGGTCGAGGATGTCTGCGTAGGTCTTCAGGCCTGCCGGAAATTTGTCGGTGTTCCAGGTAAGCGCCACGCCGCTTTCACTGGAATCGACGCAGTAGCCGTCGCAGAGCATCCTCCCGGCAGGGAACTTGCCGACGTCCGGACCGTCCGGCTTAAACCACGATCCCTTCGCCTTCTGGTCGTACAGGAAGGGAAGATTGCTACTGGTCCAGACGTCGGGCCCCTGTCCCTGCAGGTTGTTCTGCACGACCTGCTGGTACTTGGTTTCCAGCGCCGCCGGCAGCCCCTGGACAAGGTTGACCTTGATGCTCGGGTAATCCGACTGGAACGCCTGGATAAGGGCCTGGTTCGGTTGTTGCGTGTTGGTCGACCACCAGTTGACCGATCCCTCCGAGTTCGCCTGCTTCTCAACGTTTGCCCAGGCGGCCGTGACGGAGCTCGATGCCGCCGGCGCGGCGCCTCCGCCGCAAGCCACCGCCGCCAGCATTCCCAGCGACATGGCAAGGCCTGGCAGGACACTCTTTGAATGCGTTGGCCTCAACACCTGACCTTCTCCTTCGTGCAGATCTGCTGCTGGGCATCACAGTAGATGCGCGGTCGTCGTCGCACAACGAAGCTGCTGCTTCTGGCAGAAACATTCGCCGTCTACGGTGCGGCACCCACGACGTCCCAGAGGCCAGGGTCCCAACGCCACCGGAGACCGGGAGGCTGCAGTAGCCACAGCACAGAATGCGAACGATCTCAAGGGCAAAGGCGCGCCGATTAATTCGGCCTACGCTGCGGGAGACAAGCCGTTTGGTTTCGCAATATGGCGTCCTGTTGAAGAACGCTGCGCATCCCAACGCCGCGCGTGTGTTTGTCAACTTCATGACGTCGAGGGATGGTCAGCAAGCTGTGAATGGAGATGGTCTTGGGGTCAGCGCGCTGCCCGGCATCAAGTGGCGTGTTTCACGCGGCCTTCATGGATCCAATCTCTAGGAGCGCAGACGAACTGCGCACAGCGATTGAGTGGGCGACCGACCGGACCACACGTCCAGACGTCGCCAACACGTGGTCCGAGAACTGCTCGCGGGCCATCCGGTTTCTTATGGACGAAGGCGGCCGGCGCGGGTCTACAAAGGACGGCCGTGGAAAACGACGCTTCACTACACACCCTGGGCGGATAGCGCTCGGCCGGCGTTCGCGATCGTGGTCAGGTAGCCGTCGAGGGTGCCGGGGA
>CAZDTG010000146.1:0-10548 GCA_964508005.1 uncultured Steroidobacteraceae bacterium
TGGCCGCGATCGCCATCCCGGCCTATCAGAACTACACCATCCGCGCGCAGATCACTGAAGGTCTGAACCTGGCCGACGGCTGGAAGACCGCGATCGCCGAGTACTACGCCAACTTCGGCAGCTGGCCGGTCGCCACGGCCAACCTGGCTGGCACGCAGAGCTCGGCGAGCAAGTACGTGTCCAGCATTGCTGTGAACAACGGCACGATCCAGATCACCTACGGAGTGCAGGTGAACGCGAAGGTAAGTGGTTCGGGCCTGGCTCTCCAGCCCTTCACGAACGCCAACAATGACATCATCTGGGTGTGCGGTACCGCTAGCGCCCCGGCCTCGGTCAGCGCCAACAACTCGTCTACCGGCACGAACAGCGTCTCGCCTCAGTACCTGCCGTCCTCCTGCCACAGCTAATAGCTGTAAGTCCCTACCGACTCGGTATGGCGGAAAAGCCCCTCCCCTGGAGGGGCTTTTTCTTTATGGGAGCCCGATCACGCTGACTCCAAGTCCGCTTGTGCGAGGATAGGAGGAGATTTGACAATTGCCGTGACCTCCGGCTTCGGTAGACTAGTGATCCACCACCGCCAGTCGCTTGCCACAAGTCCATGAACGATAACGCTTCTTTGGCGCTCGGAGGTCAGCGCTCCGGGCTGGGTGGTCTGCCCCAACGGCTCGTGCAGGACGGAGTCGTCGAGGAAGCGGCGATGCTCGAGGCGATGAACGCCGCGCGTGAGCGCAAGATGGGCATCGTGACCCAGCTCGTGACGAGCGGCGCGGCCAAGGCGCGCGACATCGCCGTCGCCGCCTCGAACGAGTTCGGTGTACCCCTGTTCGATCTCGATGCCGTGGCGCTGGACCTGGAGGCCGTCCGCCTCGTCAGCGACAAGCTGCTTGCCAAGCACCGCGTTCTGCCGCTGTTCCGCCGCGGCAAGCGCCTGTTCCTCGCCGTCGCCGATCCCACGAATCTCCACGCGATCGACGAGATCAAGTTCCAGACCAGCCTGGCCATCGAGGCCATCGTCGTCGAGGACGACAAGCTGCAGAAGGCGATCGACAAGGCCATCGAGCAGGTCGACAGCCAGATGTCCGCCCTCACCGAAGAAGAGGGCATGGATCTCGACTCACTCGAGACCGAGGGCGGCGACGATGCGCTCGATGACAAAGGCGGGGCGGTCCGCGATGACGTCGAGGACGCGCCCATCGTCCGGTTCGTCAACAAGGTCATGCTGGACGCGATCCGTCGCGGCGCCTCGGACATTCACTTCGAGCCCTACGAGAAAATCTATCGCGTCCGGCTGCGCATGGATGGCGTGCTGAAGGAAATTGCCCAGCCGCCGGTGCAGCTGGCCGGCAAGCTGTCCGCCCGTCTGAAGGTGATGTCGCGGCTCGACATCGCCGAGCGCCGCGTCCCGCAGGACGGGCGCATCAAGATGAAGCTGTCGAAGAACCGCGCGATCGATTTCCGCGTGAGCACGTGCCCCACGCTGTTCGGCGAGAAGATCGTGCTGCGTATTCTCGACCCCGCGCAGGCGGCGTTGGGCATCGACTCGCTCGGGTACGAGCCGTTCCAGAAAGTGCTCTACGAGAAATTCCTGGCCAAGCCCCAGGGCATGATCCTCGTCACGGGACCGACCGGCAGCGGCAAGACCGTGTCGCTGTACACGGGACTCAACATCCTCAATCGTGAGGACACGAATATCTCGACGGCCGAGGATCCGGCGGAAATCAACCTCCCCGGCGTCAATCAGGTGAACGTCAACGCCAAGGTCGGACTCACCTTCGCCGCGGCGATGCGCGCCTTCCTCCGCCAGGACCCCGACGTCATCATGGTCGGTGAGATACGTGACCTCGAAACCGCCGAGATCGCCATCAAAGCGGCGCAAACCGGCCACTTGGTGCTGTCGACTCTACACACGAACGACGCCCCGCAGACGCTCACGCGGCTGGTCGACATGGGAGTAAAGCCGTATGCGATCGCGACATCGGTGAGCCTCATCATTGCGCAACGCCTGGCGCGGCGGCTGTGCTCTCATTGCAAGCAGCCGATGGACATTCCCAAGGAGGCGCTCCTCAAGGAAGGATTCAAGGAGGCAGACGTCGCGGCGGGCATCAGGATTTTCGGCCCCAAGGGCTGCGAGAACTGCACGGACGGCTACAAGGGCCGTGTCGGCATCTATCAGGTACTGCCGATCACGGAATCCATCGCGCGCATCATCCTGGCGTTGGGAAGCGCGGTTGACATCGGCACGCAGGCGGCCAAGGAAGGCGTGTGGGATCTGCGACGCGCCGGACTCGAGAAGGTCAGGTCAGGCTTGACGAGTCTCGAAGAAGTCAACAGCGTCACCACTGAGTGATATAGGACGGGTAACGCATGGCTCCGGCAGCAACCACTACCGTCAAGGCGATCAAGCGCGACGTCCCCTTCGCATGGGAAGGCAAGGACAAGCGCGGCAACCGGGTGAAGGGAAAGAGCCTGGCTCCCGACGAAACGGCATTGCGCAGCGAGCTGCGCCGCCAGGGGATCGCGCCCTCGCGGATTCGCAAGCAGAGCTCTTCGGGCGGTCGCGGCGGCAAGGTCAAGCCGGAAGACATCGCGGTGTTCAGCCGCCAGCTCGCGACCATGCTGGCTGCCGGCATTCCGCTGGTGCAGGCGTTCGAGATCGTGGGCAACGGCAATGACAAGCCCTCGATGCAGAAGCTCATTCTCGACATCAAGGCCGAGGTCGAGGGCGGCACCTCGCTGCACGAGTCCCTCGGCAAGCATCCGCTGTACTTCGACGATCTGTTCGTGAACCTCGTGGAGGCCGGCGAGCAGGCGGGCGCCCTCGAGTCACTGCTCGACAAGATAGCGACCTACAAGGAAAAGACGGAGGCCTTGAAGAAGAAGGTCAAGAAGGCGCTGTTCTATCCGGCGGCCGTGCTGGTTGTCGCGGTGGTCGTCACGATCATTCTGCTCATCTTCGTCATCCCGCAGTTCGAAAGCCTCTTCAAGGGCTTCGGCGCCGATCTGCCGGCGTTCACGCAGATGGTCATCGACCTGTCGAAGCTGGTGCAATCGGATGGCATTTACATGGCCATCGTCGTCGGCGGTGCGTTCTGGACGTTCTTCTACTTCAAGAAGCGCTCGCGCAAGATGCGCGAGTTCCTCGATCGTATCTCGCTGAAATTCCCCATCATCGGGCCGATCCTCGTCAAGTCGGCCATCGCACGCTACGCACGTACTCTCTCGACGATGTTCGCGGCCGGTGTGCCCCTAGTGGAGGCGCTGGAGTCCGTTGCGGGCGCCACCGGCAACATCGTCTACGAGGACGCGGTCATGAGGATGCGCGACGAAGTCGCGACCGGACAGCGCCTGCAGCGCGCGATGGAGGCTACCGGGCTGTTCCCCAACATGGTCATCCAGATGATCGCCGTCGGCGAGGAGTCGGGCTCTCTCGACTCCATGTCCGCCAAGGTCGCGACGTTCTACGAAGCCGAGGTGGACAACGCTGTCGACTCGATGTCGAGCCTGCTCGAGCCGCTCATCATGGCCGTCCTGGGCGTGCTCGTCGGCGGTCTCGTGATCGCCATGTACCTCCCGATCTTCAAGCTCGGCTCGGTCGTCTGACGCGCCCGTCGCCGGCGTGTCGTGAGACGCCGCGCCTCGCGCGGCGTTTTCTTTGAGCGCACCAGATATGAGACGAGCGCAATGATGTCCCTCATCGATCTGCTGGCGTCCTCGCCCGCTTTTTTCATCGGCACCTGCCTGGTGTTCGGTCTGCTCGTCGGCAGCTTCCTGAACGTGGTCATCTACCGCGTCCCCGTGATGCTCGAGCGCCAGTGGCGGGAGCAATGCTCGGAGCTGGCGGCGAGCGAGCCTGCGGGCTCTGCTCCCGGCACGACCGCCCCCGGGTCGGGCGGCCCTGCGCTCGAGGCCAGTGCCGCAAGGCAAGCGGATGCGCCGTTCAATCTTGTCGTGCCCCGCTCGGCGTGTCCGGCCTGCAAAGCCCCGATCACGGCGCTCCAGAACGTCCCCGTCCTGAGCTATCTGTTGCTGAAGGGACGCTGTGCAAGCTGCGGCGTCCGCATCAGCGCACGTTATCCGGCGATCGAAGCGCTCACGGGCCTGCTCTCCGCGGCGGTCGCCTGGAAATTCGGTTTTGGCTGGCCTGCGCTGGCGGCGCTGGTACTGACCTGGTTCCTGATCGCACTCACCTTCATCGACGTCGACCACCAGCTGCTGCCGGACAATCTCACCCTGCCCTTGCTGTGGATCGGCCTGCTGCTGAGCCTCTGGGTCCCCCTGGGGGGCGGTACGCCCATCCCGGTGGATCCGCGCTCGAGCATCATCGGAGCGATTGCCGGTTACCTGAGCCTCTGGAGCGTCTATCATCTGTTCCGGCTCCTCACCGGCAAAGAAGGCATGGGGTACGGTGACTTCAAGCTCTTCGCGGCTCTCGGCGCGTGGCTCGGCTGGAAGATGCTTTTGCCGATCATCCTGATCGCCGCCGCGGTCGGTGCCGTGGTCGGCATGGCGATTCTGGCCACGCGCGGTCAGAACCGCGCCACCCCTATCGCGTTTGGCCCCTTTCTCGCGACGGCCGGCTGGCTGATGTTGATGTTCGGCCAGGAGCTCGTGACGGGTTACCTGGGGCTGTTTTCACCGCGCCCCTAGAGTTGCAACGATTTCAATGAGTACCAGAGCGTTCCGCGTCGGCCTCACTGGCGGCATCGCCAGCGGCAAGTCCACGGCGTCGAAATTCTTCGGCGCGCTCGGCGTGCCGATCATCGACACCGACCAGGTCGCGCGTGACGTGGTCGAGCCGGGGCAACCGCCTCTCGAGCGGCTCGTCGAGCGTTTCGGCAACTCCATCCTCACACCCGACGGCCACCTGGATCGTCCGGCGCTGCGCAATATCGTGTTTTCGGATCCCAAGGCCCGCGCCGATCTGGAGGCGCTCACTCACCCGGCCATCGGGGCGGCGGTGGAGGCTCGCTCGGCGATCGCTGGAGGACCTTATCAAATCCTGGTTCTGCCGCTGCTCGTCGAGAAAAGCTTGGGAGCGCAGCTCGACCGCGTGCTCGTCGTCGATTGCGACGAGGAGCTTCAGATGAAGCGGCTGCAAGCGCGGGACGGCTCGACGCTCGAACAGGCGCGCACGATCCTCAACGCGCAGGCATCGCGGGCCGCGCGGTTGAAGGCCGCGCACGACGTCATCACGAACGACGGAGACATGAGCGCCGTACGTGATCAAGTCGCTGCGCTTCACGCGCGCTATCTGGAACTTGCCCGCCAAGCGCGGCCTTGAGCGATTTCGCTCCGCCGCGGCGTGTCAAGGACGCGTGTCCCGTTTACGGGCAGCGCGCGCGTCAAGCACAATACCAAGATGACAGAATCCGACGCGCAGGGGGCACCGCCCCCGGAACCCACCCCTGATGGGACCCTGATCTTCGAGCAGCCGCTGAACGAACGGATGCGCACCTTCCTGCGCCTCGATTTTCTTTACAGCCAGGCGCTGTATCACAACGAGATGGGCAGCCAGTGGGGCAGCCGCGCCGCGATGGGAAGCCTGATCGACATCCTCGCGATCAGTACTCGCGGTGACGTCCGCTCGGACGTGCTGAAGGAGCTGGAGCGCCAGCTGACCCTGCTCGGGGAGTATCAGTCGAAGCCGGGTGTGGACGTGGAACGCCTGAAAACGGTGATGACGAACCTCGTGCGCCTGCGGACCGACCTGCAGAATGCCGGCTTGACGTTCCTGCAACCCCTGCGTGACTCGGAGTTTCTGAGTGCGATCAAACACCGCAGCGCCATCCCGGGCGGGACCTGCGAATTCGACCTGCCGGACTACTACTTCTGGCTCACGCAGCCGGACGAGACCCGCACGCGCACGTTCAACGAATGGCTGGGATTGCTGCGGCCGCTCTGCGACGCCGTGGCGGAGCTGCTCTGGCTGACGCGGCAGAACGGCCGCGCCCGCAAGGAGCTGGCACAGGGCGGCACTTTCAACATCACCTTCGATCGCGACAACCCGCTGCAACTGCTGCGGATCTCGCTCCCCGCCGCAGCCGGCCTGTATCCGGAGATCAGCGGCAGCCACTACCGCTGCAACGTGCGTTTTCTCGCGTGGAAAGGCCTCGCGGCGCGCTCGGCGCAAAGCGACGCCGACGTGCCCTTCATTCTGAGCTGCTGCACCTGATGAGCCCTCCGGTCGTCAAATGTCCGACCTGCCGTCGCGAGATCGACTGGGCGAGCTCACCCTTCCGGCCGTTTTGCAGTGAGCGCTGCCGGCTCATCGATCTCGGGGCGTGGTTGTCGGAACAGCGCGCCATTCCCGGGGAGACGGCACCGGGCGAGTCGGGCGCTGCGGATGACGAGCACTCTCCGAAGGATTCTCTGTAAGGAGCCCCTACGAGCCAGAGGCGATCTGGCTCACGAGTGCCAGATAGTCCGGCGCGGGATAGAGGCCTGCTGCAACTCCTGCTTCCTGGGCGGCCCGTTTCCGGTCGCCCAGCGCAAGGTACACCCGCGCGAGGTTGTAATGCGCCACGTGCGAACGCGGCCGCAGATCGACCGCGCGCTGCAGGGCCTGCGCAGCTGCATCGTACTGTTGGCGTACGACCGCCGTGTAGCCCAGCGCCTCGAAAATAGGACCGTTGTCCGGCTGCTCCCTGGAGATGCGCTCTGCGAGCGCCTGAGCCTCGGGGATCCTGCGCATGTTGATATAGCCCCAGACGATCCGGTCCCAGCGCACCGGCACCGGCGGGTCACGAAAGCCGAGTGCCACCGACGTCGTCGCGATCACCGCGGCCAGCGCAACGAAGGCCGCCACCTGCCGCTTGCCGGCAGCTCGAAAGTGGACCAGCTGTTCGATCCAGATGCCGGAGCAGAAGGCGAGGAGGGACGCGGCGTGGAAGCGGAAACGCGACTCGGCGAAAAAGACGGCCATCGTGAGCCACGCCAGAAGAATCGGCACAAAGACGATCGGCCAGCGGCGGTCCTCGAGAGCCAGCCAGACGAGGCCGGCCAGGCCCATGCCGAGCAGCCACGCCGCCGGCGAGGGCAGCCACGCCAGCACGGGTGAGAACATCCGCTCTTCCACATCAGAGCGGTTGTTGGCGAGCTCCGTGTCCGACAGCCAGCCTGCCAGGCCCTTGCGCAGCATGTCGCCCAGCACTTGCCCGGGATGCTGCCCGATGAAGGTCAGCGCCTCGTCATGCCAATAGTGTTCCACCTCCGATGGGGACAGCGGGCGCCCGGCGCGCCGGCTGGCTTCGCCGGCATAGCCGCGCCATATCTCGCTCGGGTGGAGATAACTCACGAACGGCGGTATCCAGATTTCGGCGCGCGGGTTCTGCTCGTTATAGATCTGCTGCAGCACGATGCCGCCGTTATGCGGGAGGGGCGACAGGCTGCCGTAGGCGTGGTTGTTTCTGAGCGACCACGGCAGGAGCGCCGCGGCCATACCGCAAATGAGGAGCGCAGCCAGGGTGGCCCGGTTGGTTACGGCAGGGCCGTTCCTGCCAGCGGCAGCCTCCCGGCCAGCCGTGGGCCGGGCGCCCCAGAGCGGCAGCAACAGGGAGGCGAGGCCGAGCAGGAGTAAGGTCGACCGCAAGCCGACACCCAGCCCGCAGTAGCAACCAAACAGCAGCCAGCCCACTTTGCTTCGCGAGCGCATCACCGCGAGGGCGGCCACCACCCACCACGTGAGGTAAGCCGTCACCCAAACCTCCTTCAGGAGGGTGGTGCAGAACATGACCGCCGTCGACGTGAGCCCGTAGATGAGCGCCCCGAAGAGTCCGGCGCGGGGCCGCCCCAACAGCCGGCCGACAGTCAGGATCCCGTAGGCAGTGGCGGTATCCAGCAAGACCTGCAGCAGGTACACGACGAACAGATTGGCGCCCACCAGCCTGAAGATCGCGCCGAGGATGTAGCCGTACGCGGGGTCCATGAACGTGAATTCGGGGCTGTCCTGGCCGCCGTGTCCCGCGGCTACCGCCTCTCCGAAGTGCCGGTAATAGTCCTCGTCCGGGCCCGGCTGCCAGGTCAGCGGGCTGAGCATGGCGCTCGACAAATGCACCAGCCGGATAGCGAACACGAGCGCCAGCACGCCCAATACGGCGATACGGCTCGGCGACCCGGTGCTCGATCGGTCCTCGCTCACGGCAGCCATGTCGACCCCTCGTACGATATGGGCCGGACGGTATCACGGCCCAGGGGCCTCACCCTTTGAACGCCGTCACTGCGCAGGCGCCCCCGGCATCGGCATCCCCAGATACTTCGCCAGAAACCCCCATTGGTCCGCAAAATCGTCGATCTGCATCCACACCGGCTTCCCCGCCCCGTGCCCCGCGCGAGTCTCGACCCGGATCAGGATGGGGCTCGAGCAGATCTGCACGGCTTGCAGGGCGGCCGCGAACTTGTAGCTGTGCCAGGGAGCGACGCGGTCGTCGTGGTCGGCCGTCGTGATGAGGGTCGGCGGGTAGCACATGCCTTTCTTCACGTTGTGAACGGGAGAATAGGCAAGGAGGGCCTTGAACTGCTCGGGATCCTCGCTGAGCCCGTAGTCGGACGACCACTGGCGCGCGTTCGCACCGGCGGTGTGGTAGCGGAGCATATCCAACACGCCGACGGCGGGAAGAGCCGCTCCGAACAGCTCCGGCCTCTGGATCTCCGCGGCTGCGACGAGCAGGCCGCCGTTACTGCGCCCGTGAATGCCCAGCTTCTGCGGCCGGGTGTACCGTTCGCGAATCAGGTATTCCGCGGCGGCAATGAAGTCATCGAACACATGTTGCTTGTTCTCGAGCGTACCCGCGCGATGCCAGCCCTCGCCGTACTCGCCGCCGCCGCGTAAGTTAGCTTCCGCGTAGGCGCCGCCCATGTCGAGCCATGCGAGCACCGACGCGCGGAACGTCGGCGTGAGTGATACGTTGAAACCGCCATAGCCATACAGGAGGAACGGCTGGCTCCCGTCCCTGACCATGTCACGGCGATGAGTGATGTACATCGGCACACGCGTGCCGTCCTTGCTGAGATAGAACACCTGGTCGGTCACATACTCGTCGGTCCGCGCGGCCACGGTTGCCTTCCGCCATAGCGACGATTTATTCGCCGTTACGGCGTAACGGTAGATTTGCGGCGGTGTCAGGTAGTCGGTGTAGGAAAAGAACGTCTCGGTGTCCTTGCCCTCGCCGAAAAACCCTTCGACGGTGCCCATGCCGGGCAGCGGGACCTCTCCGACCCTGCGTCCGTCCGCCTGGAAGACCCTGACCACGCTGTGCGCGTCGTACACGTATTTCGCAACGATGTGCCCACCCACGTAGGACGCTTCCTCGAGCGCGACGGAATCCTCGCGCACGATCGTGGGCCAGCTCGACCCGGCGGGGCGACGTGCGTCGACCTCGATCACGCGGCGCAGCGGCGCGTCCTTGGTGGTATGGAAATACAGATGATCGCCGCTCGCTCCGATGAACGTATAGAGCGCGTCCCACGCGAAGAAGAGCGGCGTGACCTTGGCGCCGGGCTGGCGCAGGTCGAGAAGACTCACGCCGTTACGGTCGTACCCGTCAAACAGCGTAATGACGAGATAGTGGCCGTCTTCGGTGACTCGAGCGGCCGGAACCCGTGTTGGATGATCCGTGACGGCGTAGACGAGACGATCGGATTCCTGCGGATCTCCGATCCTGTGGAAGTACACCGCAGGTCGGCCGGCGTCGTCGCCTTTTCCGTTCGGCAGAGCGGGATAACGGCTGTAGTACACTCCCGAGCCGTCACGCGCCCAGGATACACCCCAAAACTTCGTGAACCGCAATTTGTCCGCGAGATCGGTGCCATCCGCCACTCGCCGGAAGCTCCAGGTCTGCCAGTCGGTTCCGCCATCGGCGAGCGCATAGGCAACGACGTCGCCCGGCGGGCTCGGCGTGAAATCGGCAAGCGCCACGGTCGCATCGGGGCGCACCGCGTTCGGATCGAAGAGCACCCGACCGGGTGCGTCGAGACTGTCGGCGACGAACAGTACGTTTTGGTTCTGCTTACCGTCATTGTGCAGGTAGAAGTACCGCCCGCCCTCCTTCACCGGCGCACTGAACCGCTCGTAGCTCCACAGTTGCGTCAGCCGCTCCCTGGCCCAGGCGCGCTGCGGAATTGCCGCCAGCTGCGGCTGCGACAGCTTGTTCTGCGCGATCACCCACTCCCGGGTCGCCTGCGAATCCAGGTTCTCGAGCCAGCGATACGGGTCATCGACCTTCTCGCCGTGATACTGCTCGGAGACGTTCACCCGGGCGGTCACGGGATACACGAGCTGTGTGGACGGCGTCGCGGGCAGTCCTGTGGCGATATCGGTGCTCGTCGGCATGGGCTTACCCCGCGGCCCGTTCCCCGGAATGGGCTCCAAGGGGCCCAGTAGTCCATTTGCGCACGCGGCGAGCAGGCCCATGAACGAGGCGCCGAGCCCGATCAGGGCCACGGACCGGTAGCGCTGCAGTTTTTTCATCCCTTACACTCATGACCACCATAGGCTGGGAATTCTAACAAAGCGCGCGCACCGCATGAGATTCGCAAGACTCGCCTCGCACT
>CAZDTG010000147.1:0-10544 GCA_964508005.1 uncultured Steroidobacteraceae bacterium
ATGTCTGGAAGCGTTCCATGTTGCTCATGGGATCCTGACCGAACCGGCGCGAGCACGCGCCCGGCGCCGGTCTGCAGCGTTCACTTAGCCGCCGCGCTTGCATTCTCCGCCGTGCGCGGTGTTGGATTCCGCGTGGCCTTGTCCTTTGCTGCCCACGGGGGAGCATCCAGCCAGACGGGACCCGCGGGATGCCGGACGATGAATGTATTGGGATCGATACCGCGGGTATTCCAGGTCCGCGCGACTATTACGGCGGGATGCTCACCCAAGGTGTCCGCAATCGCGGAGTGCCCTAGGGAAGTGAGGACTAAACCTGCGGCTACCGAGCGTAGGACTTTGGTGTTCATTGCAGTTCTCCTTGAAGCGGGTGGCTGCAGTATCATTGGCCGAAAGACAGGGATAAACCGGCCGAAACCGGAATCACTGTCCGGGAGTACGGACAATGGATCGATTGATGGCGTTGCAGGCATTCACCCGCGTCGTGGAACTGGGCGGATTCACGAAGGCTGCAGATTCCCTGCGGTCGTCGAAGACGACTGTGAGCGACCTGGTGCAGGGCCTCGAGAAGCACCTTGGGGTGCGATTGCTCCAGCGCACCACGCGACGTGTGACCGTCACTTCGGACGGTGCCGCGTTTTACGAACGCTGCGCGCACATCCTTGGGGATCTCGACGAGGCAGAGGCGTCAGTCATGCAAGCGCGCGTCGCTCCGAAGGGGAGGCTGCGCGTCGACATGCCCGGCGCGCTCGCAAGGCGCTTCATCATTCCACGTCTGCCGGAGTTCCTCGGCCGCTATCCCGACCTGCGTTTGGAGTTGGGGATGGGGCATCGGCCCGTGGATCTGGTGGAGGAGGGTGTCGATTGTGTCGTGCGCTTCGGCACACAGCCGGACTCGAGCCTCGTCGCGCGGCGAGTCGGTACCATGAGCTCGCTCTGCTGTGCGAGTCCGGCGTACTTGCGGGAGCACGGAACCCCGCGCCGGCCCGAGGAGCTGTCCACCCATCGGTGCGTCAACTATATTTCAAACCGCACGGGGCGGGTTCGCGACTGGGAGTTCGCGCGAGACGGGCAGAAAGTGGCGCTCACCCTCGATGGCGTCCTTGCGGTGAGCGATCACGACGCCTACATCGTCGCCGGTCTCATGAGTTTTGGGATCGTGAAGGTGGCGAACTACGTCGCGCGACCCTACCTGGATTCCGGGCAGCTCATCGAGGTGCTCACTGACTGGACCGCGGAGCAATTCCCCATATCGGTGATGTACCCGAAAACCCGGCATCTCTCGGCAAAGGTGCGCCTCTTCGTCGATTGGGTCAGCGAGTTGATTCAGCAGGATCCTATGCTTCAGGCGCGTTAGACCGCCTACATTCAGCGCTCAATGCGATCATCCTGATCGACGAGGCACTCGATGAGCCATTGCCCCGCCGGACCAGGCGGCGAGTCGGTTTTATACGCGACCTGCACTGGATAGACTCCTCCGCGCCAATCGGGCAGCTGCAAATGCACGAGCCGGCCCGCATCGACGTCGGCGCGCACCATGGGCTCGGGCATGCCGCCCCATCCGATACCTGCCAGCAGCAGTGCGTGTTTGGAGGCGAGATCACCGAGTCGCCACACGTTCACACTGACGACCCCATAATCCCGCCTGTCCGCGGTCTGTTGCTCCGCCAGAACGAGCTGAAGATGCTCCCTCGTGTCCGCGAGCTTTGCGCGACCGGCGAGCGCGAGAGGATGTCCGGGAGCAGCCACCGGGATGAGTTGGACTCCGGCAAGCTGGATGCATCGCAATCCGTCGCTCTTCATGTGAATGGAGCTGCCGATCCCAATGGCCGCGGAGCCGCTGCGGAGCGAGCGCTCGATTTCGCCCAGAGCTTCCAGGTTCAGACGCAGTGGCACGGTAGGGAACCTGGCGTGAAAGTTCTTGAGCACCTCGACGAGACGGTTGCTGGGAAACATCACGTCAATGACCACCGACACTTCGGTCTCGAGCCCCTCCCGAAGGCCCTTGACCCTGGCGCGTAACATCTGCGCGCTGTAGACGACGGACTTAGCTTCGGCAACTACGGCTTCGCCCGCGTGCGAAAGCTTTGCGCGCCTCGTCGTCCCGCGATCAAAGAGCGCGACGCCCAGCTGCGATTCGAGAGTGTCGATCGCGTAGCTGACGGCAGAGGTCGCACGCTTGAGGCGCCTCGCGGCGCCGGCGAAGCTCCCCGCTTCCGCGACTGACAAAAGGACCTGCAATTGATCGAGGCTGAGGGGTGCTGGCTTCGTCATATCTAAAAATCTGAACAAGATCATCAAAATAGTATGGATTGTTATATCAGACCTCCGCCCTTACAGTCACCCCAATGCGTAAACAGCGGAGCAAGGTATGAACGTAATTTCCGTCATAGTTGGGAGCACTCGGGAGGGACGCTTCGCGGAAAAGCCCGCAAAGTGGTTCTTTCGGCATCTGCAGAAGCGCCAAGATGTCGACGCCCGGCTTCTCGATCTGCGCGACTTTCCGATGCCGTTCTTCGATCAGCCGGCAACGCCGGCCATGCCCGGTCGCGCGCCTTACAAGAACGAAGTCGTGCAGAGATGGACTGCCGCGATCGCGCACTCCGACGGCTTCGTCTTCGTCACCCCCGAATATAACTACGGCACCTCGGCGGTGCTGAAGAACGCGATCGACTGGGTCTATCCCGAGTGGAATCGCAAACCGGCCGCCTTCGTGAGCTATGGTTCCGCCATGGGTGCGCGCGGCGTCCAGCAACTGCGCGAAACCGCGATCGAGATTCAGCTCGCCCCGATCCGCTCATCGGTCCACATCCCCGTCGCCACCTTGTGGGCGCACTACCAGGGCGGTGATGTTGAGGCTGGGCTTGCCGAGCTGGACCCGGCTGCCGCGACACTGATCAACGATCTCCTCTGGTGGACCGAAGCCTTGAAGACGGCGCGGGCGCGCGCGTCCTGACCGCGCCACTGCGCGGCGGCGAGTCCAATTCCCAGGCTACTTTCGAAGGAACCACAATGGCGGTTAATCCAGCTGAATCACCGTTCCGGAGCAGGCCGCGTGCGATCGTGCAGCGTACCCGTGGCCGAGGGCACGGCCCCATCACACGGTTGATGAGCCCGTCCGACTTGGGCGAGGTCCTGAAGCCATTCGTGTTTCTCGACCTTTTCGACTATCAGGGCGCGCCCTTCGACGGGCCTCTCCATCCCCATTCGGGTATCGCTACCCTGACTTACATCGCGGAAGGCTCGGTGAACTATATCGACCCGGACAATGTCACGGGCACGCTGCCTGCCGGCGGCGTTGAATGGATGCAGGCTGGGCGCGGCATGTGGCACGGCGGCGGTGTCGACCACGCGGGCCGCACCCGCGGGTTCCAGCTCTGGATCGCCTTGCCGCCGGAACTGGAGTTGGGTCCGACCATAAGTATCTACCAGGCACCTGAACAGGTGCCGAAAGACGGTCCGGCGCGCGTCCTCCTTGGCAGCTACGGGACTGCATCGAGCGCTATCGCCTCACCCTCGCCGATCAATTATCTCGCGGTACGCCTGGAGGCCGGCGAGCGGTGGCGTTACCAGCCCCCCAAGGGCCACACCGTCCTATGGACCGCCATTGCAGCCGGCGCCGTGTTGACGCCTGACGAACTGCGGCACGGAGACCTCGCAGCTTTCGAGGCGTCGAGCAAAGCGGTCGAATTCGAAGCGCTGACCGATACCGAGTTGGTTCTCGGCTCCGCCTCTCCGCACGACCACGACCTGGTCCTGGGCTATTATTCGGTCCACACATCCGCAGAGGCGCTTCGTGACGGCGAGGCGCACATCTCATCGATCAGGAGGCGCATGCTTCAAAAAGGCGGGTGAGGAGCGCAGAGCGCTTTCGCGGAATGCCTTGCTTGGGGCGCAAGCTGTTGTTTGGCCTACCGATGCCCCCCTCAGCGCCGTGAGCGGCGAGAGGGCCTTTTCGCATTTTCCGAGGGCACGGCATTGGTGAGCGGACCGATCTGTTCGATGATCGCATCAACAGTCGGCAGCTCGCCGGCTACGTGCGTCTCGATGGCGGCACGCATTGCAGCGAGATGCTCGGGCGTGGTGCCGCAACAGCCGCCAATGATTCGGGCGCCCGCATCCATAGCCAAGCGCGCGTAGTTGGCCATCAGCTCGGGTGTGCCCGAGTACACGACCTCGGTACCCTCGAAGTGAGGTACACCGCAGTTGCCCTTGGTGACGAGCGCATAGGGTGCATCTTGCATCTGCAGCAAGGTCACGAGGATGTCGGATGCACCCACACCGCAGTTGGCGCCGATCGCCAACGGCGGTACTGGCTGCGCCGTCACAGTGTCGGCCAGCGACCGAGGTTGGAGGCCCATCATCGTGCGACCGGCCGTGTCGAAGGAATATGTGACCACGTAAGGCAAGCCGACGGCGCTTGCAGCCTCCGCTGCAGCATTTACTTCTTCTGGTGAGGACATCGTCTCGACCCAAGCGACGTCGGCACCGCCGTCGCGCAATCCTCGTATTTGGGTAGTAAAGGACGCAACGGCGATTTCATGCGTGAGCGCGCCCATCGGCTCGAACAGCTCACCGGTAGGACCCACCGAACCTGCGACTACGATCGGCCGATCCGCGGCGTCCGCCACTTTGCGCGCGAGCTCGGCTGCGCGTTTGGCAAGCTCGTAAGTGCGATCCTGCGCGTTGTGCAACTTGAGGCGCTGCGGATTGCAGCCAAACGTATTCGTTAGAATGATGTCCGCGCCGGCGTCGACGAACCGCTGATGCAGGCCCGTGACCTCCTCAGGCCGATCGGTCGTCCAGAACTCCGGCGGCTCGCCCGAGCCAAGTCCTGCATTGAAATAGTTCGTGCCAGTGGCGCCGTCGGCCAGAAGCACGCGGCGGCTTGCGAGAAGGGCGGAGAGTGAGGTGCGCATCATTGGAGTATACCGCAGCGACCGGTGTGCAATGTTTAGCACCGGCGGTTCGAGCCGCAGCACGCTTGCGCCGCTTGTATCGGCGGACATGGAACCGAGCCGTAGGAGCAGAAGACGCAGCAGTCGCCTGGTTTCGGCTTCAACAAGGTTCCGCAGCCCGTGCAGTGATGAAAGTAGATGCAGGCGTCGGTCGGCATCACTTCGATCTGCCGATGCCCGCAAGTTGGACAGGTCAGTTCGCTCTCGAGAAGGGTCTCGGCTACCATGGCGGAGCACCTTGGCTGGGAATCCCGCTTGACGGCGGCGCACCGATAGCCGTCGCTGCACTCGTAATGAGCGCCCAACGCGGGAAAGTTCTTGAGGTCAATGCATCCACCGGTGCATCATACCTTCCGTACCTAGGTACGGAGTCAAGCAGTGTCCGAGTCGCTGACGATCGGCGCGCTGGCGAAAGCCGCAAACGTGCATGTCGAGACCGTTCGCTACTATCAGCGACGCGGTCTGCTGCGCGAGCCGGCTCGCCCGCTGAACGGCATTCGGCACTATGGTGTGGCGGACGTCTCTCGCTTGCGCTTCATCAAGCACGCGCAACAGAGCGGTTTTACCTTGGACGAGGTCCGAACGCTGCTCCGGTTGAGCGGTCGCCCGGCCTGTGGAGCGACCCGCAGCTTGGCGGCGAAGAAGCTGGCAGCGATCGAGGAAAAGATGCGGATGCTGGCTCGGCTGCGACGGGAACTACGGGTCTGGGTTGCCGCTTGCGACGCCAATACCGGGGATAATTGTCCAGCGCTGGAGAAACTCGCACACTGAGCGTCATGGAAGATTCATTCGGCGCACAGTGCGCGGCTCCTGGCCGATCAGCGTCCCTCGTTCAGTTGTGACATCAGCCTTTCACACCATCGAATCGGCGCCGTGCATCCATGCTCGAGAGCCAGCTTTGCCCATCATGAGGCCAAGCTGGGCGATGCGCGGTCCGCTGCTGCTCCTGGCCGCTGCGTTGGTGCTGCTGCCCGGTTGCTGGTCGGCCCCTGTAGCCAGCTTGCAATCGAAGGGCACGCCCCGCCCGATCCAGGGCACGATTGCCGTTGCCGTGGAATCAGTCAAGCCGCCTGCGGTCGTCCAATCCGTCGATCTCGATGCCCGCGCGGTCACCATGCTGCCTCCGCGGGAAGCCAGGCTAATCTCCTACAAGGTCGGCTCGAATGTCTCGAATTTGGACCGTCTCAAGCCCGGCCACAGAGTTCAGGCTACCGTAGCCGAAGAGCTCACCGTCTATGTCAGACGAGACGGCAACCTGCCGGGCGCCGGTGACTCGCCCCCAGTCGTGAGCGACGCACAGGTCTTGTCCGTAGATCCGAGCTACCGCCTGTTGACGGTGCACTTTCCGGACGGGCACGACGAGACGTTCAAGGTAGGTCTGCAGGTCAAGCTCGATGAAATGGAACCCGGCGACGAGGTCACCATCCGGCCCGTCGAGGCGATCGCGCTACGGACGAAGAAGTGAAGTAAGGAGCAGAGCGGATCATGAGGGCCGGATTTCCCAACGCTCGCGACTTCTTCGCGCGCTCGTGTCCCCACCGCCGCGCGGCGGCCGCATTGGCTGTCATAGCTCTGCTCCCGTGTGCCGCCCGATGTCAGATCTCGTCCAGTCAAGCGAATGAGATCCGCGCCGGAATCGAGAACCGCGTCGAAGCCCTGACGATTTTCGGCGGCGACTTCGGACTCGCGGACGGTAGCTACAAGTCCCACGCCAACGTTGCTCCCGGACGAGTCAGTGCGAACGTGGAGTCGAGGCTGACCAAGGCTGGGGGCGACGGCGACATCGGCGATCCCGAACCGCTGGGTGATCTCAACATTGGCTGGCAACCTCGGCTGCAGGGCAATATCGGCTACCTCGAGTCGACGAACCTTCCGACCTCGGGGTTGCGCGCCAGTGACAGCAGCGAATACACCACGTACGCGATCGAGTTCGGTGGCGGAGCTCGCTTCTGGCTGACCGACCGCTTCAGCCTGGCACCAACGCTGATGGGACTCTTCGGACACACCTCGAACACCTACACGGTGCGCAGCGCCTTCATGAAAGCGAACCAGGCCCTGGCCACTCAGCTCGGCCTGATCAACTGGAGCGTCGATACGTGGACGCTGCGGCCTGCCCTGGACATTCAGTACGTCATCAACTGGGGTCGCAGCATCGTCACGCTGTCATCCGATCCGACCTACTTCCACACCGAGGACTTCAACAGCTCCAACCGGAACGTCCATATAAGAGGCGACTCGGGCTCCGTCGTCAACAAGATCGATGTGGACATCCCGCTTGGTATCGAGCTCGACGGGCATGAGTTGCGCTCGGGCGGCTATTTGAGCCGCACGGATCTGTTGGGAGGCCTCGAGAGCGGACTCGGCGTGGAGCACATGAATGAGCTCCACGGCCGCATCGTGCTGGATTTCCTCAACCAGCTGTGGAAGGTTCAGTGGATCGGAATTGGTGCTTCCTACATCTGGGGCACGAACATCTCGGGGTGGACGGCGGGGGCAGACATCGCGTTTCGGTTCTGAGCCCGGGGCTCCGACGCGCAGCCCATAGGTGTCTGCCCTGTGAATGCGGGCAGCACTTCACCATTCCGGGACGCGGCGCGCCGAGCTGGACGCAATCGGCCGAGTCGACGGGCAACGGTGATCGAGCGGTCATCGTCTGGTGGACGAGCTGGCGACTCTTACTTGCGCGGCCCGAACCTCGATGCTTCCCGCAACGCGCTGTGCAGGCGATCGATCATCGCGTAGATCTCACTGCTGTAGCCTTTGAGAAGGCGGTGAAATCTCTCTTCGCTGTCGAACCAGCCACGCAGAGCGCGATCCACCTCGGTGGCGCGGTCCCGAACGTAAGCGGTCGCTTCTGGAGACTGCGTAATCTTCCGCAGGATCGCCGTTGCTTCCACGTGCGCGCGAGGATCCTTGGACGGACCTTTGCTGGCAAGATCCGCAAGCGCGTCGCACAATCGCTCGGCTTCTTCAGCGTCCATCGTTGGTTAGCGGCGGTGATGGCCTGGGTGATCCGTCAGTGCCTCTGGTTCGGGCCCGCCAGTTCGTCGAGCCGTGACAGGAACAGCTTGAGAATCGGCGAGGTGTTGGATTTGCTGTAGCCCACTGCTAAATCGATCGTCGGTGCCTCATCTTCCAGCGGGCGGCTCACGACTGACCACGGCAGCAGGTTCTTGGCATAGGCGGGCATGAGCGCCAGCCCGCGGGTGGATGCCACCAGGGACATGGCCATCGCCATGTTGTCCACCCCGTAATCCAGTTTGATATCGAGCCCCGAGCGGCGCAGATACGCTTCGGTGACGGCGCGCAGCACGGTGGCCTTGTTCGAGCCGCCGATGAAAATCTCGCCCACGAAATCCTGCGGACGCACTGTTTCGCGCGCGGTGAGGCGATGGTCGCTCGGCATCAACACGATGAGGGGCTCCCGGTCCACCACGTGATACCCGAGGTCATAGCCCGGCTCCACGCGCAGGAACGCCAGGTCCAGCCGTCCGCGGGCGAGCGCTTCGGCGAGATCCGGCGAATAGTCGCTGGTGACCGTGACCTGGATGTTCTTCAGTTCGTCGCGCAGCACATGCATCGCCCGCGGCAGCCAGTTCATCTCGTGCCCGGTTTGGAAGCCGATGGCGAACGTCTTCCTTGCCGGTTGCGCCGCCCTGCGTGCGGCTTCGACCGCGGCATCGACCTGCATGAGCGCCAGCCGGGCGTGGTCGAGGAAGGCCTTGCCCGCGGCGGTCAGCTCGACGCCATGAACACTCCGCGACAGCAGCTCGACCCCGACCTGGTCCTCCAGGTCGCGAATCTGCCGGCTCAGCGAAGGCTGGGACGTGTGGAGCCGGCGCTCGGCCGCGGTCGTGAGGCTGCCTTCCTCGACCACGGCCACGAAATAGCGCAGATGCCTCAACTCCACAGCCGTTTCCCCTTCCATGCCGGCAAGGTATGCCACCAGCTTACAAAGTCTTTTTCAACTCTGCCACAACCCTTTATTTTGTAGGCCATGGCGCTGTTGTGTACCCCCTTTCACGGGGCTGCAACCGGCGCCGCGGGTCGGCTGCCCCATACGCCGCACGTCATACCTCACGGGAGTTGAACATGGACAAGTCTGTCATCCTGATCACCGGAGCCCTCACCGGCATCGGTCGCGCGGCGGCCGTCGCTTTCGCCAAGAAGGGCGGCCATGTCCTCAACGTCGATGGCGGTCACACCGCTAACTGATCCCGTCCGGGCGCGTCGCTGACTCCCTGGCCTGGTCACACAAGGAAATTTCATCATGGCAAATTTGTCTGGAAAGACCGCGCTCGTCACCGGGGCCTCACGCGGCATCGGTCGTGCTAGCGCACTCGCGCTGGCGAAGGCCGGCGCACAGGTTCTCGTCCACTACAGCTCCGGCGAGAAGGCGGCGGCAGCAGTCGTCGCAGAAATCCGCGAGGCCGGCGGCCGCGCCGAGAAGGTCGCCGCCGATCTGCGCGCGCCGGATGGACCACATACTCTGGCCGCGCGCGTACGCGGCATCGTCGGCGATCGACTGGACATCCTCGTGGCCAACGCCGGCATCTCGAAGTCGGCCACCATCGAAGAGATGACGGTCGAGGATTTCGATGACATATTCGCCGTGAACGTCCGTGCGCCGTACTTCCTCGTGCAGCAGCTTCTGCCCACTCTGTGCAAGGACAGCAGCATCGTGCTGCTGTCGTCGCTGGCGGCGCATGCGACTGTCGGCACGCTGTCCGCCTATGGGGCCACCAAGGGTGCCATCGATACGCTCGTGAAACACTTCGCTTCGGCCTTGGGCGGCCGCGGCATCCGCGTCAATGCCGTGGCGCCAGGTGTGGTGAACACTGACATGTCCAACTTCGTACGGAGCGATGCCGGTCGCGACTTTACGTTAGGCATGCAGGCACTGAAACGTATCGCTGAGCCTGATGACATTGTCGGCGCCGTCGTCTTTCTCGCCTCCGACGAGGCCCGCTGGATCACTGGCGACACGCTGCGCGTCGACGGCGGCTCGAAGCTCTGAGCCGCCTCGAGTCGTGGCCGTGTATCAACAGGCGACATTGTTTGCCACCGGTGACGATTGACGCGCCCGCACCTGCACCACAGGCAGCCCACGGGCTTCGAATAGACATCGTGAGGAGAACCGCAATGAGTGAGTCAACGGAATCAAGGAACAAAGCGCTCGTGCTTACCGCATTCGACACTTTGTTCAACAAGCGGGACTACGCGGCGGCTGAACGCTTCTGGTCGCCCAACTACATTCAGCACAGCGCCCACATAGAGCCTGGCCGCGAAGGTCTCTTCAACCTCATAAAGGGCAGTCCCGCGTCCCTGAAGTACGAGCCGGGGGTGATCGCGGCCGATGGCGACTTTGTCATCGTCCACGGGCGATTCTCTGGCACCGGACTTCCGAGAAACTGGATCGCAGCCGACGTGGTGCGCATCGCCGGCGGTGTGTTGGCCGAGCACTGGGACGTCATCCAGGATGAGGCGACTCGGGCGGAGTCGAAGAGCGGTCTGCCAATGTTCGGTGCCAGCTTCGCCGATTGATGGCGGAAACGCGCGGCGACGGCGATCGAGGAAGGGGCTCTGCGA
>CAZDTG010000148.1:0-10470 GCA_964508005.1 uncultured Steroidobacteraceae bacterium
GCAGATCCGGTGGCGGCTCCGACGCATGCCTGCCCAGCACGACGTCACGGGCGACGGCTTCGTCCAGCGAGGTGGGCTCGAGGCTGTAGGCGCCCGGCAGATCGATTACGCGGTAGATGCGACCGCTGCGAGGACCGACAAAACGGCCTTCCTTGCGCTCGACGGTGACGCCCGGATAGTTGGCGACCTTCTGGCGACTTCCAGTGAGTCGATTGAAGAGCGCCGTTTTGCCGCAATTCGGGACGCCAACGAGTGACAGGCTCGGCCCGGACACCGCGCTCAACCCCGCTGACTGGGGTTCCACACGGATGTCCGCGGAGGCGTTCATCCGTTCGAGTTGGGGCGAGAGAGCTCTACCCAGACGGATTCGGCTTCCCGGCGCCGGAGCGCGAGGGTCGTATTGCCGATGCGCACCACGAACGGGTCACGTCCCGGCCAGGCCTCCGCCACGATCTCGAACTGCTCGCCGCTGATGAAGCCGAGCTCGAGCAGGCGGCGCTCCAGGGCGGTCATGGACCCGGTGGGCGTGCCTACCCCTACGACCTGGCCGGAGCTTCCCTGGGTAAGGGCACTCAGGCTGACGTAGCCGGGGTTGAGGGCGGGACCGGCAGGGGCGGAAGATGCGTCCATGGCCTAAGTATGAATGAGAACGGTTCGCATTTGCAACGTTCCGGGCGAATTGTGCGATGCAGGTACCGTTCCCCTAACGCCGCTAGCCCGTGGCGGATGACCGCCGCTCTTCTTGCCCCGATTTACCCAGTAACGGGCGCAGGTAGGTGCCCGTGTACGAGCGGGGGTTGGCGGCGATCTGCTCGGGGGTGCCGGTCGCGATGATTTCGCCGCCGCCTTCGCCGCCCTCCGGGCCCAGGTCGATGACCCAGTCGGCGGTCTTGATCACGTCGAGGTTATGCTCGATCACGACGATGGTGTTGCCTTCGTCGCGCAGCCGATGCAGGACGTCGAGCAGCTGCGCCACGTCGTAGAAGTGCAGCCCCGTGGTCGGCTCATCGAGGATGTAGAGCGTTCTGCCGGTGGCGCGCTTCGCCAGCTCGCGCGATAGCTTCACACGCTGCGCCTCGCCGCCCGAGAGCGTCGTGGCGTTCTGGCCGAGACGGACGTAAGAGAGGCCGACGTCCGTCAGAGTCTGCAGCTTGCTGGCGACGGCGGGGACGTTCTGGAAGAAGCGCAGAGCGTCTTCCACGGTCATCTCGAGAACCTCGTGGATGTTTTTTCCGCGATAACGAATCTCGAGAGTCTCACGGTTATAACGTTGTCCCTTGCACACGTCGCACGGCACGTAGACGTCCGGCAGGAAATGCATCTCGACCTTTATGACACCGTCGCCCTGGCATGCCTCGCAGCGGCCGCCTTTCACGTTGAAGCTGAATCTTCCCGCGTCATAGCCGCGCGCGCGCGCTTCCGGGACAGCCGCGAACAACTCGCGCAGCGGCGCGAAAAGACCCGTGTACGTCGCGGGATTGGAGCGCGGCGTGCGTCCGATCGGGCTCTGGTCGATGTCGATCACGCGATCGATCTGATCCAGACCTTCGACTCGTTCGCAGGGCGGTGCGTTGAGCAACGTGTTGTTGAGGCGCGAGGTTGCATACCCGAACAGCGTGTCGATGATCAGTGTGGACTTTCCCGAGCCGGAAACGCCGGTTACGGCGGTGAGGAGTCCGACTGGAATCTCCGCAGTGACATTGCGCAGGTTGTTGCCGGTCGCGCTGACGATCCGGATCTGCTTGTCCGGTGACCGTGGCACGCGCTCGCGCGGCACGGCAATCCTGCGTTTGCCGCCGAGATATTGGCCGGTAATGGAAGCGGGATTCGCGATGATGTCGCGTGGCGTGCCCTGCGCGACGATGTGTCCGCCGTGCACGCCTGCGCCGGGTCCGAGATCGATGACATGGTCGGCCTCGAGGATGGCCTCTTCGTCGTGCTCGACGACGATCACCGTGTTGCCAATGTTACGCAGTTGTTTGAGCGTGCCGAGCAGCCGCTGGTTATCACGCTGGTGCAGGCCGATGGAGGGCTCGTCGAGGATGTACATCACGCCGGTGAGGCCGGAGCCTACCTGGCTGGCGAGCCGGATGCGCTGTGCTTCGCCGCCGGAGAGCGTCTCGGCGCTGCGATCGAGGGTGAGATAGTCGAGCCCCACGTCGACCAGGAAGCGCAGCCGCTCGGCAACATCCTTCACGATCTTCGCAGCCACCTCACCGCGCCACCCCGGAAGACTCAGCGAGCGGAAGAATTCCAACGCCTTGCCCACGGTCAGGTGGGCGATCTCGGGAAGCGTGCGTTCGGCGACGTAAACGAAGCGCGCGGCGCGGTTGAGCCGGGTGCCGCCGCAGTCCGGACAGGGCTGCATGCCGAGATACTTCGAGAGCTCCTCGCGCACAGTCGGGGATTCGGTTTCCCGATAGCGGCGCTCGAGGTTCGGGAGAATGCCCTCGAAGGGATGCCGTCTGCGCAACGTGCGGCCTTTGCCCGTGCTCTCGCGAAACTCGATGGCTTCATCGCCGCTGCCGTAGAGCACCACCTGCTGCACGTTGGCGGGCAGCTCCGTCCATGGGGTCTCGATGTCGAAGTCGTAGTGGCCGGCGAGCGCCTGAATGAGTTGGAAGTAGTGCGCGTTGCGGCGGTCCCAGCCCCGTATCGCGCCCCCCGCGAGCGACAGATGCGGGTGCACGACGACACGCAGCGGATCGAAGAACTCCTTCGCGCCGAGGCCGTCGCAGGTCGGGCAGGCGCCGGCCGGGTTGTTGAAGGAAAACAGCTTGGGCTCGAGAGGCGGGACACTGTAGCCGCAGACCGGACAGGCATGGCGACTGGAGAACACCATCTCTCGCTGCGCCGCGACAGCCCCGGCCTGGCCGTCCTCGCCAGGTGTTCGCCGCTTGCGCGGCTCACCCGCGCGCTCCGCATCATCGAGGAAAATGAGCCGGGCGAGGCCGCCCGAGAGGCGCAGCGCGGTTTCGAACGACTCGGCGAGTCGTTGCGCGCTATCGGGGCGCACGCGCATGCGATCCACGACCGCCTCCAGGGTGTGCTTGCGCTTCGGGTCCAGTTTGGGCAGCGCGTCCATTTCGTGGATGCGTCCATCGATGCGAACCCGCACGAATCCCTGGGCGGCGAGACTCTCGAGCACTTCGGCGTGCTCGCCCTTGCGATCGTTGACGAGCGGCGCGAGCAGAGCGGCGGCGGTGCCTTCCGGCAGACGCATGACCTGGTCGACCATCTGACTCACGGTCTGTGCGGTCAGGTCGATCATGTGGTCGGGACAGCGGGGAATACCGGCGCGCGCGAAAAGCAGGCGCAGGTAGTCGAAAATTTCGGTGACGGTGCCCACGGTCGAGCGCGGGTTGTGCGAAGTCGCCTTCTGCTCGATCGCAATCGCGGGCGAGAGTCCTTCGATGGTGTCGACGTCCGGCTTCTCCATCATGGAGAGGAACTGCCGGGCGTAGGCCGACAGTGATTCGACATAGCGGCGCTGTCCCTCGGCGTACAACGTATCGAAGGCTAGTGAGGATTTACCGGAGCCCGACAGGCCGGTGACCACGATGAGCCGGTCCCGGGGCAGGTCGACGTCCACGTTCTTCAGGTTGTGGGTGCGCGCCCCGCGGACGCGAATCTGTTGCATATGGCAGGTGTTGAGCTTTTCGGGGCCGACCGTCGAGTGTACCCGTCCGGGCCGGCGCGTCTGAAAAATTGCATGTTCGCAGAGGCTATTGAGGTTCGCGCGGAGCAGCCGCGGGACTACAATGCGAGGCAGTGATATTCGCTTTTTCGAGGATCAATCCATGGCTCGCGGCGTCAACAAAGTGATTCTGATCGGCAACCTGGGCGCGGACCCCGAAACTCGCGCGATGCCCTCGGGCAGCACGGTAGCCAATCTGCGCATCGCCACGAGCGAGAGCTGGCGGGACAAAACCTCCGGGGAGCAGCAGGAGCGCACCGAGTGGCACCGCGTCGCGCTGTTCGGCCGGCTCGCCGAGATCGCCAGCGAATATCTCCGCAAGGGCTCGCAGGTCTATATTGAGGGCAGCCTGCGAACCCGCAAGTGGCAGGATAAGCAGGGCAACGAGCGCTACTCGACCGAGATCGTCGGCAATGAGCTGCAGATGCTCGGTGGCCGCGGCGGCGCGGGCAGCGGAGGCGGGGGCGGGGGCGGCGGAGCCGCCGCGAGCGGGGGCGGCGCAGGCCGCGGGGGCGCGCAGGAACCCTACCCGGAGTACTCCGGCCCCTCGGGCCCGGCCGGCGAGAAGGACGACTTCGACGACGACATTCCGTTCTGAGGTGCGCGTGGCGGTATCTTATTGATATTCATGCAAAACTGCCCTACGGCGCGGGGACTCGTGCGGCGGGACGCGTAAGGCCGTAGAATTTCGGCCCATCCCCTATGTCTCGCCGCTATTTCATCAAGACCTACGGCTGCCAGATGAACGAGTACGACTCCGCCCGGATGGCGGACGTGCTGCGCACTGGTGGCGACCTCACGGCCACCGACGATGCGGCCGAGGCCGATGTGCTGCTCATGAACACGTGCTCGGTGCGTGAGAAGGCGCAGGAGAAGGTGTTCTCGCTTCTGGGCGAGTGGCGCAAGCTCAAGGCGCTGCGCCCGGAGATCATCATCGGCGTCGGCGGCTGTGTGGCCAGTCAGGAGGGCGAGGCAATCACGGAGCGCGCGCCCTTCGTGGATCTCGTGTTCGGACCGCAGACGCTGCACCGTTTGCCGCAGTTGATCGCGGAATTACGCCGCACGGGACGAGCCGTCGTTGATGTGAGCTTTCCGGAGATCGAGAAGTTCGATCACCTGCCGGCGCCCCGGGCGGAGGGCTGCAGGGCGTTCGTGTCGGTCATGGAGGGCTGCAGCAAGTACTGCAGCTTCTGCATCGTGCCCTATACGCGGGGCGAGGAGATCAGCCGCGGCTTCGAGTCCGTGCTCGAGGAAGTGCGGCAGCTCGCGAGCCAGGGTGTCCAGGAGATCACCCTCCTCGGACAGAACGTCAATGCCTACGCCGGCCCCATGGCCGATGGGGCACTGGTGGATCTCGCGACGCTCATTCATCACGTGGCCGCCGTTCCCGGCATCGAGCTGATCCGCTTCACGACCTCGCATCCGCTCGAGTTCAACGACAGTCTCATCGAGGCCTACGGAAGCGTGCCCAAGCTCGCCAACCACCTCCACCTGCCCGTGCAGAGCGGCTCGGACCGGGTCCTCGCGCTGATGAAGCGGGGGTACACAGCCATTGAATTTAAAGACAAAGTCCGCAGGTTACGCGCCGTGCGGCCTGACATCTGTATCTCTTCGGACTTCATCGTCGGGTTTCCGGGTGAGAGCGAGCGCGACTTCGCGGCTACGCTCGCGCTCGTGCGCGACGTTGGCTTCGATCAGTCATTTACTTTCCTCTACAGCCGGCGGCCCGGCACGCCGGCAGCATCGCTGCCGGATGAAGTGCCGCTCGAGGTGAAGCAGGAGCGGCTCGCGCAGCTACAGGCGCAACTCGATGCACAGCACCGTGCGATCAATGAAAGGATGGTCGGCACCGTGCAACGTGTGCTCGTGGAGAGGCCAGCGAAGAAGGACGCACGCGAGCTCGCGGGACGCACCGAGAACAACCGCTGGGTGAACTTCGCTGGCCCGCCTGGGCTGATCGATCGATTCGTGGACGTCGTCGTGACTGAAGCGCGTCCGCATAGCCTGCGCGGACGGCTCGTCGCCGCGGCGGCTGCCTGATGCCAGTGGCCGCTTCAGCTCCCTCATCCCCGCGCGAATTCGATCTCGAGCCGTCGGACAACGCACGCCTCGCAAATCTGTGCGGCCCGCTGGACGAGAATCTGCGGCTGCTCGAGTCGCGGCTCGATGTGCAGATCCGGCGCCGCGGCGACAACTTTCGCGTGACCGGCGCTCATGCGGAGAGCGCGGAGGACACGCTGCGTGAGTTGTTCGATCTCACGAAGAGCGAGGAGGTCACGCCGGAGCGCGTCCATCTCGCACTCCGCGAGCGCGAGTCCGGCCAGCTTCCGCCGGATGCGAACCAGAGCGACCAGGGTGTACGGGTACCGCGCGGTGGCATCCGCGCACGCGGCAACCACCAGCGCGACTACCTTGCGCACATTCGGGCGAAAGACCTGACCTTCGGGATCGGGCCGGCGGGGACGGGCAAGACCTACCTCGCGGTGGCCTGCGCCGTCGAAGCGCTGCAGTCGGACAAGGTGCGCCGGATCATCCTCGTGCGGCCCGCGGTCGAGGCAGGCGAGCGTCTGGGTTTTCTGCCCGGCGACCTGACACAGAAGGTCGATCCGTACCTGCGCCCGATGTATGACGCGCTCTACGAGATGATGGGGTTCGACCGGGTGTCGCGGTTCATCGAGCGTAACGTCATCGAAGTCGCGCCACTCGCCTTCATGCGCGGCCGCTCGCTCAACGACTCGTTCATCATCCTCGATGAAGCGCAGAACACGACCGTCGAGCAGATGAAGATGTTCCTGACGCGCATCGGCTTCGGCTCCAAGGCCGTCGTAACCGGTGACGTGACGCAGACGGACCTCCCGCCGGGCAAGCAGTCCGGACTCAGCCACGTCATTCACGTACTCCGCGGAGTGGAAGGCGTCGCATTCACGTTCTTCGACGCGCAGGATGTCGTGCGCCACCCGCTCGTCCAACGCATCGTCAAGGCCTACGAGGCCCAGAGTGGCTCCTCGTGAGTGCCCCTCCCGCGCGCAAGTCGAACAACGGGCGAAACAACGTTCGGGTCGACGTGCGCAGACGCGTTCGAACCTGGGCACCACCACGCAGCGATCTGACCGTCTGGGCGAGCACGGCGTTAGGTCGTCGTGCGGCGGGCCGCGAGATCGGCGTGTCCGTGGTCGGCCCCGCCGAAAGCCGCCGCCTCAACGCGCAATTTCGCGGGCGCGACAGGCCGACGAATGTCCTGTCGTTCCCCGTGGCTGAGCTGCCCACCGCGACAGCCGCCGAGGAGCCACGTCCACTGGGCGATCTGGTGATCTGCCCGCAGGTGCTGCGCACCGAGGCGCGCGAGCAGAAGAAAAGCCTGCGGGCTCATTGGGCGCACCTCGTCGTCCACGGGGCGTTGCACCTCATTGGCTACGACCACGAGCGCGAGACGGACGCCGGCCGCATGGAGCGCCGCGAGATCACGGTTTTGCGCCGGCTCGGCTTCGCGAATCCCTACCTCCCTTCGCGCGGAGCGCTTCGGGAGGCGAGCCTGCCTTCCGAAGCTCCGCAGGAGCGTAGGAAGGGAGCTCAGTGATGGCGAAGGATCTCAACGCCACGGGACGCTGGCTGAAACGCATCGCCCAGGGATTCGTCGGGGAGCAGCCGCAGGACCGCAAGGAGCTGCTCGCGACATTGCGCGAAGCGGCCGAGCGGGGCCTCGTCGAGCCCGACGCGTTGACCATGCTGGAGGGGGTCCTGGAGGTCGGTGACCTGCAGGTGCGCGACATCATGATCCCCCGCGCGCAAATGGTGTTCGTGCGCCGCGACGACCCCTTCTCGAAACTCCTGCCGGTGGTGGTCGAGTCGGGGCACTCCCGCTTTCCGGTCATGGACGAGGATCGCGACGACATCGTGGGCATCCTCCTCGCAAAGGACCTGCTGCGCCTCTACCCCGCGGAGAGTCGCGAGCGGTTCGACATCCGCGAGTACATGCGGCCGGTGGTCTTCGTGCCCGAATCGAAGCGGCTGAACGTCCTGCTGAAGGACTTTCGCCGCAATCGCAATCACATGGCGCTCGTCGTCGATGAGTACGGGGGCGTGTCCGGGCTCGTGACCATCGAGGACGTGATCGAGCAGATCGTCGGCGACATCGACGATGAGTTCGATGTCGAGGACGATCACAACATCCGCAAGGAGGCCGAGCGCCAGTTCACCGTTCGTGGGGTCACGCGCATCGAGGAGTTCAACGAGTATTTCGGTGCGCACCTCTCGGAAGAGGAAGGCTTCGATACGGTGGCGGGCCTGCTCATGAAGGAGTTCGGGCGCCTGCCGCGGCGCGGCGACTCGGCGACCATCGACGGCTTCGAGTTCCGCGTGACCCGTGCCGACCGCAGGCGCATCGACGCTCTGCGCGTCGTGCCGCCGCAAGACGTCATTCCCCCGGAAGAGCGGCCTGCGGGCGGCGAGGCCTGATATGAGCGAACGGCGCGCCGCCGCCGTCACCGACACCATACGAGACGCTCGTGTGGGCGTGACGCGGAATGAGTCTCGTACTGTCCTCGCATTTCTGTCTCACGATGCGGCCCGCGGGGCCCTGGCCTGCGGCGCGGGCGCGCTGCTCGCGTGCTCCTTTGCTCCGCTCAACTGGTGGGCGCTCGCGGTCCTGTGTCCGGCGTCGTTGATGTGGCTGTGGCAGGGCGCTACGCCCCGGATGGGCGCATGGCTCGGCTTCTGGTTCAACGCCGGCACGTTCGCGGCCGGTACCTACTGGCTGTACATCAGCATCCGCATCTTTGGCGAGGCGCCGCTGTGGGTGGCGATCGCGCTGATGGTGGCGCTGATCGCGATCATGGGCCTGTATCACGCCGCGCTCGGTTACTTCGTGACGCGCTGGCTGCCGCCCGGCGGCGCTGTCCGGTGGCTGCTCGGCATACCCGCGGCGTGGCTGTTGATCGAGTGGTGGCGCGGTTGGTTCCTGTCGGGCTTCTCGTGGCTGTCGCTGGGCTATTCCCAGACGGACACGTGGCTCGCGAGCTTCGCGCCGATCGCGGGTGTGTACGGCATCAGCGCGGTGCTGCTGTTGAGTGCGGGCGGGCTCACCGCGGCCCTCTGCGGGACAAAACCCGTGCGGATAGTGGGCGCGATCGTATTCGTGCTGCCCTGGCTTGCCGGCGGCGTCCTGCGCCCGCTCGACTGGACCCGGCCTGCCGGGCCGCCGGTGACGGTCGCGGTGGTGCAGGGCAACATTTCCCAGGAGCAGAAGTGGCTCGACAGCAACCAGGACACCATCCTCAAGCTGTATCGTGAGCTCACCGAAAAGACGCTCGGCACGCAGCTCATCGTGTGGCCCGAGTCGGCCGTGCCCGACCTCGCCAACAATCAGATTCCCTACATCAGCGACCTCTATCACGAGACCCGCGCCCGCAATTCGGCGCTGGTGTTCGGCGTGTTGCGCGAGTCGGATGCAGGCGAGCATTACTTCAATTCGGTGCTGGCGCTCGACAGCAAGGTGAGCTGGTACGACAAGGATCATCTCGTGCCCTTCGCCGAGTTCTTTCCGGTGCCGGGCCTCGTGCGCTCGTGGCTGCGGCTGATGAGCCTGCCGTACTCGGATTTCACGCGCGGCGGGACCAACCAGCCGCCGCTGTCCGCCGCGGGCCTCGAGCTGGGTACGACGGTGTGTTATGAGGACGCTTACGGCAGCGCGATGCTCGGCGTCCTGCGCCAGGCGAACGCGCTCGTCAATGTCACGAACGATGCCTGGTTCGGACATTCCACGGCGCGCTATCAACATTTCCAGATCGCCCGGATGCGTGCCCTCGAAGCCGGCCGCTACCTGATCCGAGCGGCCAATAACGGCATCTCGGGCATCATCGGGCCGCACGGCGAAGTTGTCGCACTCGCTCCGGAGTTCCAGGCGTATGTGCTGCATTCCTCGGTAACGCCGCGCTCCGGGCTCACACCGTACGCCCGTGTTGGAAACTGGCTGATCGTGCTCCTGGCGACAGGGGCTCTGGCGTATGGGGTGTGGATGCGCCAAAGTGGCCGGCGGCCCGCGGCGGGCACGCCAAGTGCTGGAATTCGCGAGGAAGCTCCCCAATGATCCCCGAGTCCCCCCGTCCGGGCCGAGCGGCCCCCAATTCGGAGTCGAGCATGAGAGTTTCGCGCCCCGCCCGTCGTGCGGTACCGGTGTCATGCGTTTCCATCGCGCTGGTGGCCTGTTCCGGAGGCCTGAGCGCCCAGTCCTCGCACCCGACGCAAATCGCGCAGGCACCGCCGCCCGCGGCCACCGCGGCCGCGGCTGGCAGCGAGAGTGTGTTGCGAGCGCTGCCCGACTTCTCACCCCTGGTCGAGCGATACGGCCCGGCGGTCGTCAATGTGGAGGTTGTCGAGAAGGCGCAGCAGTCCAACGGGGGCGTGCCCGGCCTGTCGCCGAACGATCCGTTCTTCGACTTCTTCCGCCGCTTCGGCATTCCGGGTCCGGAACAGGGGCCGCGCGGCAACCAGCCGCCCGTGCGCGGCGCGGGCTCCGGCTTCATCGTCAGCCCGGACGGTTATATTCTCACCAACACCCACGTGGTGGCCAACTCCGACGAGGTCACCGTGCGCCTCACCGACCGGCGCGAGTTCCCGGCCAAGGTCATCGGCGCCGACGAGCGCACGGATGTGGCGGTGATCAAGATCAACGCGGCCAACCTGCCGACCGTGCGCCTCGGCGATCCCACGAAGATCAAGCCGGGACAATGGGTGCTGGCGATCGGCTCGCCGTTCGGCTTCGAGAACAGCGCCAC